>JAPPIX010000373.1 GCA_028820495.1 Gammaproteobacteria bacterium
CCCCCCCCGCGCTCCAATGGGTCCCCGCCGCGTGGGCGGCCGTGGCTAGGGCCCCCGGGTGGGTGGGGGCCCCGCCCTCGATTGGAACTACGGAAACTCCCCGCATCGACAGGACAGTTGGTTGTCAATCGAGTGCCACGACCAGTCGGGCAGCGGCCCGTTGCGCCATCACCCGGACCAAGTGGGCGCGGTACTCGGCGGAGGCGTGCAGGTCGCTGTTGAAGTCGATGGCTGGAATTTCGGCGTCGTCGAGCGCCGCTGGGTCAAGGCTGGTGCTCAAGGCGGCCTCGAAGGCCGGGGCGCGGCAGGCGCAGGGGCCGGCGCCGGTAACGCCGACGCGAACGGCGCCATTGTAGTCCGCCACCATGACGCCGACGGTAGCGTATCGGGAGGCCGGGTTGGGGAACTTCTCGTAGGCGGCGCGGCTGGGGATGGCGAAGTCGATGCGGGCGATGATTTCGTCTTCTTCCAAGGCGGTTTCGAACAGGCCCCGGAAGTAGTCATCGGCAGCGATTTGCCGCCGGTCGGTGCGGATGACCGCGTTCAGGGCGAGCGCCGCCGCCGGATAGTCTGCCGACGGGTCGCTGTTGGCTAGCGAGCCGCCGATGGTGCCCCGGTTGCGCACTTGGGCATCGCCGATGCGCTCCGCCAAGTCGGCCAGCGCCGGCACGGTGCTGCGCACCTCGGCGGAAGCGGCGACCTCAGCGTGGCGGGTGAACGCGCCGATGCTCAAGGTTCCGTCCTCCGCGGCGATGCCGGTCAGTTCGGTCAATCCCTCCAAGTCGATCAGATCGCTCGGCGCGGCCAAGCGCTGGGTCATGGTCGGCAGCAGGGTGTGGCCGCCCGACAGGTAGGCGGGGTCTTCGGCGTCGCGGTGCAGGGCGACGGCCTCGGCCAAGCTCGATGGCTTATGGTAGTTGAATGGGTCCAATGTCGTTTCCTTTATCGTGGGCTGCTGTTTTGCGCTACAGGCCGCGCAGCTTTCGCCACACCTGCTCGGGGGTCGCCGGCATGGCGACGTCCTCGGTGCCGAGGGCGTCGGTCACGGCGTTGATGATCGCTGCCGGCGAACCAATGGCGCCGGCTTCGCCGCAGCCCTTGACGCCTAGCGGGTTGTGGGTGCAGGGGGTCACCGTGGTGTCCACCGTGAAGTCCGGCATGTCGTCGGCGCGGGGCATGCAGTAGTCCATGTAGGAGCCGGTGGTGAGTTGGCCGTCGGCGTCGTAGATGCCGTGCTCGAGCAGCGCCTGGCCGGCGCCTTGGGCGAGGCCGCCGTGCACTTGGCCATCGACGATCATCGGGTTGATGACGTGGCCGAAGTCGTCCACTGCCACGAAGTTGACCAGCTGCACCGAGCCGGTCGCTTCATCGACCTCCACTTCGGCGATGTGGGCGCCGGCCGGGTAGGTGAAGTTCTCCGGGTCGTAGAAGGCCTTTTCCGACAGCCCCGGCTCCAGGTCCGGCGGGTAGTCGGCGGGCACGTAGGCCGCGAAGGCCACCTCCTGCAGCGTCAGACGCTGGTTGCCGCTGATGAACGCGCCCTCCTCGAAGGCCACGTTGTCGGGTTCGGCCTGCATCATGTGCGCCGCGATCCTGGTCCCCTTGGCGATGATCTTGTCGGCGGCGCTGATCAGGGCTGAGCCGCCCACCGCCAAGGAGCGCGAACCGTAGGTGCCGAGGCCGAACTCCACCCGTCCGGTGTCGCCGTGGACCACTTCCACGTCGTCGAAGGGGACGCCGAGCTTGTCCGAAACCACTTGGGCGAAAGTGGTTTCGTGGCCTTGGCCGTGGCTGTGGGAGCCGGTGAACACGGTGACCGAGCCAGTGGGGTTGATGCGGATCTCGCCGCTCTCGTAGAGGCCCACCCCGGCCCCCAACTGAATGGCGAGTTGCGAGGGTGCCAAGCCGCAGGCCTCGATGTAGCAGGAGAAGCCGATGCCGCGCCGCTTGCCTTCGGCCTCGGATGCCGCTCGGCGCTGCTTGAAGCCGCCGTAGTCCGC
>JAPPIX010000228.1:0-3785 GCA_028820495.1 Gammaproteobacteria bacterium
ACCTGGGACCAATGGATTATGAGTCCACTGCTCTAACCAACTGAGCTATAGGCCCTTGCAGCCCCTGAAAGCGAGCCCGCTGGCAGCGACTGTATCACGACCGCTGGTTTTCTTGATCGCGGAAAGAGGTTGCCACATGAATCAACTCATGCGCCCGGCGACCACCCACACACGGACTTAAGGCACCCCTGGTTAGGACTTCGACGACACCTTGTCGTCCAAGAAGCTGCGCAGGTGTTCGGAGCGGCTGGGGTGGCGCAGCTTGCGCAGCGCCTTGGCTTCGATCTGGCGAATGCGCTCCCTGGTGACATCGAACTGCTTGCCGACCTCCTCCAAGGTGTGGTCGGTGTTCATGCCAATGCCGAAGCGCATGCGCAGCACCTTGGCCTCCCGGGCAGTGAGACCGCCAAGGACGTTGCCGATCAATTGCTTGAGGCCATCTTCGGTCGCTAGATCGACCGGCAGGCCCACGGTGGAATCCTCGATGAAGTCGCCGATGTGGGAGTCCTCGTCGTCGCCGATCGGCGTTTCCATGGAAATGGGCTCCTTGGCGATCTTGAGCACCCGGCGCACTTTTTCCTCCACCATTTCCATGCGCTCGCCCAATTCATCCGGCTTCGGCTCCCGCCCCATTTCCTGAACCATTTGCCGGGATACCCGGTTGAGCTTGTTGATGGTCTCGATCATGTGCACGGGAATGCGGATGGTGCGCGCCTGGTCGGCGATGGAACGGGTGATGGCCTGGCGAATCCACCAAGTGGCGTAGGTGGAAAACTTGTAGCCGCGCCGGTACTCGAACTTGTCCACCGCCTTCATGAGGCCGATGTTGCCTTCCTGGATCAGGTCGAGGAACTGCAGGCCGCGGTTGGTGTATTTCTTGGCGATGGAAATGACGAGGCGCAGGTTGGCCTCGACCATGTCCTTCTTGGCCCGTCGCGCCTTGGCCTCACCCAAGGACATGGCGCGGTTGATCTCCTTGATTTCAGTCACCGACAAGCCAGTGCGGGTGCAAACGCCCTTGAGCTTCTTCTGAATGCGCACGATGTCGGGCTTGCGCTCGGCAAGCACCTTAGAATAGCGCTCATCCGCCTTAATCAGGCGATTCAGCCAAGTGACGCTGATCTCTTTGCCGACAAAGACCTTGCGGAACAGATCCCGGGGTACCCGGGCTTCGCGCACGCAGATCTCCAGGAGCGCCCGCTCATGGCGGCGCACTTCCTCAAGCGCTTCCCGGGGTCTGCGGACGATTTCATCGTAGTGCTTGGGCGTCAGCTTGAAGGAGTGGAACTTCTTGCCCAGCGCGGCCAACTGGGAGCGCGATTCAGGGCTGCTGCGGCCCCTTTCACCAATGAGCTTGCGCGTCTTGTTGTATTGGCGCCTGAGCGCCTGGAAGCGCCGCTTGGCCAGCACCGGGTCCGGGCCTTTGTTTTCCGGGGTGTCCGCCTGCTTTTTGTCGGCGTTGTCGGCGTCTTTGGCTTGTCCGGCTTGGCCATCGGCGGCCTTGGCATCCGCGGGTTTCGCCGCGCCAGCCTCCGGTTTGCTGGCCCCGGCGCCATCAGCCGCCTTTTTCCCTTCATCGGTGACCGTTTCCGCGGCCGCCGTGCTCCCGGAATCCGCCGCCTTGGAGCCGAGGTTCTCAACCTCTCCATCAGCCTTGGCCGCGCCATCAGCATCGGCTTCATCGCCGGCTTTGCCGTCCGCTTCAACGGTCTTTTCCACAACCTGCGGCACGATGGCCGGCTTAGGCGCCGGAACGACTTGAGGCGCCCGCGGAACATGGTCAGCCGGATCGAGGTAGCCGATGAGCAACGTCGAAAGCTGGCCCTCGCGGTTCACCTCGGTGTAGGTATCGAGGATGTGCTCCACCACGCCGGGAAAAGCAGCCAAGGCGGCGAGCACATCGCGAATGCCCTCCTCGATGCGCTTGGCGATGACGATTTCGCCTTCCCGGGTGAGCAGTTCCACCGTGCCCATTTCGCGCATGTACATCCGCACCGGATCGGTCGTGCGGCCCGCCTCGGTCTCCACGGCGGCGAGGGCTGCGGCCGCTTCCTCCGCAGCGAGTTCATCCACCGTGTTCTCTTCGGCACTCATCAGGTCATCGGCGTCGGGAGCGCTCTCGTGAACCTCGATGCCCATGTCGTTGATGGTGCCGATGATGTCTTCGATCTGATCCGAATCGGACAGTTCATCAGGCAGGTGGTCGTTCACCTCGGCAAAGGTGAGATAGCCTTGCTCCTTGCCCTTGGCAATGAGTTCCTTTAGGCGTGACGGCTGCTTTGAAATCTGATCGCTCATGGCCCCCTCGACAGGTTGGACGGATGGGGATTGGACCAAGATGCCGCCTTGCCCCGGAAAGGCGCGCATCCAGAAAGCCCAAGTGAACGGCGTATTCTACCCCTTATCTGGGGCCGCACAAGGCATTTTCAAGCTTATCTGTACACCATCTAGACAGATCGAGGTTCTTGTGTACAATTCGTCCTGTTCAAAACCTTGCCGGGACGCTATTGGGTGGATGCTCAAGACGATCTTTACCGGATAGGCAGCGTAGCCAGCCTGACGGGCATCGCGGTGGAGCGGCTGCGGGCGTGGGAGCGCCGTTACGGCCTCAGCCCAGTGCATCGTGAGGGCCGGACGCGCTACTACAGCGGCCAGCAACTCGAACGGTTGCGGCGCATCAAGCGGCTGATCGATCAAGGCCAGCCGATCTCGAGCTTGGCGCGCCTAACGGATGAGCAGCTCGCCGCCCGGCAAACCGAGTCCCTTGCCATTGCCCCGCCCATGCCCAGGGTAGGCGTCATTGGCCCCAACCTGAGCGTTCTCGCCCATCAGCGGGGGGAGGACTCACAGGTGGAGCTCGCTGCGCAATGGGCCAACATGGCGGCCTTCACCGCTGCCACCCGCCTGCCAAAGCTTGACGCCATCGTCGCCCAATTGCCCACGTTGACCACTCAACCCATTGAGGAAATTGAGAAAAAACTGGACCACGCACGGATCGTCGTGGTCTATCAGTTCGCTGCGGAAAAGTATCTGCGGCGAGCGGCCCAGGCGAATGTGGAGGTGTTTCGGTGGCCCGTCACCTGGCCTGAAATCGAACAGGCCTGCACAGCCGCCAGCGGGCAGCCGCTACGGGCTGCTGGAATGGTCGAACGGCGCTTCAGCGACGCGGAACTGATCGCGATCGCCGCGGGAAGCACGGATCCCAGCCACTGCCCGAAACATCTCGTGGAACTGATCTCGCAGTTGAACGCCTTTGCCGACTACACAGCGGATTGCGGCGGAGCCGATGACGCTACGGCGGCCAACGCCGCCCTCTACCAGCAGGCCCAGCGTGAAGCCACCCAAGCCCGGGCTCGGCTCGAAGGTGCGCTCGAAGCCTTTGTCACGCCATGACGCCTTATCCTGAACAAAATCTTTACAAAAAAGATGAAAAAAGCCTTGACAAGCTATTTGTACTGTACATAATCACGTCAACTTAGGGTTTTAGGCGTGCAAGCAACTTCGAGGCAATCCTCCCTTCAAGTGTCCTTCCCCCAAAAGCAATGAAGTTGCATTCAGCAGTTCCTCCTTGCTGACACGCCTTTCTTCCCTTCCCCTGCCCTTCCTTCTCTTCATGGCGCAAATGGCGACAGCCTTGCGGCGAACAGGTGGTTCCTTCTACGTCAGCGGCGTACCTTTCTGGGGCAAGCTGAAGGCTCTTCCCTGCGAGGGGCGGACCCCTCGCGCTCCCCAAGCTGAAGGCTCTTCCCTGCGAGGGGCGGACCCCTCGCGCTCCCCAAGCTGAA
>JAPPIX010000228.1:3885-18734 GCA_028820495.1 Gammaproteobacteria bacterium
GGCTCTTCCCTGCGAGGGGCGGACCCCTCGCGCTCCCCACAAGCTGAAGGCTCTCAAGCCAGCAAGGCGAGCGCCGATTGGGCGCGGCTGCGCACGCTCTCCCGGTAGGTGTCCAGGTTAATGCCGTCCTGCTTGCCCATGGCGCCCACCAAGTAGCGCTTGTATACGCCTTGGCCAATGGCGGCCAAACGCCAGTGGGAGAAGGCGCGGTAGTAGTTGATCGCGTTTAGTGAACGGCCGGTGCGCCGCTCGTAGAGTTCGCTGATGGCCTCTCGCGACGGGAAGCCGCCGATCGCGGTCGGGGGGATCGGCGGCGCCGGACCGGTGACAACTTCCTCCGGCTGAACCCAGGAGTTCAGAAGGTAGCCCACGTCCGCCAGCGGATCCCCAAGGGTGCAGAGCTCCCAATCGAGCACCGCCCGAATCGCCCCGTCACCGACGATCATGTTGCCGAGGCGATAGTCGCCGTGGACGATGGCGGCGCCGACCTGTTCCGGCATGGTTTCGGCCAGAATGCGGGAGGTCTCTTCCATTTCCGGGATTTCGTGGGTCTTGGAGGCCTCCCACTGCCGGTTCCACCGTTTCAACTGACGGGCCAAGTAGGCTTCCTTGCGTCCTAGATCGCCTAGGCCCACCCGGTCCGGGTCGGTGCCGTGCAGCCGGGCGAGCACTTCGATGACGTGCAGGCCGAGTTGATGCCGGTCAGGCTCCGCAACCGATTTGGTGACCTCGGTGTCGTGCAGCACAGCGCCCTCGACATAGCCCATGACGTAAAAGGGAGCGCCGTTCACAGCTGCGTCGGCGCACAGGCCCAGGGCTGGCGCAACAGGCACCTCGGAACCCTGCAGGGCAGCGATGATCCGGTGTTCGCGCCCCATGTCATGGGCGCTTTCGAGCACGTTGCCGAGTGGCGGCCGGCGCAGAACGTAGGCAGCGCCCGCTTGGTCAACGAAGCGATAGGTGAGATTCGAGTGGCCGCCGGCAATCAGGGAAAATCGCAGGGGCGGCTGCAGGCCGCCGATGCGCTCGACCAACCAAGCGGTAACCTTTTCCTCGTCGATGCCCTCCAACTTCAACTCTCCGGCCGGCCGCTTATTCGCAGCACTAGAAAAACGGAACCCAGCGGCGCCAGCCGCCTTTTTTCTTTTTCTGGGCAAGAGCCTGCCGGTCCCCCTCGGCGCGTTGCGGCGCAGGCGGCGGCTCGAATCCTTCCGGATGCTGCAGGCGCAACGGCGGCGGCGTTTCGGGGCGGTCAAGCAGGCCCAAGGTCATGAGGTTCGCCCAGGACCGATCGCGGCCACGGATGCGCTCGGCAAGAACCAAGTCGCCGTTTTCGTCGAAAGCCGGGTGATGCGGGTAGTTCACCGCCAACACCCTTAGCGTGTCGTTGGCCGCAGTGGGCAGTTCGAGCTTGTACTGAGCTTCAACGAGCACGATGAGCGCTTCCGGAATGGGCTCCGCCTGGGGATAGTTCTCAAGCACGAAGCGCGCCCGGTTGGCGGCCGCCACGTAGGCGCCCCGGCGCATGTAGTAGTCGGCGATGTGGATTTCCGAAGCGGCGAGCATGTTGCGCAGGTAAATCATCCGCTGCTTGGCATCGCTGGCGTAGTCACTGTGCGGATAGCGGCGCAACAGCTCGGCGAAGTCCGCGTAGGCCTCCCGGGCCGACGTCATGTCGCGCTTGGAGATGTCGGAGGTGAACACCCGGTCCAGCAGCCCCCGGTTCTTGTTGTAGGCCGCCAATCCCTTCAGGTAGTAGGCGTAGTCGATGTTGCTGTGCTGCGGGTGCAGGCGAATGAAGCGGTCCGCCGCCAAGCGGGCCGTGTCGTGATCGGAGGACTGGTAGCGCGCATAGACCAACTCCAACTGCGCCTGCTCAGCGTAACGCCCAAAGGGGAAGCGCGCTTCCAAGCGCTCCAAGGCGGTGATGGCGCGTTCGTAGTTGCCCGCCCGCAGGCTGCGCTGGGCGTTGCGGTAGAGCATCTGCTCCGTGGCGTTGATGTCCTCGTCTTCCTCGTCCTTGTCCTTGCCGCCGATGAACGGCATCCAGGAGCAGCCTGCAAAGGCCACTAGCAGCGCGCCAAGGACGAAGAGGCGCCTGTAGCCCAATGTGGAACCGTTGTAGGGGTAGCTGGCCAGCATGGCGTAGGCTGCTCCGTAAAAGCCCTTAATTTATCCTATTTCATGGTGATTTCCATGCTCTCTCCGCAGCCGCGTGTCGCGAAACGGCGCTATGGCCGACCCAGATGGCTCCTCACTGTGGAATACTCTGGCTATCGAGAGGTGGCATGATGGATGAGGCGCAGCCTAGCGAACTGTTGGAAGCGGAAGTCCCCGGCGAACTGGCCGGCGAGCGGGCCGATCGGGTTGCCGCGCGGCTGTTCGCCGAGCACTCCAGGGCGCTGCTAAGCCGTTGGATTAAGAGCGGCGCACTCGTGGTGGATGGCGAGGCGGTCAAGCCGAACCGCAAGCTCAGCGCCGGCCAGCGCCTCACCTTGACGCCAGAAGCCACCCCGGATGAAGACTGGGTCACCCCGCAGCCGGTGGAATTCAACGTGGTGTACGAAGACGACCAACTGCTGGTCATCGACAAGCCCGCCGGGCTGGTGGCGCATCCCGGTGCCGGCAATCCCGATGGAACGCTGGTCAACGGCCTGCTGCACTACCGTTGCGGGCAAATCGAACTGCCTCGGGCTGGGCTGGTGCATCGCCTTGACCAGGACACCTCCGGCCTGCTGGTGGTTGCCGCCACCCGGCAGGCGCAAAGGCGGCTGGCGGAAGCGGTCGCCCGGCATCGGATTGCGCGCCGTTACCTGGGCATCGCCGAAGGCGTGATGACCGGCGGCCGAGCCATCGACAAGCCCATCGGGCGCGACCCGCACCACCGCACTCGGCAACGGGTGCGAGGCGACGGCCGTCCGGCGCGCACCCGCGTTGGCGTCCGGCAGCGCTTTAGGGCGCACACCTACGTTTCCGCCGAACTCGAAACCGGGCGCACACACCAGATCCGCGTGCATCTGGCCAGCATCGGCCATCCATTGGTCGGCGACCGCCGCTACGGGGCCCGGGGACGGCTGCCACGAGCGCCGCACCCCGAAGTGGTGCTCACCGTTCGCGGCTTTCGGCGCCAAGCCCTGCATGCATCCGAGCTGGCCTTCGACCATCCAGCCACCGGCGAGCGCTGCGAGTTTCGCTCCCCCCTGCCGAAGGACATGGCCGAACTGCTTGCCGTGTTGACCCTGGACGCGGAGACTCACGGCGATGAACGCTGACCCGACCGCAGGCTGGATCAAGGCCGATTGGTCCGCGCCACCCGGCGTTCACGCGCTTACAACCACCCGAGACATCAACGTCGGCAACCGAAATGGCGAGGCCTGGGCCGCGGTGGCCGCGAGCCGGCGCGTGGTCCAAGCCGCTACGCTCGGTAACGTCGGCCATCTGCAATGGCTGGACCAAGTGCATGGCGATGGCTGCATTCGTGCCGATGCCGGCTCCTGCCAGTCGGTGCCCCAAGGGGATGCGGCCTGGACCAACGAGCGGGGTGTCGGACTGGCCATCCATAGCGCGGACTGCGTGCCAGTGGCGCTGGCCACCGCCGATGGCCAA
Organism: Gammaproteobacteria bacterium; assembly: GCA_028820495.1. GTDB lineage: Bacteria > Pseudomonadota > Gammaproteobacteria > Pseudomonadales > Azotimanducaceae > Azophilus. Next base: position 7,492 of record JAPPIX010000228.1, read on the forward strand.
AGCATCGGCGCCGCCCACGGCGGCTGGCGCGGGCTCACCGGCGGCGTGATTGCCAGCCTGGTCTCCGCCATGCGCCGCGACGGTTCGCAATCGCCGCTCAGTGCCTGGATCGGCCCCGCCATCGGTCCCGATGCCTACGAAGTGGGGGAGGATGTCCATGCCGCAGTGCTCGCCGCCACGTCCCGATCCCTTGAGGGGCAGTTTTTCCATGCTGCGGGCAAGCCGGACAAGTGGCGCTTGGACCTATTCGCCCTAGCGGAGTGGCTGCTGCGCCAAGCCGGCGTCGAGCGCATCGTCTGTGAGCGCATTTGCACTTGGTCCAACGCCCATCTCTACTCCCACCGACGGGAGGGCGCGACCGGCCGCATGGCGACCGTGGTGTGGAAGGAACCCTCAGAAGCCGCATGGGTGTTCATGCTTGATTGAGCGAACTTGATTGAGCGAACGAAGGGAGACCAGGTTGATTGCTGTAATATGTGACCCCTACCGCTTGTGCGACATTGACCATGGTTCGCAGCCTCGCCAGCACCGTCATCTTCCTCCTTGCCGCACACGCTTCCGCCCAAACCTGCATTGCTCCTTCATGCTTCCACGCCGATGTGGTCGCCGTGGCCGACGGCGACACTGTGACCGTGCTCCGGCAAACCGCCGCTGGGCCAAGGCAAGTCCGGGTTCGGCTCACGGAAATCGATGCCCCGGAACGGGGCCAGCCTTGGGGCACCCGCGCCCGCCAAGCCCTGGCCGACAAAGTGTTTCGCCGCACCGTACTAGTGGCACCAAGCGGCGAGGACCGCTACGGACGACTGCTGGCGCGGCTCCAAGTGGACGGGCGCGATATCAATCGGGACATGGTGCGCGAGGGCCACGCTTGGGTGTATCGGCGCTACGCCACGGAAAACTGGCTCCCCGACGAGGCGGTTGCGCGCGACTCGGGCAGCGGTCTGTGGTCGCTTGGCGTTGACGCATCGGTTCCCCCGTGGGAGTGGCGGCGCGGCGCACACCAACAGCGACGCAAGGTTGCCACCATCGACCAGTCGCCATCGGCCAATTCAGAGGCGTTTTCCTGCGGCACAAAGCGCTATTGCAGAGAGATGGCTTCCTGTGCCGAAGCCCGCTTCCACCTGGTCACCTGTGGCGTGCGCACACTGGACGGCGACAGCGACGGCCTGCCTTGCGAGAAGCTATGCCGACGGCTCCGCTAACCGCAGCCCTGAGCACTCTGGCTTCGCATGACCGTGGGAGCGCTGAGTCCGTATAATCGCCGCCCTCTTTCCGGGGACATCAAACCTGTGCGCCGACTCACCGGACTTGCTGGCCCTCTCGCCCTAGCCACGCTGCTTGCCGGAAACGCGCAATCCGCCAGTGACAGTGAAAAGGAAGACCCGGAGAACATCGAGCAGGTCATCGTCGAGGCGGAGCGCATAGACCAAGGCGCGGCGGATTCGTTCGGCATACTGTCAAGCGCACCGGTGGACACCGTGTTCGGCCTCGGCAAGACGCTGCATGAAACGCCGCGGGCCGCTGCCTCCCTAAGCGCAGACATGCTCTCGCTGTACGGCGTTGAGCGGGTCACCGACTTCTCCAACGTCTCGCCGGGCGCCTTCACGGCCTCGTTCTTTGGGCTGGCGGCCAGCATCGACCTGCGCGGCAGCATCGCCGACACTCACTTTCGGGGCATTCGGCGGCTGACCAGTTCCGGGGGCTGGGAATCCTTGATCGGCGCCGCCCACCGAGTGGATATCGTGCGCGGCCCGGCTTCGCCCATTCACGGGCCGGGATCCATTTCCGGCTACCTGAACGTGGTGCCGAAGACGGCCCGCGCCGACGGAGGGCGGTTCATCGAAGCGCCGACCGGAGAGATCACCCTGAGTGCCGCATCGTGGAACAGGTTCGGCGTCGAGGCCGAACGGGGCGGTCCGATGACGCTGTTTGGCAAGCCCACCGGCTACCACGCCTTCGTACTCTGGGAAGACGCCGACGGCTACTACAACCACCATCCGGGCAACCGACAGTTCATGACCCAGGCGACGCTGGTAGTGGACGTTCGGGACAACGTCTGGATCGAGGCAGGGCACCAATACCAGCGCTGGCGCGGCGCGGAAGTCGGCGGCTGGAACCGCATCGACCAAGCCCTGATCGACGATGGACTGTACCTCTCGGGGGCGCCGCTGGTGAATCTGGACACCGACGGCAACGGCCGCATCGGCCAAGCGGAAATCGCGGCGGTGAGCCCCGGCAACGGGCTGAACGTGTTCACTCCCTACGGGTCCGGTTTCGGCTTTTTCGACAGCGACGCCGAACGCGACGCCCTCAAGCTCGATCCGAGCACCCTGCAACGGGTGCGCATCGGCGCTGACGACTGCCTGTGCGCCGAGGACGATGAAGGCGCTGCAGACTCTCTGGCCGTCTATTTCGACGTTGTGGCGGAGCTGGCATCCGTTTCGCTGCGCCAGAAGCTGTTCATTGACTTCGCCGACCGCCACATCGTCTCCAGCTACGGCTTCTCCCAAACCCATCGCACCCTGCTGGTGGAGGAGCGCATCGAAGCGGCGTTCAACGGCATTCAGGTTGGGGATGCGCTGGAATTGGACCTGGTGGTCGCGCCCAACCTGCGCTATTACGACACTCGCTCCCGCCAAGATCTCGCCTTCGAGTTTTTCAATCGGCGGGACATCAGCAAACCACCCTCGGCCCTCGATCTGCGGGTGCCGTCCTACGGCAATGAAGATACGGATCCCTTCAACAGTGATGTCAGCACCGAGTGGCTGAACCTAGGTTTCGCCGCCATCGCTGACTTTACGCTGCTGGAGCGCCTATCGCTGCTGGCCGGTGCCCGCTGGGACCACTACGACCTGCGCTCGCGCAACGGCCCCAACGTATTCGCCTTCGCGACGCCCAACGCCAAGGCCTCGAAGAAGCAGGGCGAATTCTCCTGGAGCCTGTCAGCGAGCCTCGCCTTGGGCGGCTGGCGCCCCTACGTCACCTTCGCGGAACAGGCGCTCACTCTAGGCGGGCAATCCGGGGCGGTTTCGGTGAACAACGTCGAAGCCGGCCCCTTGGGCAAGTCAAGCCTCAAGGAGGCTGGGCTGAAGTTCGCAGGATTGGACGGCCGCCTGCAGGCCGCCCTTGCCCTCTATGACCAAAAGCGCATCGACTACTCGGCGCTGGCCGACAGCAACCTGGCAGTGCGCGGCAAGGGCGTGGAGTTTGAGTTGCGGGCAGCCTTCAGTGAACGCTTGGCGCTGTTGTTCTCCGCCACCCGCTCGCGCATTTACCGCGAACCCCTGACCGGCCGCTTCATCTTCGCCCCCGCTGCCGTCACCGGCTTCGCACCCGAAGACCAGTACGGCGGCAACTTGGTCACGGTGCTGCCCGCTGGCGACCGCCGCTTTCGCCAGCGGGGCGCCCTGCCTGAATACGTGGTCAGCGCGGGCGGCAGCTACCGCTTTGGCAACGGCTTCGGCCTCAACCTAACCGCCAGCCGGGTGGGCAAGGCCTGGTCCGGCGTAGCCCGCACGGTGCGCCTGCCCGCCTACACGCTGGTGAACGCCTCCCTGTCGTGGACCCGCGGCCCCTGGCAAGCCAGCCTGGCCGTCAACAACGCCCTCAACAAGCTCTACTTCCAAGGCAACTTCCCGCAGATCTTCGGCGATCTGGTGGTCCTGCCGCGCCCGCCACGCAACTGGCGGCTGACGCTGAGCAGGCGGTTCGGGGTGTAGGAAGGGGCTCCCAACGCAAGGACAAGAGTATGGCAACTTACAAATTCGGCGCCTTCGTGGCACCGCACCATCCTATTGGCGAGCATCCCACGCTGCAGTTGCAGAGCGACCTAGCGCTCGTGGAGCACTTGGAGCGTCTCGGATTCGACGAGTTTTGGTGCGGCGAGCACCACTCCACCGGCTGGGAGGTGATCGCTTCGCCGGAACTGTTTCTCGCGGCCGCCGCTGAACGCACCTCGCGCATCAAGCTCGGCACCGGCGTGATCTCGCTGCCCTACCACCATCCGTTCATGGTGGCGCAGCGCCTCGTGCAGCTCGATCACCAGTCCCGGGGCCGAGTCATTTTCGGCTCTGGGCCGGGCGCCCTGCCATCCGATGCGCACATGCTCGGCGTCGATCCGATGCTGCTGCGCGACCGGCAGGACGAAGCCATCGGCGTCATCCGCCGTTTGCTGGAGAGCGACGAGCGCATCACCCATGAGTCGGACTGGTTCACCCTGCGCGACGCCAAGCTGCAGTTGAAGCCGGCCCAGGAGCGCATGGAGTTTGCCGTCGCCTCCTTGGTCAGTCCGTCCGGGATGACGCTGGCCGGCAAGCATGAGGCGGGAGTGCTGTCCATCGGCTCGGTCTCCAAGGCCGGCATTCAGGCGTTGCCGCTGCAATGGAGCTTCGCCGAGGAGTCCGCCGCCGAGCACGGCAAGCAGGTGGACCGACGCAATTGGCGCCTGGTGCTGAGCTGGCACATCGCCGAAACCCGGCAAGCGGCACGGGAGCAAGCTAGGGACGGACTGTTTCGGCACAACAACGAGTACACCGTTGGAACGCTGGCGGCTGGCGAAGGCACCATCTACAAGACACCTGACGAAGCCGTGGACGTGGCCGCGTTCAGCGACGACAGCGCCAACGTGATCGGCACTCCGGACGACCTGGTGGCAAAGATTCGGGAACTCGAGCAGATCTCCGGCGGCTTCGGCACGGTGATCGGCTTTGTCCACGATTGGGCCAACCGGGAGGACACCCTGCGCAGTTGGGACTTGGTGGCCCGCTACGTCATTCCGGAAGTCAACGGCCTGTTGGACGGCTTTCGGGAGTCCAACGCGTACGTCATCGCCAACCGGGATAGCTGGGACCGCGCCTCCGCGGCCATCATGAGCAAGATCAAGGCCAACGAGCGCGCCATCAAGGCACTCAAGGGGCCGCAAACCGGCATGGCCAAGGCAGCGCTGTCCGCCCATGCCGCGCCCGACATCGGCAAGGCGGAGGCGGCGGATTGATCGGCGCCCCCTGATGCCCATCAATTGGAAGCAATACCAAGCTGCGGGCCTTTGGGACGAGCTCGTCACGCCCTCGGGCCGGGCCCGCCCGGGCGCCGGGCCGTTGCTGCGGGTGCTCTCGCGGCTAACTGACGAGGCGCTTTCCGAACGCGCCGCCGCCGCCGAGTTGGCGATTCGCACCATGGGCATCACCTTTACGGTGTACGGTCGGGGCCAACCCGGCGGCATCGACCGGGAATGGCCCTTCGACATCGTGCCGCGCCTGATCCGCAAGCCTGAATGGGACGCCATCGCCCAAGGGCTGACCCAGCGGGTGCGGGCCATGAACGCCTTTATCGACGACATCTACCACCATCAACGCATCCTGCACGATGGCGTGGTGCCCGCCGCGTACATCGAAAAATCCCGCGAGTTTCGGCCCCGGTGCGTGGGCATCGATCCGCCCCACGGCGTCTGGTCCCATGTCTGCGGCACCGACTTGGTGCGCGACAGCGACGGTGCCCTCTATGTGCTGGAGGACAACTTGCGGGTGCCTTCGGGCGTGTCCTACATGCTGGAGAACCGCGCCGTGATGAAGCGCGTCTTCCCGGAATTGTTCAAGGACTACGGCATCCACCCGGTGGACGACTACCCGCACCAGCTGGCGGCCTGCCTGCGCTCCCTGGCACCCGAAGACAATGACTCCCCGGAGATCGCCGTGCTGACCCCCGGCATCCACAACTCCGCCTACTTCGAGCACGCCTACCTAGCCCAAGCGATGGGCGCCGAACTGGTCGAGGGCGCCGACCTCAGGGTTGGCGCCGATGACTGCGTGTACATGAAGACCATCGCCGGCCGGGTTCGCGTGGACGTGATCTACCGGCGCATCGACGATTTGTTCCTGGATCCGAAGGCCTTCCGCCCCGATTCCATGCTCGGCGTGCCCGGCTTGATGCGGGCTTGGGAGGCGGGCAACGTGGCGCTGGCCAATGCGCCCGGCTGCGGCGTGGCGGACGACAAGGTGATCTACACCTACGTGCCGGACATCGTGCGCTACTACTTGGGCGAGGAGCCGCTGCTGGCCAACGTGCCCTCCTACCGTTGCGTGGAGAAGGCCGACCGGGACTACGTGCTCGACAACCTCGACAAGCTGGTGGTCAAGCCCGCCAACGAGTCCGGCGGCTACGGCATGCTAATCGGCCCGCAGGCCAGCAAGCGGCAACGCGATGCGTTCGCCCGCGCCGTGCGGGCCAATCCGCGCAACTACATGGCGCAGCCGATGCTCACCCTGTCCACGGCGCCCACCCTGGCAGGCGCGCCGGGCAGCCCTGATCGGATGCAGCCCCGCCACCTGGACCTGCGCCCCTTCATCCTTTCCGGGGCCGAGACCCATGTGACCATGGGCGGCTTGACGCGGGTGGCGATGAAGAAGGGTTCCATGGTGGTGAACTCCTCCCAAGGCGGCGGCAGCAAGGACACTTGGATAGTGGACCTGCCCCCATGAGCCACAGCGTGCTTTCCCGAGTCGCCGAGCGCATCTACTGGCTGGGGCGCTACATGGAGCGCGCCGACAACACGGCGCGGCTGATCAACGTCAACACCAACATGCTCATGGACCTGCCGAGGCGCCGTCCCCTCGGCTGGCGGCCGCTAATCGACATCACCGGTTCCGGGGCGCTGTTCGACTCACTCTACGGCGACGCCAGCGAGCGCAACGTGTGCCGCTTCCTTACCTGCGACACACGCCATTTGTCGGCCATCACCAGCGCGATTTCGGCGGCGCGGGAGAACGCCCGCACGGTGCGCGAAACCATGCCCGGCCCCACCTTCGAGTACGTCAACGACCTGCATCTATTCGCTCGCTCGGCCCTCGGGCCGAACCTTGCCCGAGGCAAGCGCCACGCCGCCCTTGAAGGCATCAACAGCCGGGTACAGCGGCTGGAGGGATTCCTCTCGCAAAACATGATGCACGATGCCCAGTGGCAGCTGCTGCGCCTTGGCAGCCGGATCGAGCGGGCCGACATGACCACCCGCATCATCGACGTGCGCTCCGCCGACCTGTTGCCGCCGGGCCACGACCTTGCCCCATTCCAGGAGATTCAATGGCGCAGCGTGCTCGGCTCCCTGAACGCTCGCCAGTCCTATCAAGCGGCGATCGGCGCGCCCATCAGCCGTTCCCGAGTGCTGGAATTCCTGCTCCGCGAACCCAAGCTGCCGCGCTCCTACGCCTACTGCCTGAGCACCATGCGCCGCCACATCCGCTCGCTGCCGCGCCACGAAGCCCCGCTTCGCGCTTGCGACCAAGCGGAGGCGTTTCTGGCGTCAGCCAACCCGGGCGCCTTGGACGGCGAGTCCTTGCATCTTTTCCTCAGCGAATGCCAAATGCAGCTTGGCAAACTGCACGAATCGGTGACCGGCACTTGGTTTCAGGGCAGTTGAATCCTGTAAGTTATACTGCTGTTACCGGATCACTTTAAAGCAGGCAAGGAGCCTCATGGCCATCGACAAGGCGATCCAACGGCTATCAGCGATCGGGGGCAAGCTTCGCGTCAGAAGTGCGCTAAACCCTATCCTCTGGCTGTGTTTCGTCATCTCCATGCCGGGCATTCTGCTGCTCGCCGTAGTCGAGTCGTTCCCGTTTTGGGCAGTGTTCGCGATCTGCTTGCCGATAGTGGTAGCTTGCGCGGGCTACTTCATCCTGTTATTGAAGGATCCAGATAAACTGCAATCTGAGGAATACCAAACCAATAAGCAGATATCGGAACTGGCCCAAGAAAAAGGCGCCAGTGTCCCGGAACTGCTCCGATCGGAGAAGCTCCTACCAAACCCGGATGCTAAGCCCGACGCCAAGAGAACGGAGGATCCATCGTGAGACGAGCCTATCTGTTCATCTACAGTCCTGATGTAGGAACTAGGGATGAAGTGAAGGACTTCATCGACGCCTGCCCTGAAATAGTGCATTGGCGCTATGATCTTCCAAACGCCTTCTACCTGATATCCGATGCATCCGCTGTTGAACTTTACACCACCATCCAACGATTCAATGCAAAACGTGGACGTTTTCTCATCTGCGAGGCCGGAGAAAACAAGCAGGGCTGGTTGCCAAAAAAAACTTGGACGTTGCTCAACACCAATTCGTACCAGAAAAGCCAAGCAGAAGAACAACCTAGCCTTGATGGAAGCACTCCTGCTAGCGGCTCCGGAAGTCCCGGAAGAGGCGCCAGCGAAGCGCCCCGCCCTAGGCGCACTAGGGGGCCGTCGATTTAGCGGCTCTGCCCAATGGGCCTTGAAGTTTGAGCGAGTATTTGCGCTGACGGTGTTGTCGGCCATCATCGCTGGCTGCGGGGAGCGGGAAATCACCATGGCCAACACAACGGCACTGCCGCCCAAGGCGGAAGCGCGTCCGCACGCCTACACCCACCACGGCATCACCGTGGAAGATCCCTTTCACTGGCTGAAGGACGACAGCTACCCCACGGTGGACGATGCCGATGTGCTGGCCTACCTTGAAGCGGAGAACCGCTACTTCGAGGCGGCAATGGCGCCTCATGCGGCCTTGGTGGAGACCCTGTTCGAGGAGATCAAGGCCCGCCAACAGCCGGATGAGGCCAGTGTCCCAGTGCGCGAAGGGGCTTGGTTCTACCAGTGGCGCTACGAACAGGACGGGCAGTACCGCATCTGGTCACGCTGGCCTGCGGACGTCCCGGACGCTCGGCTGGCACCGACTGAGGATGCCGAGACGATTCTCGATGAGCCCGCGTTGGCAAAAGGCCTAGAGTATTTCCGCCTTGGGGCATTGGCGGTCAGCAACGGCGGCCAACTGATGGCCTACAGCACGGACACCAATGGCTCGGAGCGCTTTCGCCTCGTGGTCAAGGATCTCGGCAGCGGCGAACTGCTCGAGGATGCCATCGAGGACACTATCGGCTCCCCAGTCTGGGCGGCGGATGACTCGGCGTTTCTCTACACGGTGGTCGATGAGAACTGGCGTCCCTACCAAGTGCGGCGCCATCGGCTGGGCGAGCCGGCAGCCGAGGACGCCATCGTTTACGAAGAGTCCGACCCGGGCTTTTTCGTGGGCATCTCGGCTTCGGCATCCAAGCAGTATGTCATCATCCACACCGCCGACCATGTGACCTCCGAGGCGTACCTGATCCCCGCCGATGATTTGGTCGCCAAACCCCGCCTAGTCGCCCCGCGTCGGGCAGGCCACGAGTACTCCGTTGACCATCAGGGCGACCGCTTCATCATTCGCACTAACGACCAGCACAAGAACACCCGCTTGGCCGCTGTCAACGACGATGATCTGTCCGAGGCGGCCTGGACGTCCTTGCTGGAGGGAACTGATGCGCTCTACATCCGCAGTTTCCAGCCGTTCGCGGACTTCATCGCCGTGCAGGAGCGCGTGGACGGCCTAGACCAAATCCGCCTGATCGACCGCGCCGGCGAGAGCGCCCACATCGACTTCCCGGAAGCCGCCTACGCCGTGGGCCTAGGCAACAACCCCGAGTTCCAGACCCGCTCCCTGCGCTTGAACTACACCTCGATGGTCACCCCGGATACGGTCTATGACTACCATCTGGACGGTAGCGAACTCGAAGCGCGCAAAGTTCGGCAGATCCCCAGCGGCTACGATGCCTCGCTTTACATCACGGAAAGGCTCAGTGCCCCAGCCCGTGATGGGGCTAAGGTTCCGGTGTCCATCGTGCGCCGCAAGGACACGCCAACGGACGGCAGCGCCCCGCTTTACCTCTACGCCTACGGCGCCTACGGCCACGCCATCCCGCCCTCGTTCTCGGCGTCCCGCCTGTCACTGCTTGACCGCGGCTTCATCGCCGCCATCGCCCACATTCGGGGCGGCGACGACCTCGGCTACCACTGGTACGAGGCGGGCAAGCTCACGCGCCGGACCAACACCTTCAACGACTTCGTGGACGTGGCTCGGCACCTGATCGCCAGCGGCCACGCCAAGGCCGGCCGCATCGCCATCGCCGGCGGCAGCGCCGGCGGCGAACTCATGGGCGCCGCAGTCAATCAAGCCCCGGAACTCTGGGGTGCCGTGGCCGCCCACGTGCCGTTCGTGGACGTGCTGAACACCATGCTGGACGACACCCTGCCGCTGACTCCCATCGAGTGGCCGGAGTGGGGCAACCCCATCGAGGACGCCGAAGCCTTCCGGCTGATCCGCTCCTACTCCCCCTATGACCAACTGGGGCCCGGCGCCTACCCGCCGATGCTGGTCACCGCCGGATTGAACGACCCCCGGGTAACCTATTGGGAGCCCGCCAAGTACGTCGCTAAGCTCCGCACCCTAAAGACCGACGACAACCTGCTGCTGCTCAAGACCAACATGGGCGCCGGGCACGGCGGCAAATCCGGGCGTTTCGACTCTTTGCGCGAAGTGGCCGAGGAGTACGCCTTCTTTTTGGCGGCTATGGCGTTGGTGGAATAGCTGTATTGGCTGATTGGTCGAGGCATGCTGAATGGCTTGAAGCACAGTGAACCTAGCGGCGTACGAGGCAACCCAAAGTTCTCTCGCAGTGCCGGTGCCAGTGCCTTTACACCGTCATCCCGGCACCCTACCATTCCGGCCTACTTTCCCAGCACATGGACTCATCATGGCTAGCCACGGAACTGGTGCCATAGCCTGATGAGTGGCCGACGCCTCATCAGCCTTGCAGAAGACTGAGTGTGCTCTCACCGAAGCCCCCACAACGAGTACCGCGATGGACGAACCCAAACCACTCGATAGCCTCTTCAAGGAAAAACTCTTCCGAATCCCAGACTACCAGCGCGGTTACGCTTGGGGACGCGAGCAGTTGGACGCCTTCTGGGATGACCTCATCAACCTGCCTGTTGGTCGCTCACACTACACTGGCGTACTGACACTGAAGGAGATTCCGACCGCCGACGTTCAGCCGGATGACAAGGAGTTTTGGCTGATTGATGACCATTCCTATAGGCTATATCACATCGTCGACGGCCAGCAGCGACTAACAACCTTCACGCTGTTTCTGCAAGCATTCATCGAGTTGCTTCGCAGCTTGCCGGATAACCACGGAAAGGACGATGACAAGGTCTATCTGACCGACACGCTGAGTATAGCGGATGTTGAAAGCAAGTTTCTGTTCGAGGATAAACCGGCTGGGGAGGCCTTTCGGACTTACAAGTTCGGCTACACAGTTGACAACCCTAGTGTGATGTCCCATAAATAAGTAATATAATAATGGGCGTGTCCATTTTCGGAGTTTGCCCATGCCCCGTGGTCGCC
>JAPPIX010000361.1:0-3210 GCA_028820495.1 Gammaproteobacteria bacterium
GCCTTGTCCTTGGCGGAGACGTTGAGGATGCCGTTGGCGTCGATGTCAAAGCTCACTTCGATTTGCGGCATGCCGCGCGGCGCGGGCGGGATGTCGGCCAGGTCGAAGCGGCCGAGTGACTTGTTCTGCGCGGCCTGCTTGCGCTCCCCTTGCAGCACGTGAATGGTTACCGCGGTTTGATTGTCGTCGGCGGTGGAGAACACCTGGGTCTTCTTGGTGGGAATGGTGGTGTTCTTCTCGATCAGCACGCTCATGATCTGGCCCAACGTCTCAATGCCGAGCGAGAGGGGCGTCACGTCGAGCAGCAGCACGTCCTTGACGTCGCCGGACAGCACCGCCGCCTGGATGGCCGCGCCGATGGCCACCGCCTCGTCGGGATTGACGTCGCGGCGGGCCTCCTTGTTGAAGAAGCCCTTGACCTTCTCCTGCACCAAGGGCATGCGCGTTTGGCCACCGACCAGGATCACGTCGTCGATGTCGCCGACGCCAAGGCCCGCGTCCTTGATGGCCGTGCGGCAGGGTCCGATGGTACGATCGACCAGCTCCTCAACCAAGGATTCGAGCTTGGCCCGGGAGAGCTTGAGCACCAAGTGCTTGGGGCCGCTCTGGTCGGCGGTGATGTACGGCAGGTTGATCTCCGTCTGCTGGCTGTTGGACAGCTCGATCTTGGCCTTCTCGGCCGCCTCCTTGAGGCGCTGCAGGGCCAAGGCATCGTTGTGCAGGTCGATGCCGTTCTCCTTTTTGAACTCATCGGCCAAGTAGTCGATGACCGTGAGATCGAAATCCTCGCCGCCGAGGAAGGTGTCGCCGTTGGTGGAGAGCACTTCAAACTGGTGCTCGCCGTCGATCTCGGCGATCTCGATGATGGAGATGTCGAAGGTGCCGCCACCCAAGTCATAGACGGCGATCTTGGCGTCGCCACGCTTCTTGTCGAGGCCATAGGCCAAGGCTGCGGCGGTGGGCTCGTTGATGATGCGCTTCACGTCGAGGCCAGCGATGCGGCCGGCGTCCTTGGTGGCCTGGCGCTGCGAGTCGTTGAAGTAGGCGGGCACCGTGATCACCGCGTCGGTGATGGTTTCGCCGAGATACTCCTCGGCGGTCTTCTTCATCTTCCTGAGCACCTCAGCCGAAATCTGCGGCGGCGCGAGCTTGTCGTCCTTGACGCCGATCCAGGCATCGCCGTTGGCCGCATTGACGATCTGGTAGGGCACCATCTTGATGTCCTTTTGCACCACCTGGTCGGCAAACTTGCGGCCGATGAGGCGCTTGACCGCGAACAGGGTGTTGTTGGGATTGGTCACCGCCTGCCGCTTGGCGTTCTGGCCAACGAGGATTTCGCCATCGTCGGCGTAGGCGATGATGGAGGGGGTCGTGCGGTCCCCTTCCGAGTTTTCGATGACTTTCGCATCGCCCCCGTCGAGCACGGCCACGCATGAATTGGTGGTGCCGAGGTCAATGCCGATGATCTTGCTCATGTTCCAGTTGCTCCAAGTTTTGCGTTGGCCCGCCCCTCGCTCCAAGGCACGGGAAAATTGACTGCTCGCTGGTTGCTTGCCTTGCGTGCGCAGTCGCCGAATGTTCTGTTTATGGGGGCACAGGCGGATTTATCAATCCACGGACTGTTCAGTCCGCCGGCGCGGCGGCGGCCGGTGCCTTGGCGACGATGACCTTGGCGGCCCGCACCAGGCGCCCGTTGAGCGCATAGCCCTTTTGCATGACCTCCATGACCGAATTCGGCTCCGCGTCCGGATTTTCCACCATGGCCATGGCTTCGGACAGCGATGGATCGAAGGGTTCACCCAAGGGGTCAACCTGTTCGATGCCGTTCCTGGCCAAGGTGTCGAGGAAGAGCTTCAAGCACAGGCCCACGCCCTCGGATACCGCCGCCGCGTCGGCCGCTTCGGCAGCGCTCTCAACGGATTTCTCCAAGCTGTCAATGACCGGCAGCAGGCTTTCGGCAAAGCGCTCTAAGGCGAACTTGTGCGCGTTCTCCACGTCCCGGGCCGCCCGGCGGCGCATGTTCTCCAGGTCAGCCTGCGCCCGCAGCGCCGCATCCTTCAAGCTCGCCACCTCGTCCTGCGCAGCCTCCAGCGCCGCCTGCAAGTCCGACGCGCCCTCGTCATCCGCCTGGGGCGCGGCGGCTTCATCCGCTGCGGAATCCAGCTTGGGTGCCGCTTCCTCGCCCGAATCCAATGCTTCCTGCTCCGCTTCAGCCGCCTTCTTCGCCATGGTTCCCCATCCGCCGTTGCCAAGCTCACACAATGGGGCTTGCCGCGGTGGATTCAAGCCCCTTCGACGAAACAATCACACCCCAGATGAGAGCGGGACGACATCGGCTTAAGGATGATCCAAGGCGTCACCCAGCAGATGCGCTGTTACGTCCACCACCGGGATGATCTTTTGGTACGCCATGCGCGTCGGGCCCACCACGCCGAGCACCCCGGCGATGCGGCCGTTGACCGAGTACGAGGACGACACCAAGGACAGCTCATCGAGCACTTCGTAGCCCGACTCATCGCCGATGAACAGTTGTATGCCCTCCGTGTTCAGGCACTGGTCGAGCAGGTGCAGGATGCTGCCCTTGCGGGTGAAGGCTTCGAACAGGCCACGCACCGTGTCCGTGTCGGCACTGATGTCGAGCAGATTCGACTCCCCGGCGACGACAAATCCCTTGCCGCCCGATGGCGGCTTCGCGAAGGCCTGGGCGGCCAAGTCGAGCGCCGACTGCAGCAAGCTGTCCATGCGGTCCTTGTCGCGCTGCATGCTGGCCAACAAGCCATTGCGGGCGTCGCCCAAGGTCAGGCCGCCGAACTCCTGGTTGATGAAGTTGGCAGCGCGAACCAAGTCCGCGTCTTGGTACCTGTGGTCGGTGTGAATGACCCGGTTCTGCACCTCCCGGTCGTTGAACACCAGGATCGCCAACACGCGTTCCGCATCGAGATTGAGGAACTCAACGTGGCGCAACGCCGCCTGTTCCTGCCGAGGCAGGGTCACCACGCAGGCCATGGAGGTGATGCGCGACAACGCTTCGGAGGCAGACTCAATCAGTTCGGAGGGGGGCAGGTCCGGGTTCAACTGCGCCTCGATGCCCCGGCGCCCAGCATCGTCCAAAGGCTCAACGGCCAGCAGGCTTTCGACGAAGAAGCGCAAGCCTTGGCTGGTGGGCACCTTGCCGGCGGAGGTGTGCGGCGACTTGACCAAGCCCCGGTC
>JAPPIX010000361.1:3310-10683 GCA_028820495.1 Gammaproteobacteria bacterium
CTGACCATTCGAGACTTTGCCTTGGTGGCCAAGGTGGACGTTGCCTTCGACCACGGCCTAACCGTGGTGACGGGCGAATCGGGCGCCGGCAAGTCCATCCTAATGAACGCCCTGGCCTTGGTGGTGGGCGAACGGGCGCGAACCGACTTGATTCGGCCTGGTGCTGCGCGGGCGGAGGTGACGGCGGAATTCGACCTCGCCGAGCATTCGGCGTCATTCGACACCCTCAAGGCCGCTGACCTCGATGACGCCGACGCGCCCCACCGCTGCCTGCTCCGTCGCGTCATCAGCGTCGATGGGCGCTCCAGGGCCTTCGTCAACGGCGTCCCGGTCAATCTGGGCATGGTGCGCGAACTGACCGAAGGGTTGATCGACATCCACAGCCAGGATGAGAACCAGCGGCTCGCCAGGCGCGACGTGCAACTCAGCCTGCTCGACGCCTACGGTGTGCCCGCCGCCGACCGCCAAGGCATGGCCATCGCCTATCGCGCCGCCCGGAAAGCCGAAAAAGCCCTGGCTGCCCTCAAAGCCGAGCTCGTCAACGCCGAGGACCGCCGGGCGCTGCTGCGCTATCAACTCGATGAGTTGCGGGCCTTGGAGCCGGCCCAAGGCGAATTCGAATCCCTGGAGGCGGCGTTTCGCCGCCTCTCCCAAGCCCAGGACATTCAAGAGGCGGTGCGCCAAGCCATCGATTGCCTGTCGGACATGGCCGACGCACGCCGCAGCCAACGGCAACTGAGCGGCATCGACGATGAGCATCCCAAGCTGGTTCAAGCACGGGATGCGCTGGGCTCAGCGCTGCAGTTGATCGACGACGCCGCCCACGACTTGAACGGCTACGCCGATGCCTTCGACACCGACCCGGCCCACATGTCCCAAATCACCGAGCGGCTCGACCGGTTTCACGATCTGTCCCGCAAGCACCGCGTGGCACCGGAACGCTTGGCGGAACACGCTGAGGGCTTAGCCTCGGAACTTGAGGCGCAGGCAACCGAACGCCAAAACGTCGAGGCACTCCAGCAAGAAGCCCGGCAGTGGAACGATGAGTTCCAACGCACCGCCGAGCGCGTCAGCTCCGCTCGACGCGAGGCCGCCGAAGCTTTCGCTAACGAAGTGAGCGCTCACATTCAGGCCTTGGGCATGGCGGGGGGCGCATTTGCCGTGGCTTTCGATGCGGCCAATTCGGAACGCGGCCTGGAAACCGTGGAATTCCAAGTGACCACCAACCCCAAGTATCCCGCCGGCAGCCTCGCCCGCATTGCCTCCGGGGGCGAACGTGCGCGGCTCAGCTTGGCGGTCTCCGTCGTTGCCGCACAAAAGATGCGCCTGCCCTGCCTAGTGCTCGATGAAGCCGATGTGGGCGTCGGCGGCACCACCGCCGACATCGTCGGCCGCCTGCTGCGCGACCTCGGCAACCGCACCCAAGTGATCTGCGTCACTCACGCGCCCCAAGTCGCCGCACTCGGCAACAGCCATCTCGTGGTGGAGAAGGACGCCGCCCAGAACGTGCGGCTGCGTTGCGTCACCGCGGACCACCGAACCGAGGAGGTGGCCCGCATGCTGGCCGGGGCCGACCTGACCGACAAAACCCGCGCCTACGCCCGCACCCTGCTCGAGGAGGCGGGACCGAGCTAGCGTGCATATTGTTCGCCATGGGGGATGGCCAAGCCCGGAGCGGTGGCCAGCCGGCGCTTGAAAGCGCGAGTCCAGTTGCCCTAAGCTAATAGGGCTAGAGGATGTTAGTCTCTCTGGACCCCTCCGGTAGGGCTTTCGGGTCAACCCCCCGATTCCCTGCCGGGGTCGCACTCTCTGAGCGCCCGGGTTCGCGAATGCTGGCGGGCAACAACCCCGCCTGTCGAACATCTTACCGCTACTGCGCCACCTACTGCACCAAGACAATGCTCGGCAAGCACACCGGAACCCCTACCGGCATCGCCTCCCTGTTGAGTTTCCTTGGCGGCCGAACTGAGCTGTCCCGCGACGATCTGCTGCTCCCGCCGCCCAAGAAAACGGGGCTCTATGTGGACATCGAGAACCTGCGGAGCGCGGAACACGCGAGAACCACCATAGAGGCCGTCCTCCGCGACTGGCCCGAATCGCTACCGCCCGTTGGCCATCTCAGCCTTTACGCCCCAGCCGACAAGACGGGCTTGTGGAAGGCATGGGCTTCGGCAGAACGGTTCGAAGGCATTGAAGTTCGTGTACGCGGCACCCAGCGCTTCGCTAGGGAGTCCAAGAACTCGGCCGACATGGCCATCGTGGCGGACGCAGTAGCCGATTTCACCGCCGGCGTCGCCAACCACGTCGCCGTGGTGAGCAACGACAGCGACTTCGGCACCCTGTTCCTCAAAATTCAAGAACTCGCTTCCAGCACCGACATTTCGGACCAACCTCCCTTCCTGTGGATCAACTTTACAGGCGGAAGCGGCCTGTCCAAGGAAGTCCGAGACTTCGTTCCCAAGCAACTGCGTTGGGATGTGGCTCCGCCGACGCATGCGAATGCCGAGGAAACCCCCAAGACAGCGGAAGACGACGGCGCAAGCCTGCCGGTGAACTCCATGATCGTGCGTTGGCTGCTAAAAGAAATCCCACCCGGCCGGTTCAGGGCCGAAGACGTGCGCAAGATCATCAAGCACCACTGCCCGCACCATCCCTCCGCTCAGACCACCGCTGTCTGCGGTAGTTTTTTAGCCCGTGATCTGATGCCGCTGCTGGCCAGCAAGGGAGTTACTGTAGTCCGCCAGAGTCCCAGGACCTACGAAATCCCCAAGTGATCGAACTGTTCGGGTAGTCATGAGGCATTGTCTTGCACTTGAACGGGTGCTCAAACGGAACCCGCACTACAGGACGCCAGCCACCAGCCACCCTCAGTCCGAGTAAGACACGCGATTGTTCTGACTAATCGCAATGCCGTGGTCACGATCCAACTCTTTGACCAGCCGCTCCTTGTCTTCTGCTGAGATTCCGCCGTGAAACTGGTACATCGCATCTATCGAGTTGAGCAGTGCGGTCCGGGACCTCGGTCTGAGCTTCCGAATCCTCTCCGCGACAAAACCGGGGTTCCACTCCGACGATGCCATTGCCGATTCGGCACCCCGTTTCTCAGGATGTTCTTGCTCCTCCTCACGGCGGGCGAGTTGAATCAGCAACTGCGCTAGCCGAAGTTTGTCGCGATAACCAAGGGTTTTGGCTAACGCCGATACTCCGTCGTAGTCCATGGCAACGGCGACCTCTTTCCATTCTCGCGACTTAGAGAATGCCAGACGACCGCCCTCGTGGCTACGCTGGTGTGCACGGGTGTGCACGGGCCGTGGCGAAGCGATTAAGGCTTCCCATTCATGCCACCGATCCGCGCCTGTAACGCCACTGGACACATCACGAATAACACAGCACGGCGGCTGCCCTCGGAAGATGCATTCCAATGGCTCAATCGAGGGCGGGACGCCCGATCCGGGATCTCGCCTGTAACGTGCGCTCCACCCCGGATCGAGGGCATCTTGCCCTCGGACGGGCGCGAAGCGCCGTTCTTCCGCCGGATGAACGCCGGGGTGGAAGCCTGCGTGGAACAGTTGTCCGCCAGTTCGGGTGATTTGCTGGCCCCGTACTGCTACGCTGAGGCCTCGAAGCGTTCGCTCCCTTGGTTACGCAGCACGGATTTACCCCCGAGCAACTCGAAACGCACCTGAAAATAGTTCCCGATAGCGATCACCTCCACGACGACACAGTTGAGCTGACTCCATGTACTTCTTCTATGTCGATGAATCCGGCAGCCGTGATCCGTCGCACGGGACGACCGCGCACCCGAAGGACCACATCTACGTGCTCCTAGCCGTTGGGCTCTACGAGCGCCAATGGCGGCCATTCGAGCTTGAGATATCGCGGCTCAAGCTCGAACTCGCCCACTACTTGAATCGGGAAGGAAATGTCCATTTCGGCCTCGCGGACTGTGAGATCAAATCCACTTGGCTACGTCATGCGCCCACCCGTTCTCGGTACAGCCCATTCCTGGCAGCGCTGCACCCAGATGACATGGGGCGCCTAGTCGACGCGTTCTACGACCAGCTTGATAGCCGAAACGCAGTGATTCTTGCCTCGGTCATCGACAAGCGCGAACTCCATCCGGGCGCAACGCACGCAGTCATGCACCGCTGGGCCACGGCGAGTGCAAGTGAGCGAGTGCAAGTGAGCAGTTGCGGCTGGGGCTTCGTGGAGTAGAATTCAAATGACCGAAAGTGGCTTCAAGGGACCACGGAAATGCCTGCGCCAACTCGCCCCAAAGAGGAGGTCGCCCGCCTGGGCCAAGAGATTTACGAACGGGACCTCCGCTCCCGAATGGAAGCGGCTCACCGCGGCAAGGTCCTTGCCATTGACGTGGACAGCGGGAACCACGCCATCGCCGACACGGCCAGCGTTGCCGCGAAGCGTCTCCGAGCACAGCACCCCAACGCCTGTGTCTGGCTGATGCGGGTCGGCTACCGGACGCTACGGCACTTCGGGGGCAGTTCCTTGCGGAGGACCGGGTGGCGGGCGCGTCCTCATCCGGGCCGAAGAGTAGCCTCGCGCCACCGGCTCGCCGGAAGCCTTGGCGAACGCTGAAACAAGTTAGAACTCATGAGCGGGGACTTCGCCACTGGTTGACCCACTAGGACGGGAACGCAGGGGTAATCCTTCGGAAAGAGGGTGAAGTCGGGCTGGGCTAGCCATATCGAGCCCCTGAGGGCACCCGACTGAGCGTGATCTTCTGCATTGGGCATCGGCCTGTCAACACCTCAATGCACACCAGAGCGCACTCGACCGTACCCGAAAAGCAAACAAGGGATCCGCTCCAGTTCGGCACTTTGTCCCGACCGGAGTTTGCCGCTACCATTCCCCGTCTGCAATCGCTACGGAATGCCCCGATGAGCCGACGCCTGTTCGCGCTGTTGCTGGCCAGTGCTGTGCTGGCAGCGGGCTGCGCGATGCCGAAGATGCCGAAGATGCCCAAGTTCAAGATACCGCGGGTGCACAAGATCACCGTGCAGCAGGGCAACGTCATCACCCAGGAGATGGTCGATCAACTCAAGCCCGGCATGACTCGGGAACAGGTCGCCTTCATCATGGGGGAGCCGGTGGTGCGCAACATTTTCAACCAAGACCGCTGGGACTACATCTACACCATCAGGGTACCGGGGCGCTTCGAGACCGAGCAGCGCTTCACGGTCTTCTTCGAGAACGATGCCCTCTCGTCGCTGGCGGGCGACCTGGCGCCCAGCGACGCCACTGGCGGGGGCTAAGCCGACCCCCGGTTGGCCAACGCCCTGCGGCGGCGGGCCTCCTTGGGATCAAGCAGCAAGGGCCGATACAGCTCGATGCGATCGCCGGGGCGCAGCACGCGGCTTCGATCAACCCGCTTGCCGTAAACGCCCACCGGCATGCGGTTAAGGTTCAAGCCATCGAAGGCGGCGTGGGAAGCGGCCTGCCGCAAGGCCACCTCCACGGTGGCCCCTGCATCAACGTCGAAGACAACGAGCACTTGCTGCTCGGCGGCTGCGTAGGCTACTTCGATCCGCATGAGGCACCCAACTGATCGTGGGCGCGGTGGCAGAAAGCGTCCATAACCGCGTTGGCCATTGCGCCCACGCTTCTCGCCACCGCCCGGGACAGCAGGCGGCGCGCGCCTTTGAAGGCGAAGTTCAAGTCGAGTTCCACCCGGCAGCCACCGCCCCCGCCGAATTCGGAAAACCGCCATTCGCCCTTGAAATGGCTAAACGGGCCATCCACCAAGTCAAGCCGGATCGCGCGGCCCGGCTCCAGCACGTTGCGGGTGGTGAAGCTCTCCTTGAAACCCTTGGCCTCGACGGTCAGCCGCGCCTCCATGGCCGCCGGTTCAGCCGCCAAAACGACCGCGCTAACGCACCAGGGCAGGAACTCCGGGTAGCGAGCCACATCGTTGACAATGCGGTAGATGTCGTCCGCGGCATAGGGGAGCACGGCCGAGCGCTTGAGGCTCGTCATCCGGTAAACCAAGCCTTGACGTTGTCGAGGCCGATGATGATGGTCACCAGGAACACCACCAAGACCCCTAACGGCGCGGTCACGCCAGCCAACACCAGCCAGAGCTTGCGCCCAACCGGGCCGGTCAGCCCCAATTGGTTGCCGAGCACCGATTTCGGCAGGGCGAAGGCGGCGAACAGGGCGATGAACAAGCCGCCGAGCGGCAGCATGAGGTTCTGGGAGACGTAGTCCACGAAATCGAAGACCGTCATGCTGCCCACAACGTGGAATTCCGCCCACTCGTTGAAGGAGAGCACCGTGCCGATGCCGAGCAGCCAGCAGCCGGTACCCAAAGTGACGGCGACCCTGGATCGCTTGGCGTTGTACTCCTCCACCAAGTACGCCAAGGCCGGCTCGGTCAGTGAAATGGCCGACGTGATGGCGGCAAGGCTCACCAGGATAAAGAAGACGGCACCGAACAAGGCTCCCAACGGTAGTTGGCCAAACGCCAAGGGCACGGTCACGAACAGCAGCCCTGGGCCTTGCCCTGGCTCCAAGCCGTTGGCAAAGACGATGGGGAAGATGGCCAGGCCCGCCACCAACGCAACGAGCGTGTCGAGCACGGCGATGGTGATCACCGTGTTGGTGATGGATACGGTACTCGGCACATAGGCGCCGTAGGCCATGATGGCGCCCATCCCGATGCTCAAGGTGAAGAAGGCGTGGCCCAAGGCTTCGAACAGGGCGCGGTCGGTGAGCGCATCCCAGTCGAAGCGGAACATGAAGGCCAAGCCTTGGCCGAAGCCGCCGGAAGTGACGCCGTAGCCCAGCAGCACCGCCAACAACAGGAAGAGCAGCGGCATGATCCAACGGATCGCCGTCTCAAGGCCCTTGACCACCCCGCGGCCAATGACCGAAACCACGACCACCATGAACAGCGTGTGCCAGAACAGCATTTCCCAAGGACTGGCCAGAAAGGCCTCGAAGGTGCCCGTCGCTTGGCCGGCCGTGGCGTCGGTGAAGCCGCCGTCCGCCAAGCTGAGGATGTACTTGAACGCCCAGCCGCCGATGACGGCATAGAAGGACAGGATCAGGAAGCCAGCCAGCAAGCCGGCCCAACCGATGAGCACCCAGCCCCGGTGCCGGTGGTGCTGCTGGGTCAGCCCACGCATGGTGTTGACGGGGCTTTGCCGCCCTTCCCGGCCAATCATCACTTCCGCCATCATGATGGGGATGCCGACCAGCGCGATGCACACCAGGTAGATCAGCACGAAGGCGCCGCCGCCGTTTTCGCCGGTGATGTAGGGGAAGCGCCAGATGTTGCCCAGACCCACCGCCGAACCCGCCGCGGCGAGCACGAACATCCAGCGGCTGGACCACATCCCATGC
Source organism: Gammaproteobacteria bacterium (assembly GCA_028820495.1). Classification (GTDB taxonomy): domain Bacteria; phylum Pseudomonadota; class Gammaproteobacteria; order Pseudomonadales; family Azotimanducaceae; genus Azophilus. The sequence goes on from JAPPIX010000361.1 coordinate 10,673, forward strand.
CTTGACTGCCC
>JAPPIX010000361.1:10783-18666 GCA_028820495.1 Gammaproteobacteria bacterium
ATGTCCGCCAAGAACGCCAAGCCAAGCGCCGCCAAGCGCTCGGCGACCATCGCCCGCAACCGGCGGGCGAGCCACGACTACGCGCTGACCGAACGGTTCGAAGCGGGCCTGGTGCTGCAGGGCTGGGAGATCAAGGCCATCCGCGCCGGCAAGGCGCAGCTCGTGGACAGCTACGTGCTGCTGCGCGATGGCGAGGCTTGGCTGCTTGGCGCCAACATCGCGCCCTTGCCGAGTGCCTCAAGCCACGTGGTTGCCGACCCCCAACGGACCCGCAAGCTGCTGCTGCACAGCCGCGAACTGGCCCGAATTTTCACCGCCACCCAAGCCAAGGGCTTTAGCTGCGTCGCCACCGCGATGTACTGGAAGCACAACCGGGTGAAGTGCGAGATCGCCCTCGGCAAGGGCAAGAAGCAGTACGACAAACGCGCCGCTGCGCGGGACCGGGATTGGCAGCGGCAGAAGGCGCAAATCCACAAGCAGGGGCTTCGCGAAAGTTGAGCTGTTGCGGTCCGTTGCGGTCCCCTGCGGTCGCTAGCCCTACTCGCGCACCTGCACCGGCAAGTCGGTGATGCCGCGGATGAAGTTGGAATTGAGATATTCCGGCTCGCCGACCACTTCGACCTCCCGGAATCGCTTCAAGATCTCCTCCCAAATGATCCGAAGCTGCATCTCCGCCAGCCGGTTGCCCAAGCAGCGGTGAATGCCAAAGCCGAAGGATAGGTGCTGGCGCGCGTTGGGGCGGTCGATCCAGAAGCGGTTCGGTTCGGCGATGCGCTGTTCATCGCGGTTGCCGGACAGGTACCAGATGCAGACCTTGTCCCACTGGCGAATCCGCTGGCCACGAATCTCAACGTCTTCCAAGGCCGTGCGGCACATGTGCGCCACCGGCGACTGCCAGCGAATGATCTCCGGCACCATGTTGGGGATCAGGCCGGGGTTGGCCTTGAGCTTGGCGAATTCGCCGGGGAACTCGTTGAGCGCCAGCACCCCGCCGGAGATGGAGTTGCGGGTGGTGTCGTTGCCGCCCACGATCAGCAGCAGCACGTTGCCCAGGAATTCGCTGGGGGTCATGTTGCGGGTGGCCCCGCCTCGCGCCAGGAACGAAATCAGGTCCTCCCCCTGCTCCGGAGCGGCGGCCCGTTCCTGCCAGAGGGCGTTGAAGTACTCAAAGCACTTCCAGAGCTCCTGAAAGCCGTCCTCAAAGGTCTCGAAGTAGTCCGGGTCGCTGATGCGCTCCACCGTGTCGGACCAGTGGATGAGCTTATGCCGGTCCTCCTGGGGCACGTCAAACAAGGTCGCCAGCATTTGCCCGGTCAACTCCACCGACACCCGGCGCACCCAATTGAACGTTTCGCCCCTGGGCAGTTCGTCCAGAATGGTCCCCGCACGGGCGCGAATCAGGTTCCCCAGCCGGCCGAGCTTGGATGGCGCAAACATCGGCGCGACGGCCATTCTTTGGGCTTCGTGCGCCGGCGAGTCGGCCATGATGAACATGGGCAGGTGGAACATCGGGTCGGGCGGCGCCTCCAGCTTGCGGCCGCCAAGGCGGATGCCGCCGTTCATGATGTCCGAAGAGAAGAGGCCGTGGTGGGTGTCCACGTACTTCACGTCGTCATAGCGGGTCAGCGACCAGTAGGGCCCAAACTGGCTGTCCTTGCACTTATGAACCGGCGCTTCGGCACACAGCCGCTCGAACCAGGGCAGCACGGTGTTGGCCTTGAACAGCGCCGGATGGGCTGGGTCCAAGTAGTCCAACGCAACCTCGTAGGGATCTTGATGGGGATCAAGCGGCCAAGCGTCGCGCCACTCCTTGGTGCTGCGGCGCATCGCCTCGTTGACTTGCTCTGCACTCTCGGCCACGGGAACTGCTCTGCAATCAAGGGGTGGAGGCGCGCGTTTTATCACAGTAGGGAGGGGGATTCGACCGGCACTTGGCCGATTTGCTGCCCTGAGTCCCCGTGAGGCATTGTCCAGTGCCTCAATCGAGCTTGCAGGAACCACTAATGCGGAGGTATGCTTTTTCTCATCAGAAATTCATATCTTGCCAATATGCACATTTCCGAGAGAGGCCAGATCACTATTCCCAAGACGCTGAGGGATCAGTACGGCCTACACCACAATGTCGAAGTTCAAGTCGAGCCTGCCCCGGAGGGCATCTTGATTCGCAAGCGATCTGCAGCTCAGCATCCCGTCGACCGAGTTTACGGCGTTCTGGGTGTTGGAGGCAGCACCGACGCCTATTTGGAGCGGCTGCGCGGCAGGTGATTACCGCAGTAGATACGAGCGTTTTATTGGATGTCTTTTTGCCGGATGACGAATTTGGCGAGCAGTCGAGGTCATGGCTGCGGGCAGCTTATGACGCTGGGGCAGTTCTTGTAAGCGACATCGTTTATGCGGAATTGGTTCCTGCGTTCCGCGAACAATCCGCTCTCGATCATGCTCTAAGGGAGATCAACGCCAGAGTTTCCCATCTGAACACGGCAATGGCGTACGAAGCCGGTCTGCGCTGGCAGCGCTACCGCCAAGCGGGCGGGTCTCGTGAGCGCATCATCACCGACTTCTTGATTGGAGCACACGCGGCTTCCGTTGCGGAGTCCTTTCTGACCCGCGATCGCGGGTTCTACGAAACCTACTTTCCGGAACTGAAGCGGAATTGAGCGAGCATAGCCGGATCTTGGCCTGCTACTCCGCCACCGACCGGCTCACCCGCTGTAAGGGATGCAGAGCACCCTCCTCGCCGATGATGTACTCCGGGAACTCAACGTCGTAGTTGCCCAAGCTCGCGCCCTCGACGCTGGTGCGGGTGCCGCTCACCATGCCCAAGGTGCCGTAGGTGCGCAGGCCCATCCGGGCCTTGAGTTTCGGACTCGCCTCGTCGAGCACCTCCTGCAGGCAGGTGACCCCCCAATTCTCCTGCTGGCGCATCCACGGCAAGCAATAGAAGGTGGAGACGTGGCGGCGGGGATGGCCTTCCGGGTTGGCTGCCGCGCCGTGCCAGACCCGCCCGTCCCAAGCGAAGACGCTGCTGGTCGCGGGCTCGCCGGGTTATGATGCGCCATTGGCCGCATTCCGGTGGAGAGCACCACATGGCAGCCAAGCGCAAGCTGCCCACTGGCATCCAGACCTTCCGCACACTTCGGGAGGAAGGGTGCTACTACGTTGACAAGACCGGCTACGCCCTGCGGCTGGCGCAAGACGGTGCGCACTACTTCCTCTCTCGCCCGCGCCGCTTTGGGAAGAGTCTGTTCCTCGACACGCTCAAGGAGTTGTTCGAAGGCAGCGAGGAGCTGTTCCGGGGGTTGGCAGTCCATCAACATTGGGATTGGTCCGTGCGCCATCCGGTGCTGCGGTTCAGCTTCGCCGGCGGCAGCTACAAGGCAGCCGGTGCGCTTGAAAGAAACCTCGACGAACAGTTGCAGGGGTTCGAGCGGCACATCGATGCGACCTCCGGTGCCTCCACCCAGAGCGGGCGCTTCAGATGGCTACTGCGGGAACTGCACGAACGCACAAGCCAGCGCGCCATCGTGCTGGTGGACGAGTACGACAAGCCCATACTGGACGCAATCGACGCGCCCGAGGTAGCTGAGGACAATCGAGATCTGCTGCGGAGCTTCTACGGGACAGTCAAGGATGCCGACGCACACGTCAGATTCTCCTTCTTCACCGGCGTCAGCAAGTTCTCGAAGGTCAGCGTATTTTCCGATCTCAACAACCTCACTGACCTGACTCTGCATCCCCGGTATTCGTCGATTTGCGGGTACACCGATGCGGACCTTGACGGGGTTTTCGCTCCCGAGATTGAGGGCTTGGACCGCCAAGCCATCCGTCGCTGGTACAACGGCTACTGCTGGCTCGGCGATGAGAAAGTGTACAACCCATTCGATGTGCTGCTGTTGTTCGAGCAGCGCCGGTTCAGGGCCCATTGGTTCGAGACCGGCACCCCGGCGTTCCTGATTGAGAAGCTGCTTGAAAGAGGTGTGTCGGCCGCATCGCTTGACGGCATGATCGTCACCGACAGCCTGCTTTCGACCTTCGATGTGCATCGGATGCCAACGGCGACCCTGCTGTTCCAGACCGGCTACCTGACCATCGCGGAAGCGATCGATGACGACGATGAGCCACGCTACCGCCTGACGTATCCAAATCACGAAGTACGGCAGAGCTTCAACCGCAGCCTGCTGCAAGCCATGACGCCGGAAACGACCGACCGGCTCATGCAGAGTGGGGATCTGCGCCGCCTATTGCAGGGCAACGATTTCCAGAGTTTGCGCACACTGCTCGAGTCTTTCTTCTCCAGCATTCCCTACAACTGGCACGTGAACAACAACATCGCTGACTATGAAGGCTATTACGCCAGCCTCTTCTACACCTGCTTCATGGCTTCCGGCTTGGACGTTCGCACCGAGGATGCGAGCGCCAGTGGTCGTTTGGACATGGCCCTGCTGTTCAATAGCCATGTCTATCTGTTCGAGTTCAAGGTGCAAAAGGGCAAAGCGCAGGGTGCCGCGCTGGCCCAATTGAGAGACCGGGGCTACCACCAAAAGTACCGCCATCTCAACCAGCCAATCTACCTGATCGGAGTGGAATTCAGTGCCGAGAGCCGCAATCTGATTGGGTTTGATGTGGAACATGCCCCAGCGTAGATCGGAAGCAGCACACACCGGCTTATACTGGCCCATCACCAACGAAGGAGAAGCGCTGCATGGCTGTCACCGAAGGCGAAGCCCCGCCGGCCTTTACGCTGGCCGACACCGATGGCGCGGCGGTGTCCCTGGCGGATTATGAAGGACGGGATCTGGTCGTTTACTTCTATCCCAAGGACGACACCCCGGGCTGCACCAAGGAGGCCTGCGGCTTTCGCGACCTGTGGAGCGGCTACGAGGCGGCAGGCGTCGCCGTGCTCGGCGTCTCGCCGGATGAGGGCGCATCGCACCGCAAGTTCATCGACAAGTACCAATTGCCCTTCACCCTGCTGTCGGACCCCAGCCGGGAAATGATGGCGGCCTATGGCGCTTGGGGCGAAAAGACGATGTACGGCAGGAAGACGGTCGGCGTCATTCGCTCCACCGTCTGGATTGGCGCCGACGGCACGGTGCGTCGGCATTGGCGGCGGGTGAGCCGGGCCGCGGACCATCCGGCGAAAGTGCTGGAAGCCATCACCAGCGCCCAAGGGTCAAGCTGAACGGGGCGACGGAGTGCCGGTCAGGAGCCCAGACGGTAACGCAGCTTGACGACGAACAGGTCGCCCAGCGGATCCCGGAACGCATCCCGAAACAGGTCGTCAAATCCGGCACCGTCCAAGCGCCGGGATTGGTCCGCGAACCGGGTGTAGACGACGAACAGATCGGATAGCGGGGCGAGTTGCCAACGGTAACGGACCTGCAGCGCCATCTGGGAGACGGAGAAGTCGAAAGCGGCGAGGTCTGCCGGCCTTGGGCTTGGAATCAAATCCCCCGGCGTGGCGGGGATGCGCAGGAACCGTTGTTCGGTCGCCTTGACGCCCACCCACTGCAGGGAGGCGCGGAACTGCTGCCGGGCAGTGAGAAAGTAGTCCAGGCTGACCGTGGCCTGGAGCTGATCCGCCGCAAAGGTGGCGAACTTGTCTTGCGCCTGATGCAGCAGCCAGCCGTCGCGGTCGTCCCGGCGAACCGACAATCGGCCGCTCAGCCGATCGTTGGGCTGCCAGTTCAAGCCCGCCTTGGCGTGGAAGGAGTGGCCCCCGAGGCCTTCCTCCGCAAAGCCGCCGCCGAGGCTCCAGCTCAGCGGCTGGCTGGCGTCCGATGCGTACTCGAACAGCACTTCCGCCCGCTCCTCCACGCGGTAGGCGCCATTACCGAAGCTGTCCAGGTCGTCGAAGTGCTTGGGAAAGAAGTGGGCACGCGTCACCAGCCTGCCCAAGTTGTTGAGCGTCAGTCGATTGGATGTGAAAAGGCCGCTGCCGCTGCGCAGCCCGTCGAGGTTGCGCTGCACGAATCCGCGGATGTCGAACTCGTTGTCGCGCGCCCAGTCGAGATTGGAATCGAGGCGGCTGAAGGCGGAACGCAGCCGGTAGTAGCTGTTGCGCTGCAGGAAACCTAGGTCGTTGAGATCCACGTTGCGGTCCATGATCTCGAACCCCGCTCGTTGGGTCATGCCACGGCGGTAGGTGTATTCAAGGTCCATGAAGCCCCCGTAGCCCTGCGCCTGGCCGTCGATGTCGGAGGTGAATGCGCCCCCCATCGACCTTCCACTTGCCGTTGGCCGTCAAGTAGTGCCAGTCAAGGCCGTGGGCCAAGGCGTCCCGGCGCGGGTTCAGCGCCGCCGTTGAGAGAATGCCGAGGCCTCGGGTAGCACCGCCGGAATTGTCCTCCCACAGCAAGCGGGCCACGCCATAGTCGGTGCCCGGTTCCTTGAGCTTCAGGTCCTGCCCATCAGCAGAGGTGGCGTTGAAGCGCACATCATCCTCCACCGCCGCCAGCGCGCCATAGCGAAATTGGCCGAACTGCCCGGTCGTTTTGACCGCACCCAGCAGGTCCACGGGCTGGATGCGCTCCCGTTCGGAAACCTGGCCACCGGCTTCCATTTCCGGTGCCATCGGGCGGCCGCCGATGCGACGCGTGTTCACCATGGTATAGGGCGCACCGGCGACGCCGACCGGCCGATTATCGGTCTGCGCCCGTGGCGAAGCGACGAAGATCTGCTGGCCTTCAACGAAGAACAAGCGCTTTTCGGGGAAGAAGGTTTCCGTGGCGGAGAGGTTGATGACCACATCGTCCGACTCCACGGCACCGAAGTCCGAGTTGAGCGTACCGGTGAGTTGGAAGTTGGTTGAGGGCCTCCAGAAGACATCCACTCCTGCGTTGTAGCCGGTGTCGCCGTCGATCCGGTCGCGGCTTGCCGACACATAGGGATAGACTTCGTACTGCTGGTGCGGATCGACCCCTTCCACAGTGACAGGCTGCATGTCGGACATGAAGGTGGGGCTGGTGAACGGCAGCGGTGGCCAGCCCCAGCGGCCATGCAGGTGCCCCACGCGCCGGACCACATAGACGCCGATCCGACGGGTGCCATCGGCTTGGGGCATGGCCACAATGCTCCACGGAATCATCATCTCCGCCGACCAGCCAGTCGCCGTCCTCGTCGTGGCGCCCCGCCAAGGACCATCCCACTCCCGGGCAAAGCGTTGCTCCGGCAGCATGGTGCCATCGTTTAGGGTGTTGCCGAGGGCCAGTTCAAACCAATAGCCGTAGCGCGCCTGCCCCGAGGTGTCGAGCATGATCCCAACGCTGTCGCGTTCATCGATGGACACATCCCGACCGGTCAGCCGCTGGACGACGGTCTCTGCCGGCTGGTCCATGTCCACCCCAACGTACAGGCCTTTTTCGGTGTGGAAGAAGCGCAGGCGGGTGGCATAGGGCGGGGTCTCCAAGGTGTCTGGCGTCACCACCAGGAAGTCCTCCTGCATGGGCAGGCGTCGCCACACGGCCTCGTCGAGCCGCCCGTCCACGCGGACGTTGGCCTCGCTGGCTGGGACGTGGGTCAGGGTCAGGGGCGGTGTCGAAGCCACCCCCGCCATCGGCAGAACCAGCCCGCAAAACAGGGCGGAAACGCGTGCCACCCAAGCGGCCATGCGGCTCATCAAGAACGCAGCGGGCAGCTCACCATGTCCTAGTGTCCTGTCCGGCTAATTCGTGTGATTACTCGTGGCCCTTTCGCCCCCTGGCCGCGTTGCTCCGCGGAGCCCTCAGCCGGGGTGCGCGAGGGGCTTGCCCCTCGCAAAAGAAGAGACTCAGCCGGGGAGCGCGAGGGGCTTGCCCTTCGCTTGAATTGGTGTGGGGCCTGCCACACGGCGTTGTCGCGCCTTGCCAGTGGGCGAAATGGCCTAGCGCCTAAAACCCACGAAT
>JAPPIX010000106.1 GCA_028820495.1 Gammaproteobacteria bacterium
GGCTTGTTGGCGGGTGCCGTCAAGGCGCCGGAAGACCTTGATCAACGACTGCTCGCTGTCATTGAGCGTGCTGCGGAAGATGGCTTCGATATGCGGATGCAGCGGGGGCTCGACTTCCTGCTCCGTGGAACTGCGCGGCAACACGCCGAATGACTGTTCCAGCCGCGCTACAATCTCTGAATTCATGCTGCGCCGGTAGTGGGCCGCGGCTTCGGCCACCTGATCGCGCATGGCCGCAGGCAGCCGCACGACGAATTTGTACGGTCGTTCTGTCATGACGTTGTTTTGATACTGCTTTTTTTGGGGAAGGCAGGATGCCAAGTCCGCATTACTGCTTGAGGGCGCCTAATGTACTCGTTAGCGCTTCGAGGAACAAATGAGTGCGATCCGATTGGACCGTGTGCGCAAGGGCTTTGGTGACGGCACCCGCTATCGGCGGGTGATTGACGAATTCAGCCTTGAGGTGGCCGTTGGCGAGTCGGTGGCCTTGTGCGGACCCAGCGGTTCCGGTAAATCCACGTTGCTCAACCTGATGGCCGGCTTGCTGCCGGTGGACGCCGGCACGCTCACTCTGCGCTACGAAGGCCGCAGCCATGAATTGAGCCGGCTCGGCGAATCCGAGCGAACCGCGTTGCGCCGCCGCGCCGTCGGCTACGTGTTTCAATTCTTCAACTTGGTGCCGACCCTCACCGTGTTGGAGAACGTCGCCTTGCCTTTGGCGCTGAACAAACTCGGCCAGCACCTGCCCGAAGCGCAGCAGCGGCTTGCGGCCTTGGGGCTGGGCGATCGGCTCGGCGCCTATCCGGAAACTCTCTCCGGCGGCGAGCAACAGCGGGTGGCCATCGCCCGGGCGCTGGCCCATGAACCGGCCATCGTGCTGGCCGATGAGCCGACCGGCAATCTTGACGCCCGCCACAGCGAGCAGGTGGCGGATGCCCTCTTCGCCGAAGCCCGGCGCCTCGGCAGCACCTTGGTCATCGCCACCCACAGCGCCGCCGTGGCCGAACGGGCGGACCGCATCGTGGGGTTGACTCAGTGAAGCTGCTGCTGCGCAGCTTCGTCCGGTTTTTTGCGCGAACGCCCTGGGCCACCTTGACCGCCGGGCTGGGCATCGCCTTGGGCGTCGCCTCGACGGTCGCCACCCACTTGCTGGGGCTGGCGGTCAGCGACCAGCTCAATGCCCGCGCCGCGCCGCATCTGCGCGGCGTCACCCATATCGCCGAGCGGGTGGACGCCACCATGGCCGACTACTTCGACCTGCGCCGCGCATGGCGTCGGGGAGAGCTTCCCCAAGTGGAGTGGATCACGCCTGTCGTTCAGGGCCAGTTGGTCGAGTCGGGGCGGCGCTACCAAGTTGTCGGCGGGGACGGCTTTCGGCTGGCCGTGCCGGGTTCGAGCGCGTCTTCAAGACGCAATTCGCTCCAGGCCGATGCCAGTTTGGAAGTGGCGCCGGGGGCTATCCTGCAGCTCGCGGGTGAGCCTTGGACAGTGGCCGAAGTGGTGGAGGCAGGCCTTGAGGACGCCATGTTTGCCGACGTTGGCGACGCCTTGGCGTTGCTGGGCCTGCCGGCGGATCACTTGAGCTATGTCGCCCTGTCGCTCAAAGCGCCCCTCAAGGGCGTGCGCGATGCGTTGGAGCGGCTGTTTCCAGGGCTGGCCGCCGGCCTCCCGGCTGGTGCTGGGCACTTGGCTGGCTGGACGTTGCATCCGGTGGCGTCCGTTCGTCCTGAGCAACAGTTCGGCAACGCCGTGCTATTCACCCGCGGCGCACTGGGGCTGCTTGCCTTGGTGGTGGCCTGGTTCATCATCTACCAGATCTGCGTGCTCTGGCTGCGCCGCCAACAATTGCTGATGGTCCGGCTTTCGACGTTGGGCGTCAGTCGGCGGGAGCTCGCTGCCGGCTTCCTCGGCGCCATCGGCGTGCTGGCTGGGGCGGCGACCCTGGTTGGCATCGCTGGCGGCCATGGATTGGCGGCGCTGCTCCTGCGCCTTTCGATGGCGGGCATCGCCGCGCCGTCCATGATGGAAATGTCGGCGGTCGTTCTCATCAAGGCCCTCTTCTCCGGATTTGCGGTCGCCTTGGTGGCTGCCGGGGTCGCCTTCATTCGCCGCGCACCGGGCTTTCTTCAGCCGCCAGCGCGCAGGAAGGGCGTGCAGTGGGGTGGCGCGGTCGTTGGGTTGGCACTGATCGCCGCTGGCCTGACCCTTGAGGAAACGGGCCTTTACGGCGGCTTCCTGGCCGTGCTGGCGGGGAGCCTGATCGCCACGGCCTGGGTTGGCCCGTTGCTGCGGTGGCTGCGGGAGGCCTTCGAGGCGTGGGGAACCGGAGGTGGGCACAGGCATCGCAGCACGGACGGGACAGCCGCAACGACTCGCAACGGGTTGCTGTTTCGCTTGGCGATGCGCGAGGCCACTTGGCACGAAGCCGATTTAGGGGTGGCCGTGGGGGCGTTGATCCTGGCGGTCGGCGCGAGCGTTGGCATTGGGCTGATGGTGGGCAGCTTCGAGCGGGATTTCATGCGCATGCTGGACCAACGCTTGGCCCACGACTTCTTTCTGGAGTTGCGCGACCGCGATGGCGCTGTCTTGGCCCGCGCCTTGCGGGAAACGCATCCCGGCACCGTGGCGGTGCCCTTGGGCGAGCGCTCCGTGCGCTTGCAAGGCCATACCGTGCAAGTCGGCTACGCCGACTTCGCGGCGGCTGAGACGGCCCGCTACGGGTATGCCCACGCCTTGGCGCCGGACCAGGCCTTGGCCAGCGAGGCCTTGCTGAACGCGTTGGGATTGTCGGTGGGGGACTCGGTGGAGGTGGGCGGCCAACCCTTAAGCATCGTCCACGAGTTTTCCGGCTTCGGCGACGTGGTGCCGCGCTTGCTGGTCCAGGCGGAAGCCGCTGCCGAACGCTTCGGCACCCTGCACTACGACCGGCTGGGCCTGTCCGGCCTGCCGGTTGCAGAGCTTGAACGTTGGCTTGCCGGTGCCGCACCGGAGGTCGTGGTGCGTCAGCGGGCGGCACTGCGGGCGGGGGCGCTCGACGTCTTTGACCGCACCTTCGCGATCACCCGGGCGCTCACCTTGGTCGCGCTGATCGTCGCTGTAGCTGGCCTCTACAATGCCATGATGGCGCTGCGGCTCAACCAAAGGGCCAGCGTGGCACTGCTTCGTGCCCTCGGGTTGAGCGCCGGCGAACAACGCTGGCTCGCCCTCATGCGCGGCGGCGCGCTCGGCGTGTTCGCGGTGACTCTGGCGCTGCCCTTGGGGTTGTTCATCGGCGTGGTTCTTTGCGATGTGATCAACCCTCGGGCCTTCGGCTGGAGCGTGGCGCTGTCGATTTCGGCAGCGGATTGGGCGTTGCCCATGACCCTTGGCTTGGCTGCTGCGGTTGCCGCCAGCGTGCTGCCCGTACCGGAGGAAAGCGCTTGAAGGCCGTTGGTTGGATGCTGTGGGCGATTGTGGGCGTTTCGATCCAAGGTTGCGGCGGCGCACCGATCGATGGGGAATCGGGCCTTGGCGAAGGCTTGCAAGTCGGCCGAATGCTCGGCGGGGATGACGATGCGGAGGGTTATGCCCAAGCGTCGTCGCCCCGCCCGTTTCGTTTCCCGGAGGATCACGGGGCGCATCCGGCCTTTCGCAGCGAATGGTGGTACCTGACCTTCGCATTGGAAGATCTCGCCTCCCCCTCGACTTGGCTCGCTCCTGCAACCTCGCCAACTGGACAGGAGTTTCGCGCTAGCGAAACTCCAACGCGACCGTCAGGTCGCGCAGGTGCCCGCGAGTTTGGAGTTCAGTTCACGCTCTTTCGCCGCGCCCTCTTCCCCGGCGGTGATCCGACCGATCCGTGGCGCAATGGGCAAGCCTACTTGGCCCACTTTGCGCTGACGGATGTGGGGGCGCAGACGCATCGCCATGCGGAAAGGATGGCGCGCGGGCATCCGGAGCTGGCGGGGGTCGAAGTGGCTGATGGGCGGGCTGCGGCTTGGCTGGAGGACTGGCGGTTGGTGATGGCTCCGGATGGGTGGACCTTGCGCGCGGCAGCGGACGGCATGGCCGTGGATCTGGCCATGCGCCCGGAGAAGGGCTTTGTTCCCCAAGGTGATGGCGGTCTTTCGGCCAAGGGGCCGGGCGAAGCGTCCCATTACTACTCCGCACCCCGCTTGCGGACTGTCGGCCAGGTGGAGATCGATGGCCAGCGCCATCGGGTCGCCGGCTGGGGCTGGCTGGATCGGGAGTGGAGCACCAGCGCCCTCAGTCCGGAGCAGGTGGGCTGGGATTGGTTTGCGTTGATGCTCGACAGCGGCGAGGATGCCATGGCGTTTCGGCTGCGGCGGCGGGACGGCGCTCGGGATCCTTACGATCACGGCGCTTGGATCGATCCCAACGGCGCGGTGCGCTACCTCTCGGCCAGAGACTTCAGGCTGACGCCGATCGGACATTGGCAGGACGAGGAAGGCAGAAGATGGCCGATTCGCTGGCGGCTGGCGGTGGGCGAACGTCGATTTGAAATTGCCGCCGCGCTCAACGATCAGCGCATGGACACCCTGCTGACCTATTGGGAAGGGCTGGTTCGGGTGACTGACGCCCAAGGCCGGGACGCCGGGCGGGGCTATATGGAGTTGACGGGGTACTAGAATTTCGTGGAGCCAAATCCGGCGATTCACGACCATTTGTGCCATCATTGGCTGGCCACGGATGTCGAACGGGTTGCCCAGCCGCGTCCGGGGCGTGGCGAAATGCTGGCCGTGGAGCGCATGAGCGAGGCGCAAGTGACGCAGGCCGTGCGCGGCGGCGTCATTCGCCATGCCTTGGCGCTGTCAGCCCTGTCACGGGTCTTTGAGCTTTGGCCTCGGCCCTTTACCGAGGCCGGCGGCGCCCGAGCGGACGTTGAGATCCGTCGCCGCCAACGAAACGAAACGGTTTGAGCGAATCCGAAATGCCAATTGAGTCGAGCCAATCCGCTATCCGCCGGAAACCGGAGGCGGAGCGCATCTTGGACGCCCTGAGCCAAAGGCAGCGCCTGAGTCTCACTGCAGAGGCCTTCGCCGCCCTGCTTGACGATGCGGGCGCCTTGCATCAATTCGTCCTGGACAGTTCGCCGGAACTAACCTATCTGCTCGACAGCGAGGGCCGCATTCGCTTCATCAACCGGCGTGTGGAGACGCTGCTGGGCTTTCAGCAGCAGGAGTTGGTCGGCCAGCACTACGAGGCGCTGGTGGATGAGAGCTTCCGCAGCCTTGCCCGCCACGTTTTCGATGAACGGCGCACCGGCAGCCGCGCTGGCCAGCCCGTGACGCTGAAGTTGGTCAGCCGCCTCGGCGCGGATGGTGGCCGCGCTGCCCATCCGCGCGGGCTGTGGATGGAATTGCGGGCCGAAGGCATCTACGCCGACCCCAACGAACGCACGGCGGAGAACTATCTGGGCACCTGCGGCGCCATCCGCGACATCAGCAAGCGCGAGGGTCCAGAACCGGGCATTGACTCGCGGGCCTTCCATGACGCGGTAACCGGCCTGCCCAACCGCACGTTGTTCGACGACCGCTTGGGCGTGGCCATCACCCAAGCGGAGCGCAGTCGGCGCAAGCTGGCCGTCATGTTCGTGGACCTCAACCGCTTCAAGCGCGTCAACGACCGGCTCGGCCACAGCGTGGGCGACCGCCTGCTGCGAGCCGTTGCCCAACGGGTGCGGGCTTGCCTGCGCCAAGGTGACACCCTCTCGCGCTTCGGCGGCGATGAATTCACGCTGCTGGTGCCCAGCGTGCGCAGCCGCGGGGCGGTCGAGCGCATCGCCGGCAAGATTCTGGATTGCTTCGAAGCGCCCTTCGTTATCGACGGGCGTCGGCTCCGAGTGGGCGCCAGCATCGGCATCGCCCTTTACCCCGAGGCCGGTGAGCGGGGCGATGCCCTGATTGAGGCCGCCGACATTGCCATGTACCACGCCAAGGATCAGGGCGGCAATGGTTACCGGCTCTACTCCGAAACCATGAATCGGGGTGTGATGCGGCGCCTGACCACGGCCCGGGAACTGCGCAAGGCGCTGTCCCGACGAGAGTTTGTCGTCTACTACCAGCCGCAGGTGTCCCTCGCCACCGGCCAAGTCTGCGGCGTGGAAGCCTTGGTCCGTTGGCGCCATCCGACGCGGGGGCTGCTAAAGCCGGACGACTTCCTGCTTGCCGCTGAGGATGCCGGGCTGCTCGGCGAAGTCGATGCCTTGGTGCAGCAGCAGGCGTTTACGGAGGCGGCTCACTGGCGCCACAACGGTGCTGGGGATGTCCGAGTTTCGGTCAACGTGTCGGGGTTGGCGCTTGAGCAGGACGATTTTGCGGACAAGCTGCAGGCGCGGCTGCGCAAGGCGGGCCTCGAAGCATCTGCGGTGCGGTTGGAAATTGATGAATATCGGCTGTCGCAGAGCCGCGAGCGGGTCATGCCCAAGCTGCAGGCGCTCCACGACTTGGGGGTGCGCATAGCCGCGGACCGCTTTGGCGCCGGTTACGCTGCCTTGGCCTATCTTCAGCATTCCCCGGTCAGCCAGCTCAATGTGGATGCCAGCATCATCCACGACATTCGCGCCGACGACCCGGGCGATGGCCACGGCATCGTCAAGGCCATTGCCGCCTTCGCCGGGGCGTTGGACGTGACGCTGCTGGCCGAAGGGGTGAGCAACCGGGTGCAGTTGCGCTGCCTGTGCGCCGAGGGCTACGACCAAGCGCAGGGCGTGCTGTTCTCCCCGCCGCTGCCGGGCGCTGACGTCGCGCGGGTTCTCAATGGCAACGCTTTTGCCGGCTTGGTTCGTCAAGCCCGCCTGCCCGCCGGGACCTAAGACGCAAAATGAAGGGTTTCACCAGCAAGATCGTGCATAGCGACCGCTTGAGCGAGATCAAGCACGGCTCGCTGCACAAGCCCGTCCACGCCACCGTGGCCTACGGCTACGATGACGCACGGGATCTGGCGGCGGTGTTTCAAGGCACTCAGGCCGGGTTCACCTACGGGCGCCAAGTCAACCCGACGGTCGATGCACTGCAGGTCAAGCTCTCCGCCATGGAGGGGGGGCTGGCGAGCGTCTGCTTCGGCACTGGCATGGCGGCCATCGGCACGCTGCTTTTCGCGCTGCTGCGGCGTGGCGACCACTTCGTTTCCAGCGCCTTTCTGTTCGGCAACACCAACAGCCTGTTCATGAGCTTTGCCAGCCACGGGCTGGAAGTGACCTTCGTGGACGCCACCGATGCGAACCAAGTGGCCGAGGCCATCCAGGACAACACCCGCCTGGTGTTCGTCGAGACCATCGCCAATCCCCGAACCCAAGTCGCCGCCCTGGCGGAAATCGGCGCGCTGTGCCGTGAGCGCGGCTTGGCCTACGTGGTGGACAACACCATGACCTCACCTTATCTCTTCCAGCCGAGCAAGGTGGAAGCGAGCTTGGTGGTCAACAGCCTCACCAAGTACATCGGCGGCCACGGCACAACGCTCGGCGGAGCGGTGACGGAGATGGGTGCCTACGATTGGCGGACGTTCCACAACATTTACGACACCTACAAGGGCGCTGATGCCCGGCGTTGGGCGCTGACCCAGATCAAGAAGAAGGGCTTAAGGGACTTTGGCGCTGCGCTGTCGCCGGAGGCGGCGCACGAGCTCGCCATCGGCGCCGAGACCTTGGCGCTGCGCTTGGAGCGGCAATGCGCCAACGCCCAGGCCATGGCGGAGTTCCTTGACGGACGCAGCGAAGTGCAGCGGGTCTATTACCCCGGCTTGCCGCAACATCCCGAGTTCGGCCGCGCCGCCGAACTGTTCCGACACCCGGGCGCGCTGCTGAGCTTCGAACTTGATCCCGGCATCGACATCTGGACGTTCATGAACGCCCTCAAGATCATCATCAAGTCCAGCAATCTAGGTGATAATCGCACCTTGGCCATCCCGGTGGCCCATACCATCTACCATGAGATGGGTGCTGAACGCCGGGCGAGCATGGGCATCGACGACTCGCTGATCCGCATTTCGCTGGGCATCGAGGAGGTCGAGGACCTGCTTGACGACCTGGACCAAGCCTTGGAGCGTTCGACTTGAACTTCCATGCAACAACTTTGATTCGGAGCGAGGGCGTCCCGCCCTCGGACGGTGCGCAGCGCCGTTCCTCTACATGAAACAATGAACTAACGAGAATTCCATGACCGACGCTTTGCTCGAAACCAACCTGAATCTCCCCAACAAGCGCAGCGGCAAGGTGCGCGACCTCTATGATGTCGCCCTGGACGATGGCGGCGAGGCCTTGCTGATCGTTGCCACCGACCGCATCAGCGCCTTCGACGTGGTGATGGCCAACGGCCTGCCTGGCAAAGGCGTGGTGCTCACCCAGATTTCCAAGTTCTGGTTTGACTTGTTCGCCGCCGACACCCCCCACCATCTCGTATCCACTGACCCTGCCGATGTGCCGGGCCTCTCGGCGGCGGAGCGCGAGGCCCTTGCCGGGCGCATCATGCTTTGCCGCAAGACCGAGGTGGTGCCCATCGAGTGCATCGCCCGGGGCTACATCACCGGCAGCGGCTGGAAGGACTACCAAGCCAGCGGCTCGGTGTGCGGCATTGCATTGCCGGCGGGCTTAAGGAACAGCGACCGGCTTGAGGAACCCCTGTTCACCCCCTCAACCAAGGCGGATACCGGCCACGACGAGAACATCAGCTTCGACCAAGGCGTGGAAATCGTCGGACGGGAACTCATGGAGTGGCTTGGCGAAACGACGTTGCGCCTCTACCGCGGCGCCCGGGCCTACGCCTTGGAGCGGGGCATCATCCTCGCCGACACAAAGTTCGAGTTCGGGCGCCTGCCGGGCCAGGACACCCCCATCCTGATTGACGAGATATTCACCCCCGACAGTTCCCGTTTCTGGCCCGCAGACCTTTGGGTTCCGGGCCGGGAGCAGGAGAGCTTCGACAAGCAGATCGTGCGCAACTACCTGGAAACCGTGGTGGCGGCGGGCGATTGGGGCAAGACGCCGCCCGGTCCCACCCTGCCGGATGAAGTGGTGGCCCGCAGCGTGGCCCGCTACGAGGAGGCCTACCGCCTCCTGACCGGGTCGTCCATTCGGTAGTCGAGCTCTGGACTGGTCCACCTACAAGCAATGCTGCGACCGGCCCGATGCCTGGTCTCGCTGGATGCTTGGGCAGACCTTGGAACTTCTGGCGGGCCGGCCCGACTTGGCGGCACCCTTGCGCGATGCCTTGGCGGGCGCACCCTTGGCGAAGCCGCCGGGGCACAAGGGCGGAGCCGCCACCGACATGCTGGTGCTGGATCTCGACGCGGCCGCGGCATCGGCCATTGTCGAGCGAGTTGAGCAAGCGGTGGCCCAAGGCGTGGAAACCTCGGGCACTCGGGGCCGAGGGCTGGGCGGATTTCAGGAGGCTTGGCGGGAATACAGTGAATTCATCAACCAACAGCAAAGGGAGAGCGGGCAAATGAGCGAAGCGAGGGATTTGGTTCTGGAACTGATCGATGCCTTCAACCGCATCGACCTCGACGCCGTCGTCGACAGCTTCACCGAGGATGCGGTGTACCACAACATCCCCATGGAAGCCGCCCAGGGCAAGGCTGCCATCCGCGGCGTCTTGACCCAGATCATGGGCGATTCCGAAGCGGTGCAATGGGACGTCCTCAACATCGCTGACGAGGGCGGCGTGGTGCTCACCGAGCGGGTGGACAAGTTCAAGGTCAACGGCGTCTGGGCCGAAATTCCGGTCATGGGCGTCTTCGAGGTCAGCGGCGGCAAGATCGCCGCTTGGCGCGACTACTTCGACATGGGTCAAGTTCAGGCTCAGTTCGCGGCGACAGCGAAGCCGGAAGGCGGCTAGCTGTCCCCGCCCTCGTCGCTGTTGCGCAAGAGGACTGCGCCGCGCCGCGACACCAACAGCTTCTCTGGACTTCCATTACATGGACTTCGATGGATGAATGTGCGTTATGGAGACTTGGCTGGCCGAGTCGGTGCCCGGTTGGGGCCTACGGAGTGGTTGGTCATTGATCAGGCGCGCATCGACCGCTTCGCGGAGGCGACTGACGATCATCAGTGGATTCACGTTGATCCCCAAGCGGCGGCGGATGGTCCCTTTGGGGCCACCATCGCCCACGGCTACCTGACGCTTTCCTTGGTGAACCGTTTCATGCCCGACCTGCTGACGGTGGCCGATGCCGCCATGGGCGTCAATTACGGCTGTGAGAAGGTCCGCTTTCCGAGCCCCGTGCGGGTCGGTTCGCGCATCCGCGGCACGGGGGAGCTGGTCAGCGCCGAGCCGGCGGGCGACGGGCTGCAGGTTCTGGTCCGGGTGACCGTGGAGATTGAAGGCCAGCAGCGCCCAGCTTGCGTGGCCGACACTTTAAGCCGCTTCTTCCCCTAGAATTGGCTCTGCCCCTGTGGAATAGTCCCGGCTCGCATTGGTTGGAAGCCGCTAGTGTGCTGAGTGCCCAGCGAATCAGTGAAATCGCCCAAGCGCTGCATCAAGCGATGCGCGAGCGCCGCGCCATCGCACCGATCAGCGAAACAGACCCCGGCATCGAGGTCGATGATGCCTATCGGATCAGCCGTGCTTTCATGAGCTTGCGCGAGGCGGCGGGCGAGCGGGTGATCGGCAAGAAGATCGGCGTCACCAGCCCGGCGGTGCAGGAGATGCTGGGCATCGATCAGCCCGACTTCGGCTTTCTGACCGATGCCATGTGGTGCCGGGATGGCATTGTGGACACCGCGAGCCTCATTGCGCCTCGCGCCGAAGCGGAGATCGGGTTCCGCTTGAACGGCGATCTCAGGGGCCCTGGGGTGACGCCGGCGGATGTGCTGGCGGCCACCGAATCGGTGATGGCCTGCTTCGAAGTCGTCGATTCGCGCATCAAGGATTGGCGCATCCGCATTTGCGACACCATCGCCGACAACGCATCCTGCGGCGTCTTCGTGCTCAGCGACAACGAAGTGCCGGCCAGTGGGCTGAACCTGAAGGAGATTCAGGCCACCGTAACGAAGAACGGCGAGTACTTGAGCGAAGGCACCGGCGCCTCGGTGCAGGGCGCGCCGGAAAACGCCGTGGCTTGGCTGGCCAACACCCTGGGCGAGTACGGCATCCCGTTTCGGGCCGGGGAGATCATCCTCTCCGGCTCGCTGGTGCCGCTGGCGGACGCAGCGGCGGGAGATGTCTTCCGGCTGTCCATGCTAGGCCTCGGCGAACTCGAAGCCAGGTTTGAATGACCGTGTGCTGGCAGGCGGTCGCCGTGGCGGTTAGATCGGAAAGGCAAGCGGACAACGTGCAAGGGGGCGACCATGGGCAAGCCTGAAGATAAGGTCGGCTGCGCCATCCTGGGGTCGGGCAACATTGGCACCGACCTCATGATGAAGATGCTTGGAACCTCCAACGGCCCTTCGGCCAGCCTCGACCTGCGCCTGCTGGTCGGCATCGATGCGGACTCCGAGGGTCTTGCGATGGCCCGTGAGCGGGGCGTGGCCACTTGTCATGAGGGCCTTGAGGGCGCCCGTGCGCTGCCGGAATGGCGGCAGGTTCAGATCGTGTTCGACGCCACGTCCGCAGCCGCCCATGCGCGGCATCATGCCGCCTGCCAAGCCGACCGCAAGCAATTGGTGGATCTGACCCCAGCCGCGATCGGTCCATACTGCGTGCCGGTGGTCAACATGGCCGAGCATTTGGGCGAGGACAACGTGAACATGGTCTCCTGCGGTGGCCAGGCCACCATCCCCATGGTGTACGCCGTGCGCCGCGTGGCGCAGCGCGTGCCCTATGCGGAGATCGTTGCCTCGGTGGCCTCCAAGAGCGCTGGGCCGGGCACCCGTGCCAACATTGACGAATTCACCGAGACCACCGCCCGCGGCATTGAGGTGGTGGGCGGTGCCGAACGGGGCAAGGCCATCATCGTGCTGAACCCGGCGGAGCCGCCCATGATCATGCGCGACACCGTCTACACCCTATCCATCGGCGCGGAACTCGACGCGTTGGAGGCCTCCGTGGAGGACATGGTGCGCGAGGTTCAGCAGTACGTCCCCGGCTACCGCCTTAAGCAGAAGGTGCAGTTCGAGCGTTTCGGCAGCAACGCCCCGTTGCGAATTCCCGGCATGGGCGAGTACGAGGGCGTCAAGTCCACTATCTTCCTGGAGGTTGAAGGTGCTGGCCACTACCTGCCGAAGTACGCTGGCAACTTGGACATCATGACCTCGGCGGCCATGGCGACGGCGCAGCGCATCGCCGAACTCAAGTATGGAGCGGCAGCGTGAACGGGAAGATCACCGATCCCACCCGGGAGAAAATCTACGTTCAGGACGTGACGCTCAGGGATGGCATGCACGCCATCCGCCACCTATACGGCGTCGATCAGGTCGCCGCCATTGCCAAGGCGCTCGATGAAGCGGGGGTGGATGCCATCGAGATCGCCCACGGCGACGGCCTCAATGGCGGCAGCTTCAACTACGGCTTTGGCGCGCACACCGACTGGGAGTGGATCGAGGCGGTGGCCGACGTGGTTGAGAGCGCCGTGGTCACCACCCTCATCCTGCCCGGCATCGCCACCAAGGAGGAGTTGAAGCGAGCCCATGCCGCCGGGGTGCGTTCGGTGCGGGTGGCCACCCACTGCACCGAGGCGGATGTGGCCAGGCAGCACATCGAAATCGCCCGCGAACTCGGCATGGACACCATCGGCTTCCTGATGATGAGCCACATGAGCACGCCTGCGGCGCTGGCCGAACAGGCCGGACTGATGGCGTCCTACGGCGCCCAGTGCGTCTATGTCACGGATTCCGGCGGTGCCTTGGACATGGACGGCTATCGCGAGCGGCTCGAAGCCTACGACGCGGTCCTGCCGCCGGAGACCGAGCGCGGCGTGCATGCCCATCACAACCTTTCCTTGGGCGTGGCCAACTCGATCGTGGCGGTGCAGGCCGGCGCGCGGCGGGTGGACGCCTCCCTGGCTGGCATGGGCGCCGGGGCGGGCAACGCGCCGCTCGAAGTGTTCATCGCGGCGGCGGAGCGCAAGGGCTGGCAGCACGGCTGCGACCTCTACCGGCTGATGGATGCCGCCGAAGAGCTCGTTCGGCCCCTGCAGGATCGTCCGGTGCGGGTGGACCGGGAAACCCTCTCGCTAGGCTATGCCGGCGTCTATTCGTCCTTCCTGCGCCACGCCGAGAAAGCCGCCACAGACTATGGCATGGACGCGCGCGAGATTCTGGTCGAACTTGGTCGGCGGCGCATGGTCGGCGGCCAGGAGGACATGATCGTCGATGTGGCCCTCGACCTCGCCAAGCAGGGCACTGGGTAGAGCAGCGGCCGCGGCGATTGGTCGCGGAAGCGTTCAAGGAAGTCGGGCGGCGCAAGGATTGGTTTGAACCCTTGACACATTATTCAGACGGGAGGGGGTGCAGTGGACGACCAAGCCCGCATAGTCATTGTCGGTGGCGGCATCATGGGGGCTGGGTTGCTCTACCACCTCGCCGAGCAGGGCTGCACCGACGCGCTGCTGATCGAGAAAGCGGAACTCACCTCGGGATCCACTTGGCACGCTGCCGGCCAATGCCCCCACCTCGTGGGCAACTACAACCTCGCCAAGATCCACGACACCAGCATTTCGCTCTACAAACGCCTTGAGGAAATCACCGGCCAGTTTGTGAGCTGGCACACGTCGGGGAGCATTCGGTTCGCGTTGACCCAGCGCGACCTCGATTGGTTCGAAACCGTGCGCGGCATTGCCGAAAGCGTGGGCTTCCCCATGGAGATCATTGATGTCGGCAAGATTCGCGAACTGCATCCGTTCGTGAACCTGGACGGCGTGCTCGCCGGCGCCTGGACGCCGGAGGATGGCCATGCCGACCCGGCAGGGCTCTGCCATGCCATGGCACGGGGCGCCCGGCAAATGGGCGCGCGAATCGTTCGCCACAACCGGGTAACCGCCATCAACGCCCGCCCGTCCGGGGAGTGGGAAGTGGTCACGGAGCAGGGGCGGGTGATTGCCGAACAGGTGGTCAACGCCGCGGGGTGCTACGCCCGGCAGGTGGCGCGGATGGTCGGTGCCGATGCGCCGATCTGCAACATCCAGCATCACTACTTGGTTTCCGGGCCGGTTGCGGAGTTTGCCGGACGCGATGCGGAAGTGCCCGTCATTCGCGACCCTTACGCCTCCGCCTATCTGCGCCAGGAGCAGCAATCCGGCCTGATCGGCATCTATGAGCACGACAAACTGGCCGAAGCTTGGCCGCCGGAAGGGTTGCCGCCTTGGGAGTCCGACGCCGAACTCTTTTCCGACGATCTCGAGCGGCTTATGCCTTGGCTGGAACGGGCGATGGAGCGCATTCCGATTTTTGAGTCCGCTGGCATCCGGCGCATCGTCAACGGCGCCATACCGCACAGCGCCGACGGCCCGCCGCTGCTTGGCCCCGTCGGGGGCTTAAGCAACTTCTGGTTCTGTTGCGGATCATCCTTCGGCATCGCCCAGGGCGCGGGCTGCGGCAAGTACCTGGCCCAATGGATGCTCGAAGGGGACTCCGAGATCAACATGACCGGCTTCGACCCCCGCCGCTTCGGGGCCTTCGCCGATGCCGGCTACATGAAGGCGAAGGGCCGCCAGGACTACGCCATGACCTACTTCACGCCGCTGCCGGGCGAGGAGTTGCCCGCCGCGCGCGGGGCGCGTACGAGTCCGCTGCACGGCAAGCTGCTTGCCCAGGGAGCCGTCCACACCGAGACCTTCGGTTGGGAGCGCCCCCAGTGGTTCTCACTGGACGGGCGGGATGAGGACTACAGCTTTCGCCGCAACAACCTGTTTGCCGTGGTTCGGGATGAATGCCTCGCGGTGCGCGAACGCGCCGGTGCGCTGGACCTGTCCGGATTCGCCAAGTTCGACGTCACCGGCCCAGATGCCCGCGCTTTCCTGAACCGGGTTTGCGCGAATCGCATGCCCCGCAATGGCGGCATCGTGCTGACCCACCATCTGTCCGGGCAAGGCCGCATTGGCGGCGAATTGACCATCACCCATTTGGCCGACGATCACTTCTACGTGCTTTCCGCGGCTGCCGCCGAAGTGCGCGATTTGGACCGCCTGCACGAGGCACGACGGCCGGGTGAGCGCGTGAACGTCGCCAACGTCACCGACGAGCGTGGCGTGCTGGTGCTCGCTGGTCCGCGCTCAAGAGAGATTCTGGCGAGGCTCACCGCAGCCCCTCTCGACAACCAGGCGTTCCGCTGGCTGAGCGGCCAGGAAATCCAGGTTGCGGGCAAACCGGTGCGGGCCTTGCGCGTCAACTACGTGGGTGAGTTGGGTTGGGAATTGCATCCGGCGATGGCGGACTTGGAGACCTTGTACGATGCCGTGATGGAGTCCGGCGCCGAGTTCGGCATCGCCAATTTCGGCTTGTATGCCGTCAATAGCTTGCGCATGGAGAAGGCGTATCGGAGTTGGGGAGCGGAGTTGACCAACGAGGTGACGATGCTCGATGCCGACATGGCGCGTTTCATTAAGCTCGACAAGGCGGACTTTGTCGGCAAGGCGGCCACGCTGCGCGCGGCTGAAGGCGAGTCGCAGACCCCTGGGCAACCGTTGCGGCTCATCTATTTCGAGGTGGATGCGGCGGACTCGGACGTGCGCGGCGGCGAACCGATCTTCAATGCCGAACGCTGCGTTGGGGTCACCACTTCCGGCGCTTACGGCCACTACGTTGGCAAGAGCTTGGGCTTCGGCTATGTGCCGCCGGATCTGGCCGTCTCCGGTGCTGATCTGCAAGTCCGCCTGCTCGGCGACCGGCGCCCGCTGACCCTCCTCGATGCCCCGGCCTACGATCCCTCGAGCAAGCGGTTGAGGGCTTAGCCGGTACGTGATGGCGAAAGGGGGAGAAAAGACGGGCGGACTCCCGCGCCAGCCGACGCTGCCACGTCGGGCGGAAGTGATCGTCATCGGCGGCGGCGTCATTGGCTGCTCCATCGCCTACCATCTCGGCCGGGCCAACCGCTCCGGTGTTTTGCTGTTGGAGCGCCAGCAGCTCACTTCCGGCACCACTTGGCACGCCGCCGGACTCATCGGCCAACTGCGGCCGTCGGTCAACATGACCCATCTCGCGCGCTACACGCGGGAACTGTACGACCGGCTCGAAGCCGAAACCGGCCAGGCGACGGGCTACCGCCGTTGTGGGTCGATCTCGCTGGCGACCAACGAGGAGCGGTTCGAGGAACTCAAGCGCAGCGCCTCCATGGCCAAGGTGTTCGGTTTGGAAGTGGAGGTGCTGGCAGCGAAGGCGATCAAGGAACGGGTGCCGCTGCTGAACACCGGCGACGTGCTCGGCGGCATCCACATCCCCACGGACGGCTATGCCAATGCGGTGGACATCACCCAGGCGCTCGCCAAGGGCGCGCGCAGCGCCGGGGTGCGCATTGTCGAGAACATGCCGGTAACCGCCATCCGCACCGCCGAAGGCCGGGTCACCGGCGTGGCCACTGCGCAGGGTGAAGTCGATGCCGACTGCGTGGTCATCTGCGCGGGCATGTGGACCCGCGATCTGGCGGCTTCCATCGGCGTCAACGTGCCGCTGCACGCCTGCGAGCACTACTATGCCCTGTTCGAATCCGTCGAGGGCTTGGAACCGGGCTTTCCGGTCGTGCGGGACTACGACGCCTGCACCTACTACAAGTACGATGCGGGCAAGCTGCTCGTCGGCGCCTTCGAACCCGAAGCCCGGCCTTGGGGTGCCGACGGCATCCCGGAAGACTTCAGCTTTGATGAAATCGCCGGCAACTTCGATCACTTCGAACCGATTCTGCAAGGCGCCATGGCGCGCCTGCCGGCGTTGGAGCGGGCCGGCATCCAGAAGTTCTTCTGCGGCCCGGAAAGCTTCACCCCGGACGTTCGCTACCACATCGGCCAAGCGCCCGAGTACGGCAATTGCTTCGTCGCAGCGGGCTTGAACTCCATCGGCCTGCAATCCGCCGGCGGCATCGGCAAGGTGGTCTCGGACTGGATAGGCGCCGGGCATCCCCCGGCTGACCTGTGGGAAGTGGACGTGCGCCGCAACGTGCCCTTCCAGCGCAATCGCAAATACCTGCGCGAACGGGTCTCCGAGAGCTTGGGCCTGCTCTACGCCACTCACTTCCCCCACCGCCAGTTCGAAACCGCGCGCGGCGTTCGCCGCTCGCCCCTGCACGATCGGTTGGTCGCGGCCGGGGCCTGTCACGGCGAAGCGGCGGGCTGGGAACGCCCAAACTGGTACGCCCAGCCGGGCACAACGCCCCGCTATGAGTACAGCTACGGCCGCGGCAATTGGTTCGAGCGCACCGCCGCCGAACACCGGGGGGTGCGCACCCAAGTGGGTCTTTTCGATCAGTCATCGTTCGCCAAATTCCGCCTGGAGGGTCGGGATGCGGCGCATGTGTTGAACCGGGTTTGCACCAACAACGTCGATGTGCGCCCGGGCCGCATCGTCTACACCCAGTGGCTGAACGAACGGGGCGGCATAGAGGCCGACCTGACCGTGACCCGCCTCGGCGAGGACAGCTTTCTCGTGGTCACCGCCGCTGCCACCGAAGTGCGCGACTTCCATTGGCTTAAAGGCCACATCCCGGCGGATGCCCACTGCGTGCTGACCAATGTGACATCGGGCTTCAGCGTGATTTCCCTGATGGGCCCCAACGCCCGCGCGCTCCTGCAGACATTGACGCCGGCGGACCTGTCCAACGAGGCCTTCCGGTTCGCCACCAGCCGCGAGATTGAGCTGGGCTACGCCTTCGTTCGTGCATCGCGCATCACCTACGTGGGGGAACTGGGTTGGGAACTGTACATACCGACGGAATTCGCCGCCGGCGTTTACGATGAAATCACCGCAGCGGGCAACGCTTTCGGCTTGGTCCACGCCGGCTACCATGCGCTGGACTCGCTGCGCATCGAGAAGGCCTACCGGCACTGGGGCCACGACATCACCGACGAGGATTCGCCGTTGGAAGCCGGCTTGGATTTCACCCTCAAATTCGACAAGCCCGGCGGCTTCATAGGCCGCGAGGCGGTGCTTCGACAGCGGGAGCGGGGCCTTGCCAAGCGCCTGGTCCAGTTCAAGTTGAGCGACCCCGAACCCCTGCTCCATCACAATGAACCGATCTGGTGCGGCGACCAGATTGCGGGCTACATCCGATCCGGGAACTACGGCCACACCTTGGGCGGCGCCATCGGCCTCGGCTACGTGACCGG
>JAPPIX010000220.1 GCA_028820495.1 Gammaproteobacteria bacterium
CAGGTCCACCAAGTCTCCTTGGGTATCGAAGGAGTAGCGCACGAGGGTCAGCACTGGGTCGCCGGGCACTAGGCGCAGTTGCTCCGCGACTGGTGGCGCCGCGGCGGCGGCGCTCAAGTGCTGCTCGATGCGCGCGATCTGGTGGCCGTTCTCGGCCAAGATGTCGAACCGCAGCTGCCCTTCGATAGCCTTGGCGTCGTAGCCGTGCTCGATGCCGCGCGTCCAGCTCTCGTAGTAGGCGAAGGGCGTCTGGTCCTCCCGGAAGCGCACCCGCACCACGTAATGCACCGGCTCGTCCACCGGGATGTCGAACTCCTCGACCAGCTTCGCCGGTGCCGAACGCCGGTCGATGTGCAGCACCCGCACCCGGGTGCTGCGGGACATCTGCGCGAGCTTCTCCAGCATGCCCACCAGTGGCGCTTCGACATCGGATGCCGGGGCTTGGAAGACCACGTGGCTGCCCCGGCCGCGTTTGCGGGCGATCAACTCATTGGCCACCAGCAGATCCATGGCGCGTTTGGCGGTCACTCGGGAGACGCCGAAGCCTGCAGCGAGTTGCGCTTCGCCGGGCAGTTTGGCGCCGAAGCCCAGTTCGCCGCTGAGGATGCGCTGCTTGAGGAATTGATGGAGCTGGTGGTACAGCGGTATCGGGCTGTCCGCGCGCAGGGAGCCGAGCTCCATCGGGGTGAAAAGCTGCTTCAGGTCTTCCATGATTCCCTTCCTCCAACGCCGCCCATCGTAAACCCCTGCGCCGGGCACCGCCAATCCGCTTAAGGATAGCGCAGCCCCCTTGAGCGGCAGCGCCTAGGTCTGATCGATTCGGTAGGGGTTGTCGAGCGCTTCCTGCACCACGCGATGCGCGGCTTGGGCATCGATCAAGTCAATCAGCATTCGGGTCAGGCGTGCCGGTTCCGGGGGCGGTTCGTCGCGGGCCAGAAACGGCTCCCGCAGCCAGTGCCAAGCACGAAACAAATGGGCGCCGGAGCGTTCCGGGGTCAAATCCGGTGGTTGGCCCTGGAACTCCGCGGAACTGGTCACAGCGTGGTCCAGCGCGGAGTCATCTGCCGCCACCGCCTGGGCGATGGCATCCGATGCCCCAGCGCCGGCGACTGACCGGGCCGCTCCGTCCATGGCGGCCGCAACGCGGCGCACGGCCTCCACGCAGTGGCCGAAATTCGGGGACGCCGGCAGCGCCGAACCCCCGTGCCCGGGCAGATCGACCACCACCGAGGCCCGTTCCTGCGCGCTGTCGGGCAGCGACGCCCCCGTGGCGCCGGGCTGCGGGATCAGCAGGCGCGTCGGCGGCTCGCCGTCGGGCTGCCAGTAGCGAATCTGCCCAAAACTTGAATCCACATGGCGCAAGCATCCGCTGTCTAGGCAAAGGTCTCCAGCCCGCATCGAATCCGCCGGCAGGATGTGTTCGAGGTTCCTGTCCAAGCAGGTCCATCGGTCTTCAAGCGAAGGCCCGCAATGGGCCATGGTCACGTGGGCGCCCCAGGATTGGGTGTCGAGGCGTCCCGTCCAACGGGCCAGGATGCTGCCCTGCCAGCGTAGTATCACCAAGGGGATTGCCACCGGCGCCAAGCGCTCCACCCGCTCGTTGCGAAATGCGGCGCGATAGATCGAAGCGTAGCCCGGCCCGGCGCGCAAATAGCCCCGAGCGGTCGCCTGCATGGCAGCCGCTGGCGCAAGCTCCGGGGAGATGCGGTTCTCCGTTGAGGGCGCTTGCCAGGGAAAGAACAGGGTCCCGTCGTGAGCCGCCAGCCAAGCGCGCGCTAAGTGGCTGGCGTCGGGGCTTGGCGTCACGTCCGGCAGGTAGCCCTTAAGTATTCGGCGCCGTTCGGCTTCACCGAAGGCGGCGGCATTGTCGAGCACGATGCCGCTGAGCGCTTGGGGTTCGGTCTTGGCCCACTCGACCGCGATCTGCGCCCCGGTGGCGGAGCCGTACACCCCCACGCGATCCAGCCCCAGGGCTTGGCGCAGCGCCTTCATGGCGCGCACACAGGGGCCGAGGTCGTGGATTGGACCCGGCAAGGGGTCCGAATCGCCAAAGCCGGGCGTGTCCGGCGCGATGACGGTGGCCCGGTCCGCCAGCCTTGCCATCAGCGTCTCCATGAAGGCGGAGTCGAGGGGGGAGGGATGCAGCGCGAACAGCGGCGGACCGGAGCCGGCCACCCGGTAGTGCAGGTCGAGCTCAGTGCCATCCACGCGCACCCGGGCGCTTGAGCGTTGGATGCTCGGCCGTTGGACCGGCGGCAAGTCGGCTGCTGCGCCGATGGCTGGCGCCGGTCGGCTCACAGCCCGAGCGCGCCGGGGTTCATGCGCCCTTCGGGGTCGAGCTGGCGCTTGAGCTCGCGAAGCGTCGCCAACGGGGCGTCACCCAGATCCCGAGCGTAGGGATACAGTCGCCCAATCTGCAGATGCACCGCGCCGCAGGAAGCCAGGGTGTCCACCACCTCGCGGCGCAGGCGCATGACCTCCGCCCGCGCTGCCGGATTGTCCGGAAAGGCGTTGGTCCTCCGCAGCACGGCGGCTTCGACGCTGTGCCGATGCAGTGCATTCAGCCCATCGGGCCAGTAAAAGACCGGTTCGATCACGAAACAGTTCGTATCCGCGGTGGTGAACAGCGTGCCATGCACGATGCCGTGATCGTCCAGAGGCGCTGCATTGCGTTCGAAAAGGGCCGAGACGGCTTCGTAGGCGGCCTTGGCCTTGGAGTGCGGCAGGAGGCCATGCACCGGCAGCCAGCGCTCCCCGGAGGGCCCGATCATGGAGTTGAGCGGTCCGAAGGGATGGGCGCGGGCGACCGTGGGAATGGTGTTCTCCACCGGCTTGCCGCCTGCATCCTGGCAGAAGCGCGTGATGCGGCCGACGGCGTCCTCGGCCGCCGCCGCGGTGCGCTCCTCGACCATGAAGTGGACGGAGTAGTGGGCCTCTTCGAGGAATCGGCGGCCGGCCACGGCGATGCGGGTGCCGGTCTTCACCGCGTCCAGCAGGTTGTTCTGGGCCGCGACCGTCTGGCCGAGGGTCTTGATGTCCCGCGCCAAGGACTCGCGCTTCATGCGCTGCGCCTGCAGGCTGGGGTCGAAGCCGAAGCAGGATTCGGCCAAGCGCTGCCGGGAGACTTCGGACATGGCTGCAAACATCCCCCCGTGGTCGGCAAAGGTCATGCTGACGCCGTGCCGGGCCTCGCTCCTTGGCAACAGCTTGAGCGTCGCCGTCGCCTTGATGCCCAGCGCCCCGTTGTCGCAGGTGAACAGCCCCGTTAGGTCCGGCCCGTAGTGGCGGAAGAAGGGCGGCGTCCCGCTGCGCGCCGCAGCGCCCGTGCGCAGCACGCGGCCGTCGGCCAGCACGATCTCGAAGCCCACCACCGAGTCGGCGGCGCAGCCGTGCCGCCCGCTGCCCCAGAACAGCGCGTTCTGCGACAGGGAGCCGCCCACCGTGGCGCCCAAGCCGGAGAGGGTGCCCCAGAACGGTGTGCGCAGGCCGCGGGGTTCGAGCGCTTCGTGCAGGGCCTTCCACGTGCAGCCAGCCTGCACCCGGACGTACATATCCTCGGCGTTAACCTCCAGGACCTCACCCATGGCGGCCATGTCCAGGCAGAGGGTGCGCTCGTGGGGGCAGACGTATCCCCCGCTGTAGGACATCCCGCCGCCTCGGGGCGCAACCACGAAGTCATGCTCCGCTGCGAAGCGCACCGTGGCGACCAGATCGCTGATGTCGGCGGGGCGAACCACCGCGCTAATAGGGTGCGCATCGCCGGAAACGTCCTGGCCGTACAATGTCCGGGTGGCGTCGTCGATCAGCAGGCGCTCGGTGCCGATTTGCGCAGCCAGTGGGGCCAAGGCGGGTGGAAGGTCGCTCATCAACAGACTCCAGCATGTTGGGCGCGGATGGATCCGCACAAAGTGCGGGTCCACATAATGTGTGGGGGCGCCATTGACTGTATGGTGTCCTAATGATATGACAATAGATGTATTGATGTCTTGAAGGATTGTAGTATGCCGGACATGCAGACATCGGATCTGACGCCAAGGCAGTATTGGGCGGAAGTCAAGTCCAACCCGCGCCGCGCCCGGTTCGGGTTTGGTGAGAAGGCTGCGCTGATCAACATCGACTTGCAGCGCACCTATACCGACGTCGAGCGCTTCGCCACCGCCTACCGCACCCACCCGAACCAAATTCCGTACATCAACCGGCTGGCCGAACTGGCCCGCAGCCGCAACATGCCAGTGATCTGGACCTACGTCGCCTACATGGACAACGCCGATGACGCCGGCGTCTGGGGCACCCGAACCAACACCGAGGATTCGCTGCAGAACATCAAGGAGGGCAGCGAGCGCGCCGAACTCGATCCGCGCCTCGACATCGACCGCCGCCGCGATGCCGTCGTCAACAAGCGCATGGCCAGCGTGTTTCACGACAGCCTCATCCCTTCGCTGCTAGTCTGGCACAAGGTTGACACCGTGATACTCACGGGCGGCAGCACGTCCGGCTGCGTGCGGGCTTCGGCAGTGGCGTCCCTGTCCCACGGCTACCGCACCATCGTCCCCGAGGAGTGCGTGGCCGACAAGCACGAGATTCCCCACTTCAGCAATCTCTGCGACATCATGCTCAAGTATGGCGACGTTGAGCCCTTCGCGGCGGTGGAGGCCTGGCTGGCCAGCCATCCGGGCTGTCCGCCAATTCGCGAAGGTCGCGGCCTGTCGTTCTAGGGAATAGAGACGTGCGCGAGGATTTGGAACTGTACCGCTATCGCGCCTGGGATGAACGCTTGCCCATCCGCTGGCCCGGCGGCGCCAGGCTGGCGTTCTGGGTGGCGCCCAATATCGAGTTCTATGAATTCGACCCGCCCGTCAATCCGTCCCGCCGGGCGTGGCCGCGGCCGGTTCCCGACGTGCAGGGATACGCGACGCGGGACTACGGCAATCGGGTGGGCCTCACGCGCATGATGGCGGTGCTCGACAAGTACGGCGTGCGCGGCTCGGTCAGCCTGTCGGTCGCGGTCTGCGACCACCATCCGGAGATCATCGAGCTTGGCGTGGAGCGTGGTTGGGAGTTCTTCAGCCACGGCATCTACAACACCCGCTATGCCTATGGCATGGACGAGGCCCAGGAGCGGGCGATGATCGAGGATTCCATGGCGGCCATCCTCAAGCACACAGGGGAGCCTTGCGCGGGCTTTCTGGCGCCGGCCCTGACGCATACGGAGCGCACGCTGGACCTGTTCGCGGAGGCGGGCGGCATCTACACCTGCGACCTGTTCCACGATGATCAGCCCACACCGGTTCGGGTGCGTTCAGGAAAGCGGTTCGTGTCCGTGCCTTACTCCCTGGAACTCAACGACACCATCGCCTACGTCGTCAATCGGGTGGAGCCGAGGCGCTACGGCGAGATGATCAAGCAGGCCTTCGACCGGCTCCATCGCGAGGGCGAAGCGGGGGGCACGGTGATGTGCGTGCCGCTGCACCCCTACCAAGTCGCCCATCCCCATCGGCTTCGCGCCTTTGAGGAAGCGATTGCCTACGTAACGGAGCACGATGGCGTTTGGCTGGCGACCGGCCGGGAGATCGCCGAACACTACTTGGAGCACTACTACGATCTTGACTTGGGGCGGGCCGGCGGGGCGGAAGCAGTGCCATGACCCTTGACGCCAACCATCTGGAGTATCCGCACCGTCGCCGCGGGATGGACCACGGGCGCTACGACTTCTCCATGCTCAGCGACCGGCGCCCGGTCGTCTGGCCCGGAGGGGCCGGCGTTGCCCTCTGGGTGAACCTGGCCGTGCAGTTCTTTCCCCTTGACCAGCGAGGCAAGCCCTTTGCGCCGCCCGGCGGCATGAGCACGCCCTACCCGGATCTGCGGCATTTTTCGTTGCGTGAGTACGGCAACAGGGTGGGCGTCGTGCGCTGCCTGGAAGCCTTGGATGCCTTCGGAATCCATCCGACCTTCGCCGTCAACGCGGCGTTGGCCGAGCGTCGCCCTGTCCTGCTCGATCAGCTTGCGCGGCGCGGCGACGAAATCCTGGCCAGTTCCTGGCACATGGACACGGTGCACCACGGCGAACTCGCGCTCACCGAGGAGCGGGCCGTCGTCGAGAGGACCCTGGCGACCCTGCGCGAGCGCACTGGCCAGGCGGTGGCGGGCTGGGTGAGTCCGGCCCGCTCCCAAAGCCACCACACGCCGGACCTGCTGGCGGCCCAAGGGGTGCGCTACATGGGCGACTGGATCAACGACGAACTGCCATACGCCTTCCGCACCGACGCAGGCGAGTTGGTCGCCCTCCCGCTGTCGCTGGAGTTGGATGATCAGTTCCTGATCGGCGCCAACCTGCATTCGGAGTGGGAATACGCAGCGCAGATCATCGACGCCTGCGATTTCCTGGCTGCCGAAGCGGCCGAGACCGGCCACGGGCGCTTGCTCACCCTGTCGGTGCACCCTTGGCTCATGGGTCAGCCGCACCGCATCGCCGCCTTCGAGTCCGTGCTGGAGCACTTGGCGGGCTGCGGGTCCATCTGGTCTGCATCCGCCTCGGAAATCGTGACGGCTTGGCGTGATCAAGCGATCTGAAACACCCTGCTGGCTGTCCATGTTCAGCGCCTTGTCGTTGGGCTTGGCGGTCGTCTCGTTGCCTGCTCCAGCCGACACAGCGCGGCTTGTCGGGTTGCTAGCCGGCGAGTACAACAACCATGAGCAAGTTTGGCAGCAGGGCTTGGACGGTGCGCCACAGAACGTCCGTCGGCATTGGCGCTTTCGCAAGGACGGCGACGCCGGTCTCGATCTGTCGATCGGGCAGGGCCAAGCCGCTCCGGACGTGCCCGTTTGGACATTTGCCTTCGTTGCAAAGCGCCAAGGGCTGGTTGCCGAGGCTTCCGGCGCTTCGCAGTGCCGTTATGCGTGGCTCAGCACGCCCGCCGGTTTCGAGGGCGAGGCCTTGGACGGCGGCTGTGCGGGATTGCCGACTCGGATGAGCGTCGATGAAGCCGGGCTTCAATCGGTCTGGCCCACGGGTGAGCCAGAGCGGGCGCGGCGGGTGCGTCATTATCGAGGCTGGGTCGCGCTGCAGCGCAGCCGCTTGGACGCCGAAGCGGCGGATGACGACTACCTGTTCGTGCGCGAGGCGGACTGGCACGACGAAGGCTTCCTGCTGCCGGTCCTTGACGGCGGCCGGCCGACTGGCTACGCCATCGAGCTGGCCCGGCTCACCTACCAGAACACCCGAACGGCGATTCTAAAGATGGGCGTCATCGATGTCGCCACGGGCGACACCCTAAGCTACGCTTGGGCAGAGCCGGGCGCTGACCGAATCGGCATCAACTTGCGCTGGATTCAGGCAGGTTTGACGCGGGCCGAGCCCCAGCCAGCCGCCAGGAACAAGCAATCTTCGCCATAGCGGCAAAATCCCGTCACTGGCCGAACATCGACTGCGCGATGGCCAATGTCAGTCCGGCCACGCCGATCATGGCGCCCACCAGCGTGACCACGATCTGGTACTTTTGCGTCGCGAGCTTGGCTTCGAGGGTGGCGTCCAAGTGGGTTTTCGTGACCAAACCGTCTTGGATTCGGACGGCCATCCGCACTATGGCCCTTGCTTGGCGTTCGGGAACATCTGCCGCCAGCAAGGCCTCGACCTCCGCCGCTGTGTCAACGCTGGAGCTCACCGTGACACCTCGCAGAAGCCGACGGCGCAGTGCAACGCCGGCACGGTGCTCCTTGCGAAATAGCTGCATCCCTGACCAGCCGAGATCGCCCACAGGCGCCGGATAGGGCGCGGTGCCTCAATGGCTTGCGTTTCTCGCTTGTAGGTCACGTCGGTTTCGACAGCGCAGTTGGTGTGACATTACATCCGACCGACAGCCGACTGTCCAGACAAATGTTGGTTGAGTGAGTCTGTTCTCCGGATTTCGCCCTTCAAGGCTTCAACCTGTTCCCACCGCTCATGCGGGCTGATATCTAGGAACCGCTGCGTTCAGGCGCCTGCTCGGTGCCTTCCCGCACCCGTTGGTAGTACATCCAGCTCGTGACGTTGCGGCGGTCGTCGTCCAACGGCGGCGGTGTCCGGTAGATCGGATAGTGGGCGGCGATCTCCACCTTCATGGAGTCCGGGAGCGCGTCCCAAGACGACAGCCGCAGGCCTGAGGTGTGCATGTAAATCACGCCCTCCCGGCCACCCATCTTCATCCAGGGCAGCCAATCGGACATCCGCGCCCAACCGACGTGGCTCGCCGCCGAGGCCGCCTCCCGGTCGAGCAACTCCTGGGCCTGGCCGAAGAAATTGAACATCTCGGTGGCGTGGTAGATGGCGCCCACCTCGGCTTGGAAGTCGCCCCCCAAGGGGTTCGGGTAGAACAGGGGCACGGTGCTGGTCTGGCGCCACAGATCGCCCTCAACATGGCCGGACCAGCGCATGGGAGCACCGGTGCGGTCCTTTTCGTACATTGCAAAGTTAACCGGGTCGTTGGCAACGTGCAGCACCTCCACGGTCTCGCCGGTCCAGGGATTGCCCCAAGTGGCCAGCGTCTTGCCCGTGGCTGGGTCTCGATAGATCAGGAGTTCCCGGGAGACCAACCGGAACCCCGAGCCGCGCTCCGGATGGGTGTCCGCCACGCAGGCGCGGGTGCTCATGCCCTCCACGTCGAACAGATGGCGGTCACGCTCCCCCTGCCTTCTTGAGTAGGCCCGTCCCTCCCACCAGAAGGTTGCTGCCTCGCCGTCCACCGTTGAGCACATGATCTTGCGCGACATCTGCAAGGCATCCAGCGGATCTTCCGGGTTGAGCGCCTGGGCGGCGGCCGAGTGAGGGAGCGCCAGGGCCAGGGCCGCTGCGCACAGTTTGGGAATGAGATGGGTCATGGTGTTGGCTCCTGCAATTTGGCTTCTGCAAGAAACAGCGCGGCCATCGGCTCAGGACGCCGCCACTTGCAAGGAATCAAGTATCGTCGCTGCGGCATCTTCGCCGGATCGAATGGCGCCCTCGACACCAGGGGCGTTGGCCGTGTGTTCGCCTGCGAAGCGCACTGGTCCGGCGGGCCTGCGCACGGCAGCGCGCATTTCGGCCACTTGGCCGGGCGGCCAGGCTGCGTAGGCGCCGCCCGCGAAGGGATCGGTTCCCCAAGCGTGCCGGGTGAGATAGCGCACCCGGCCAGCTGAGCTCGGCCGGATGCGCGCGAAGGTGGCCAAGGCGAGTTTCGCGAAGGCCACCTCACTCAAGGCGTCGAGCGCTACCGCGCCGGCGCCGTTGATAAAGGCCTTAAAGCCGATGCACTTGCCGATTTCGGCATGGATTCGCGGAAAGAGACGCTCCAGGGGCGAGTCGGTCCACATCGCGGCTGGCAGCCCGTCTTCCTCCCAGAAGGCGTCGGCATCGAACAGCGCCACCGTGACCTGGGTATAGGCCGCTTCGGCAATGGCGCGGCGCTGGCCGGAGCCCAGCGGCAGGTCGAGACGCACCCTGCGCAATGTCGGCAAGGGCAGGGTGCAGACGCAGTTGCGCGCGCGCAGCTCGGCGCCGTCCGCCAGCCGCACCTTGGTGAGGCGGTTGTCTGCGGAAATGGCCGTCACGACGCTGCGGTAGCGCATTGTGCCGCCGAGTTCGGCGGCTAGGCAGCGCGCCAGCGCGCCCGTGCCGGCCGTGATGTGCCCGACGCCGGTTTCCTGGCGAAAAAGGAGGGCGCTGCGCCACCAGCCCAGGACGCTTACCCCATCGCTGTGGTTGTGGTTGCCCGCCACGTTGACCAGCCTCATGGCCTCATCCGATGCGCCCCGGGCGCGCATTTCGGCACCGATGGCGCGATCAAGGGAGTGGGCCGCAGGCGAGTCCCAGTCGGCAGGTCGGGCCAATGGAATGTCTGCCGCCAAGTAGTGCCTTTCCAAGTGGCCGGGCAGCACCTGGCGCTCGGCGCCGGTCAGCCGATTCGCGGGTGATTCGGGCCAGCCGCTGGCTTCGAGGGTCTGTCCGTTGACGTGCAAGGTCAGTCCCGATGAGCGGTTCCCCGCTGCGGGCGCCACCTGCAGGCCGCACCCTTGCGCCAAAGCGTGCAATCGCGTGTAGGAGTCGCCGATCTCCACGGCTCCGAACTCGGCGCGGTCCGGCAGGTCGAAGCGGGTGTGGGCGCGGCCACCCGGGCGGTCGCGGGCTTCGAGCACCAATGGCCGCACGCCGGATGCGGCGAGGCGGCGGGCCGCGGCGAGGCCGGCGAGCCCTCCGCCGAGCACCAACACATCCGCGGCGACTGGCGCGGCGTGGGCCAGCCGACGGCCCAGCCCACTGCCGATTGCCAGCGCCGGGAGGCTGAGGGCCTTGCAAGCCGCTCGCCTGCCGATGCCGCGCGAACCTTCGGTTCGCGCTTCGGTTGGCCGAATTCCCAAGAAAAAAGGGCGCCCCACCGTTGAACATCTACTCGTGGGCAACCTGCAAGCCGCTAGAGATGCACCGCCAGGCTGATGCCGAAATAGGTGTCGCGGCGCGGCGCGACGATGAAGTTGCGTCGGAACGCCTCCGGCTCCGCGTAGCGAATCACGTTGTAGCCGGTTTTTTCGCCGTTCAGATTGCGGCCGAAGAGGCGGATTGAGTAGCGGTCGCTGACCAATCCGATGCGGGCGTTCAGGACGCCCGTGTCACCGGTCTCTGCCAGGTTGTGCACCTGAGCGTACTTGCTCGACTCGAACAGGTAGCTCACCCCGCCGTACCATTCCCAGCCGCCGGCGAGGGGCCGCCTGTACTCAATGTCGGCAAACGCCTGATGCTCAGCCGTGCGCGGCACTTGCTTGCCGTCTATCGAGCCAAAAATGGATTGGCAGCCATCGACGCCCGGAAACTGATCCCCCGTCGAGCAGTTGATCGAGCGGTCGTCAAGAACGTCGAGCAGCACGCCTTGGTTCTGGTCGAATCCCTCCGTGTACTCGGTGTCGGTCCAGGCGTAGTTGAGCCGCAGCATGAGGCCTTGCAGTTCGCTTGGCGTGAGGAGCAACTCGGCTTCCAGGCCGTTGATGTCGGCGTCGCCCGCATTGACGGTGGCGGACTGCGCGTTTTGGCCGGCCTGCACGTTCTGCGTAAGCTGGTAGCCCGTCAATTCGTTGAAGTAGAGCGCGACGTTGGCCCGCACCTGGCCGTCCGCAAGGATGCTCTTGGCGCCCACCTCGATGCTTTTGACCTCTTCTTCGTCGTAGGTTGGCACGCCGGCCTCGATGGCCACCGTGCTATTGAAGCCGCCGGGCTTGGTGCCCTCCGCGTAGGTGACGTAGAGCAGGTGGTTGTTCGTGGGCTGCCAGTCGAGGGTCGCGCGCGGCAGGAATCCGTCGAAGCTGGCGGAGCTGTCCACCGGCGGATCAGCAGGCCCACCAAAATCCTGGACGACCGCGCTCTGATCGATGTTCTCGTCTTGATAGCGGGCTTCGAGCGTCACCCTGAGGTCTTCCGCAAGGTCGAAGGACACCAGGCCGAACACCGCCGCGTTTTCGATCTCGATTTTGTTCACGTCCCTGGGCACCATGATGGTGGAGCCGAAAAAGGGCGCCATGGATTCGCAGAGGAAGTTTGCCGCGCACACCCCTTGCATGCGCAGGAATTCCGCGAACCAATTGGCCTGGGCTAGCCCTTGCTGCTCGTCCGACACCTCTCGAATGTCCCGAGTCGTGCTGTCTTGCTTGTAGTAGTAGGCGCCAACGAGGCCGCGCACCCGGTCGGTCTCGAACGCCAGTTGAATTTCCTGCGACCAATCGTCCGTTTCGGTGGCGCTGGCAAAGGTGAAGTCAGTCATGCTGCCGACGTAGGCATACTGGAACGGGGGAACTGGGAACCCGGCAAACGGGAAGCCGTTGGGCGTGAAGTTGCTCACCTGAAACGAGGTGGGCAGGTAGTCCCCGTCGTACACGTTCTCCTGGTCGCGCTCGCCGTAGCCGGCGATGTAGGTGAGTAGCCACTCGCCGCTGAGATCGTAGTCCGCTCTGAAGCTCAACTGCAGGTTGTCGTCGGTGAGCCTGGCGTCGGGTGCCTGCACCGGCCAGTCGATGTTGACGTTGCCAGGCTTGACCACGCCGCAGAAGTACCGGCCCGCGCCGCCATACAGAGTGCCGTCGTCCGGGTAGCAGTTGTTGTCGAAGTAGCGTCGGGCGAAGATGCCGGGCTGGCCGTCGTCGCGTTTGGCGTAATAGCCGCGGGCCCGGATGGAAAGCCGCTCGTTGGGGGTGAACCTGAGCACCCCGGAGATCGAGCGGGACTCCTGCTTGCCGATGTCCTTGCCGTCGAACTGGTTTTTCACATGGCCACCCATCTCGTAGTGCCGAAGGGTCAGCCCGCCTGCCAGGTTTTCGCTGATCGGCCCCGATATCGAGGCGTGTACCGAGTATTCCTCATCGCCTGCCGCTTCGGCCTTGACCCTGGCGCGCAGTTTCTCCCCTGGCGAGCGGGTCACGATGTTGATGGCGCCGGAGTAGCTGTTGCGGCCGTACAGCGCGCTTTGGGGACCCTTGACGATCTCGATGCGTTCCACGTCACCAAGGTCGTAGTCGTCGATGGATCCGGAGACATAGACGCCGTCGATGAAATAGGAGACGCCCGAAGCGCCCAGGATGTTGGCTTGCCCCCGAATCACCGGGCGGTTGGCGCCGCGGGTGAATTCGGAGTCAAACAGCAGGCCGGCCGTCATTTTTGAGAGGTCGGCGAGACTCTGCGCCCCAAAATCCTCGATTTGATCCGCCGTGACCGCGGTGATGGCCACCGGCGTGTCCTGCAAGATCTCGGTGCGCTTGCGCGCGGTGACAAGGATCTCCACTATCGGTATCGGACCGTCGGCCTCGGCGGCTTCGGGCGCGCCTTGGGCCGCCCCGGTACCTGGAATCAGCATGAACAACGCCACGAGGCGTAGGGCTAGGGAACGGAATCTGCAAAACGTCATGGCGGGCCTCCTTGATTGGACTCGACTAAGCGCCTTGATTGACATAATGATATATCTTTATTACAAATTGCAAGAGTCAGGAAAGATACCCAGCAATTCTCACTATGGCTTTCAGCCCGTCCGCGGGAAGCGTTTTCCTGTCGATTTGGCCCAAATTCGACGCGAAAAAGAGGGTGCTGAGCGCTGAACAGCGTGGCCAGACGCCAAACGAGAATTGCTGAGAGATACCGCAAGGACTAATGAAACCCGACTAGGAGGAACCATGGGCGACATTCGATCCGGCATGCCGGTGCTGGTCCGCCACGAAGGCGAGTGGCTGGGCGAGTACATCCACATCGACCCGGACGGCGCGGTGCAGGACCGCCACGCATCCCACTTGGCCTGCACCTTTCCCGATTCCGGGCCGTTCGATTACTTTCAGACCAACACCTACACGTGGCCGGACGGCAAGCGCGAGCAGATCGAATTCCCCGCCATCTATCGGGACGGGCGCATCTGGTGGGACAACGAGCGCATCGTCGGCTCCGCTTGGGAAGTGGATGAGCGCACCATCGTGCTCAACTGGTTGCGCAAGGACCTGCCGGGCAGCTACCTGTACGAGATGATCCAGATCAACGAGGGCAATGATCGCCGGGGACGGACCTGGCATTGGTTCGTTGATGACGAGTTGATCCGCAGGACTTGCATCAAGGAGCGGCGGTCCGGCTGATGCTAGGCGCAACAACCTGAGCCTGACCGAGGTACGGCTGGGCAGCCTGCCAGAATCAGTTCCCGCCCTTCAGTTTTCCACATCCACAAGTTGAAACTGAGTGACCGGCTGCCAACGGGATTGCTTGCGCTCGATGATCTGCCAGCTTGCGCCGTCGGGGCCGCGCAGCAGGAAGCTCGGCTCATCGAACTCATTGGGTTGCTGCGGACTCGGATTCAGTCCCGCTGCCTCGGCCAAGCGATGCACCAGCCCTAGGCGCGGGGTCCACAGGGAATGCAGCGTGATGCCGAGTTCCCCAGGGCGTTGCCGAGGGGAGCGATCATCGGCGGTGTGCAGGCCCTCCAAGGAGAAGAACTTGAGCTTGCCGCTCACGTTGTTGGGGGAGACGAAGCCCCGGTACCAATGGGAGCGCCCGGGCTCCATCTGGAATATCGCTTGGGGACCGGCCTGCCAAGCGCCATCGATGACCGGGTCGTTTTCCGGGAGCAGGCCAAAAACGGTTTCGTAGTAGGCGGTGACCTCGGCCAAGTCCCCGGCCACCACGAAATCGTGATGGGTGAACTCGCTGGTGCCCAGCGGGGCGTGCTCGCCAATCACGCCGTAGCCGGGAATGGTGTAGCCGTAGCGTTGAAAGAAGACGTGGTTGAACCAGCGGCCATAGACGGCCATTTCCCGAACGCCGACGCGTCGGTTGACGATGCTGGGCACACCCTCGGTGGCGTTGTAGAGGTCGTCATAGACCGGGCCGGCCAGCAGCAAGGGTTCGCCGACGCCGTCGCGCAGGTCGGCAAACACGTCAGCCAGCCTGTAGATGTCCCGGGTGCGCATCACCGACATCAGGCGGGCTTGTATCAGGGTGTGCAATTCCAAGCCCTGCGGCCCGTTGCAGGCACTTGGGTGGGCGGCGCAACCTGGCGCTGAGGCTTGATTGGAACAAGTCCCGCCCGGCGATGTGCCGCAATGCTGCTAGAATCGCGGCCATGAGGAGGGCAACGCGAGTACTGACCCTTGGTTGTGGTTTGGCGCTCGCCTTGACGGCGTCTGCTGTTGAGTCGCCGGTTTGGGTCGTGCTGGGCAGTTACCAAAACGCCGCCAACGCGGAAGCGGCGAGGCAGGCGCCCGGCACGGGCGTCTTGGAGCCGCTGCAGGTGAGGGCCTTTGATACCGCCGCCGGTCGTTGGCATCGGCTGCTGCTCGGTCCTTTCGAGGTGCGCAGCCAAGCTGCGGCGAAGCTGGCCGAGGCGCGCAGCAGCGGCCATGCGGACGCTTGGCTCTTGGCTGGCGACGGGGGAGAAGCGCCGCCCAGCGTCGCCGCCTCGGATTCGGCGGACGATCTTGCGCTGTTCGCGAATCTCGCCGCCGCCGATGAGTTCGATGATTGGGAGCGCTTCGGTCCCTATGGTGATCTTGGCGACTTGGAGGAATTGCCGCCGCTGCCCGAAGCGGATGTGCATCTGTTGAGCGAGCAGCACAAGCGCCCGGTCAGCGAGCCGCCGCCTGGCTATCAACTGCACAAGCTGAGACGAGGCGGTAGCTGACCTGGACGGAATCCGCCTTGCGGGTTCAGCAAGCCAAGGGTTGACGATAGAATCCCCCCTCCTAAGCGCAAGCCCCGGTGGCACAACTGGATAGCGCGGCCCCCTCCTAAGGGGTAGGTTGAAGGTTCGAGTCCTTCCCGGGGCGCCATATCCACTTGCTAAACTCTCCGCGAGGTGCGCCTGTCCCTGCTGGCGGTCTTCCCTCCGCTGTCGGCGCTCTGCCTTGGCAAGGACTCCGTAGAATTCTTGGGGTCGATGAGTTCACGCGAGCTTTGCGCAATTTCTCTTCAAGTCTGTTTGGATTTTCGGTTGTTGGGCGCGGGCTACCCGTCGCAACTGCTGAGAATCAGCGCGGCGATGGCCAATACGACCAAAACGGCGAAGCAGCCCGACAGAAACTCCCGCATGGCTTTCGGCCACAGCAGCGCGGCGAGGATTAGCGCCAGCAGAACTTCCACGAGCGAGCCGGCCGTCTCTCTTGCTTGTTCTGCCGAGTGTGCTAGCCAATCCTCCCGATGCCTAGCCTTGGCCCATGAACAGGCGCAGCAGCCCGAACGTAATCGCTGCGTTCAGGCCGATGATGGCAACCGCTACCTTGAGCATTTCCATCTTCAGGGTGGCTTCCGATGCCTTGAGCGCCGCTGTGAGGTCGGCTTTGGTGGCCAAGTCGCCTTGGGCACTTTGGACCACGGCGGCGACAGCTTCCGCCTGCTGCCGCTCGAAGCCGCAGCCCTCAAGCTGCTTCGCGGCCTGCAATGTGTCGAACGCGTTGGCCATGCTGCCTCAGGTGCTTCAATCCGGCAACGCCGGGGAGTTGCTGGGAAGTTGCTAAGTATGGCGAGAAAAGCCTTGACCATCAAGTTGACGAGTGTTGGCGAGGCGGTGAGCAGCAATTCTCAGTTTGGTGCAAGTCGGGCGCACGATTCCCAATCGAGGGCAAGATGGATGCTCGCTCCGGAGCGGGATTCCTTGGATAAGGGCGTCCCGCCCTCGAACTCCAGCTTGTAGTCCGGCGTGCGCCCGAACATGCCGTTGGACCAGCGCGCCCATTCATAGAAGGCGGTGCCCCGGCGGCGCACGTCGTCGGCTGAGCGGGGCATGAGAAAGGAGATGGGGTGGCGCTCGCCGTCCTCCTCGTAGGTGAGCAGGTCGCGGTGGGCCTCTTCGTGCTGCTTGTCGATGAACGACGCCAAGGTGTGGGCGCCGCGCGCAAGCCCCGGCGCCTCGGTGACGTCCTCGATGCGTTCGCCCTGCATCCAGACCTCCCGGTCGTCGCGCAGGGAGGCGAGGTACTCACTGCCGGTCTTCACCGTCATGGCGGTTCTCCTGTTCCAATCGGCCTACTGCGTCTGTAGCAGGTTGGCCGGCGCGTACTGATCCGTCAGCACCCTTGTATCGGCGGCCCAGTCGATTTCGCTCTTCAGGCGCCGGGGATAGCTGCGGATCTTGATGCCGTAAGGCGCTAGGGATTTGTCTAGCGCTGCAGCCCGGGTGTTTAGGGTCATCAGGCTGGGCAGTTGCGTCTTGGCGGCCAGAATGACGCGGTTGCCGCTGCTGGGCAGCTTCAGGTTGAAGAAGGGGCCGAAAACGTCGAAGTAGGTCGCGGATTCGTGGTCGTAGAGCTGGCTGATGGCAAAGGTGTTGGCGGCTAGAGCGCCGTTGCCGGTCAGCAGCGCTCGGGTGTCGGCGAGGTATTCGCGGGTCATCAGGTGTTCGGGAATGTAGTCGGCCCCGAACGCGTCGAGCATGATGAGATCGTAGCTGCGGCCGGCGGCCACCGCCCGCCGGGTGAACACCCTGGCGTCCTCGACGTGGACTTTAAGCCGTTCGCTCTCGGCAAACCCGAAGTGGCGCTTCGCTACCTCGACCACTGCCGGGTCGATTTCCACCGCGTCCAACTGGGCTTGCGGATAGATCGCCGTCAACGCCATCGGCAGCGTGCCGCCGCCGAGGCCGACCACGAGGATTCGCTGCGGCGCCGGGCCGAACAACAGCGCTGCCATCATCATCCGGGTGTAGTCCAGGACCATGCGCTCCGAGCGGCGCTCGTCTAGGCAGGACTGGTTGCGCTGCGCCCGCCGCAGGCTGAATTGCAGGCACAGGATTCGGCCCTGCTTGACCACCAAGATCGTCTGGTAAAGCGACCGCTCCCGATGCACCACCTCTGCCGAGGCCAAGGGTGCCAGCAGCGCCAATCCCAGCAACGCCGTGGCTAGTCGGCGCCGCTTCGAGGCCAATAATCGAGGGCGGGACGCCGCGCGAACCTTCGGTTCGCGTTGGAGTTTCGCTGGCGCGAAACTCCCGTCGAAGAAGGCAGGATTCTCCGGAACGAGGGCGTCCCGCCCTCGGACGGCGCGAAGCGCCGTCATCTGCGCATCCTCGCAATAACCAATGCGGTCGTGCCCGCCAGCACCAAGGCCGCCGTCAGCATGGTGAGGACGGTGTTGATCTCCCACCACAGCACGAAGTAGAAGCTGGTGCCCAAGGTGCCGAGGGCGCTGCCGGCGGTGGAGACGAAGTACAGGCGCCCCGCGATGTTGCCGGACTCTTCGGTGGTGCGCACCAGCAGGCGCACGGCGTAGGGCGATATCATGCCGAGCATCGCCGTGGGCAGCACGAACAGCACCATCGAGGCCGCCAGCGAGCCGTAGCGCGGGTCTTCGATGGTATGGAATATCCACTCCATGGCCGCCTCGCTGAAGTAAACCAAGGGGTACAGCAGGCCCGCGCCCACGAGGAACAGGCCGGCGAACTTGGTCAGCGAGGGCGAGCGCAGCGACCAACGGCCGCCCGCCAGGTAGCCCAAGGCGAGGCTCGCCATGAACACCGTGATGATGCTGCCCCAGACGTGGATGCTGCTGCCGAAGTAGGGGGCGAGGACCCGCCCGCCGAGCAGTTCCAGGGACATGATGACGAAGCCGCCAACGAAGGCGAGGCCTAAGACAAGTGCGGACAAGCGGGCAATCCACCCTGCGCGAGGTCAACCAGTGTACAAACAGGCATATGCAATTTCCAACT
>JAPPIX010000317.1 GCA_028820495.1 Gammaproteobacteria bacterium
AAGCAGTTGAGGATGTCCTGCACGTTCGGGGAGAAACCGTCAAGGTAGTCGCGGAAGTCCGCTTCGAGCCGGTCACGGCTGGCGCGGGCGCGCAGATCCCCCAACGTGAACCGAGACGTGTTGTAGAAGGCCTGCCCGGCGGCTTGGCGCAGCATGGCGTCCTGTTCCACCACGCCTGCCTCGTCCAGCCTCTCCTT
Organism: Gammaproteobacteria bacterium; assembly: GCA_028820495.1. Lineage (GTDB taxonomy): Bacteria > Pseudomonadota > Gammaproteobacteria > Pseudomonadales > Azotimanducaceae > Azophilus. The sequence goes on from JAPPIX010000317.1 coordinate 198, forward strand.
CATTTCGAGCACAGCGGCCTTTCCGCCCTCCAGAACGGCATCGAGGCGCCGGAGCACGGTCATGGGGAGGATGACATCGCGGTATTTGCCGCGCTGGTAGAGGTCGCGGAGCACATCGTCCGCGATGCTCCAGATGTAGTTGGCAATCCAGTTGAGATCGCCGCTTGTCACTTTGCTGCCTCTAAGTGTTCGCCCGGTGGGCGTGTGCGGACCGTAGTCTAATGGGGATACCCAGACTACGCGAGAGAGGGGACTGCCTTGTGTTGGGGACTGCCTTGTCAACTTGTTGGGCCATAGCGGTCTGTCCAACCGCACCTTGGCACGGAACCGAACAGGGACGGACGTCCTGTTGTGACTCCGACCGGCCTACTTCGTCCGCCGCCTTAGCTCTGCTACCAACGCCTCCGCAGCTTGGCGCTTGCGGATCTCTTGGTCCCGCTCAGCCTCCGCCAAGCGCTGGGCCTCCTCGGCCTGCAGCCGAGCTTTGAAGTCCTCTTCGTGGGTCAGCAGATACGCGTCCTGTGCCGGGTCGAACAGGCGTAGCTGGCTCCCTTCCAGCCGAAGGTCCAAGCCGAGCACGTTCGAATGGCGGCACAGGCCACCGTCCCGGGCCTCCAAGTCCAACGGCTCGTACCTGCCCTCCGGCCCTAGGCGGTGGCCCTTCAGAATGGGATCCAGGTAGTCGCCCGTGGGGTCGAACTGCCAATACTCCAACACTCCCAAGGTTTCGTACACGGCCTTCTTGCCGACCTCGTCCTCGTCCTGAGTCGACTTCGAGGTGACCTCCAGCACGAAGGCGGGCACAACACCTTCCTCCCACAGCTTCCAAGTGTCCCGCAGCGGCTCCTTTGGCGCGCCGAAGGCAACGAACACGTCCGGCGACACGACGGCGCTCGGGTCGCCCTTGCGAAAGTACATGAACATGTCGCTGCCAACGTAAGCATCGGGCCGGTTGAGCATAAAGACATGCAGCGGCTTGGCGAAGTCCACCGTGGCGTGCCAGTGCCGACCGGTCTCAGACATGGGCCTACCGTCCGATTCCGGGTAGTGAACAGCTTCCTGAGCCCCGCGCCGTGGCTGCGCTGGGTGGGCGGGGCGAGCTCGCAACGAGGGTTGGGCTGGGACGTGCGTCGCTTCGGCTTCGGACACGGCGACCTCCTTGAGGGTACCTGTCTACAGTGGGCTGAACGTTAGCACAGCGCCTTTGCCGCAGTAAGTGGCGGCTGCTTGGATGGGTTCGGGAACCCAGGGCAGGCATGGTGCGGCTCGGTTGATGGAAGACAGAAACACGTTGTCACAGGCTATGGGGCAATGGGAATACGGCGATCTGCACCAGGATTTGTGCGACATCGCTGCAAGGCTGTGCGACCTTGCCCCTTTGCCGACCAAAGACACCGCCTTTGGCGGAACCTGCGCCTGTGGATGCGGCTTGAGCGGCCAACAGTCTCCGCGGCGCGGCCTTTAACTCCGCCTGACGGCGCTCCTGATAAGTGCATCAAGCAGATCGGGAAACTTCCACCCATCCGCCCGCGCGCCATCGGGGTACAGGCTGGTCGGCGTCATTCCCGGCAGGGAGTTGACTTCCAGCAGATGTATCCCTTCGTCGTCGCTGACGATGAAGTCAGCCCTTGATAAGTCCCGCAATCCCAAGGCACGGTGGGCGGCGATGGCGATGCGCTGCAGCTCGACGTTGACGGCGGCGAGCAGCGGGGCAGGGATGACGTGCTCGCTGGCCCCGGCCTGGTAGCGGTTCACGGCGTCGTACCACTCGCCCGGCGCGGTGCGGATTTCGATCACCGGGAAAGCGTGGGGCGCTTGGCCGTGCAGGTCGAGCACGCCGACCGTGATCTCGCGCCCGGTGATGAAGGGTTCGGCGATGACGCTGCCGAGCTTCAACCCATCGGCCACGGCAGCGGTAATCTCGGTGGCCTTGGGCAGCCGGGCGATGCCGATGGCGCTGCCCTGGCCGGACGGCTTGATGACCACTTGATCGCCTAGGGCGTCGATGATGCGGGCTGCGGCGTCCTCGGCGGCGATGCCCGAGAAAAGGACCACGTCATCGGCGACCGGCAACCCGGCGCGACGGAATAGGGCCTTGGCGCAAATCTTGTCCATCGCCGCTGCGCTGGCGGCCACGCCGCCGCCCACATAGGGCAACTGCAGGATGTCGAGCAGGCCCTGCACGGTGCCGTCCTCGCCCGGTGGGCCGTGCAGGGCGGGAAAGACCACGTCCGGGCGAGCCTCGGCCAGCCGCACTGGGGCTTCCCGGTCCACTTCCAAGCGGGTGACGCGATGTCCCGCCGCTTCGAGGCCAGCGGCCACTTGGGCAGCGGACACCCGGGAAATCTCCGCCTCCAGCGACTGGCCGCCCTGCAGCACGATGACGTTGCAGGGGCCAGTCACAGGTTCTCCACCTCTATGTCCGGGAGGCCTTCGGGCACCGGCAGACCAAAGACCCGGCAGAAGAAGGCGTATTCCGCGCCGATGCTGTGGGCGATGTTGGCCCCGTCGCGAAAGCCGTGGCCCTCGCCAGGGTACTCGATGTAGGCGACCGGCAGGCCCTTGCCGCGGAGCGCCTCGACCATCTCTTGGGCCTGGTTGGGCGGCACGATGCGGTCCTCGGCGCCTTGAAAGAAGATCACCGGGCAGTTCAGGCCGTCGAGGTGGTTGATGGGCGAGCGCTCGGTGAGCGCCTCCTCCGAACCGAGCAGCGCATCGAGGTAGCGGGACTCGAACTTGTGGGTGTCGCGGGCCAGGGCGGTGAGGTCGCCGATGCCGTAGTGGCTGGCGCCGGCCCGGAACACGTTGCCTGCGGTCAGGGCGCGCAGCACGGTGTAGCCGCCGGCGCTGCCGCCGCGGATGGCGGCGCGGGCAGGGTCCGCCTCGCCTTGGGCGGCGAGATGGTACACAGCGTCCTCACAATCGCTTAAGTCCAGTTCGCCCCAACGGCCGTTCAGGGCCTCCCGGTACGCGCGCCCATAGCCCGCGCTGCCCCGGTAGTCGACGTCCACCACCAGCCAGCCGCGGCTGGTGTAGAACTGCACGAGCAGCTTGAGCGCCGGCGATGCCGCCCCGGTCGGCCCGCCGTGGCAGAGGGTCAGCAAGGGAGGCTTCTCGCCATCGCTTGAGTGATCGGGATTGTGGGGCCGGTAAAGGTAGGCGTAGGCCTGCTCGCCGTCCCGCGTCGGGTAGGCAATGCGCTCCGGTGCGGTGAAATAGGCCCGGTTCACCTCCGGCGCCGGCGGCTCAGCCACCGTGGTTGTTTCGCTGGTGCCTGGGTTCAGGCGGACGAACTCGGAGGGCCGATCGCTGTGGGCAGCGAGAAAGTAGATGTCGTTCTCGTGGACCGAAAGCTGCCCGCAGCCAGCCGAATCCTCCAGCAATGGGCTGGCGAAGCCACTGTGACGGTCGATCAACACCAAGTCCTGCCCGCCTTGGCCGTGTCGGCAGGCGGCAATGAAACGTTCGTTCAGGCAGGCGTAGCTGCGCTGCCCGAATTGCCAAGGCGGTCCGCCGCAGTCGGCGTCGTCGGTCAGCACCGGCCCATCCCCGGACTCGTCCAGCCGATGGAGGTTCCAATAGCCGCTGCGATCGCTGATGTAGAGGACGGCACCGTCCGGCGCCCAACTCGGCTGCATGACCGACTCCCGCGCACCGCCGGCGATCACGGCGGCCTCGCCGATGACGTCCCCGTCGAGGCGGCAGCGCAGCAGTTGGGTGCCGTCCCAGGGCATGTTCGGATGGTCCCAGGCGATGAACAGCAATTCGTCGCCGTCCGCCGACACCCGGGGCGCGGCGTAGAAATCGTGGCCCTGGTGCAGCATGGCCACACGGCCGTCGTCGATGTGGATGGCGGCGAGTGCGTTTTCCGGCTCGCCGTCGCCGTGAATCTCGGTGACGGCGATCAGTCGGCGGCGGGCGGCATCGAAGCAGAAGTCCGCGTAGCGCACGCTGGACGGGGAGTCGGTGACCGGGCTGATGCCGCCGTCCGCGGCGATCCGATGGATGTTCTGACCCCGGTCGTTGACGAAGAAGATGCCGCTGTCGGTGGGCAGGTAGGCGCCGCCGCCGTATTCATGGACGCGGCTCCTGACGCTGTATGGGCTCGGCGTGAGCTCCACGGCCTGCTTTCCGACCTGCTTGAACAGGGTGACGCGGCCCCCTTCGGCGGGGCGCGACTCCAGCCAATGGGCGGCGTCGCCGCTGACCTGCGGATCGCCGATGCCGACCGCCGCTTCGGCCACGAGGCGGGGCGTGATCGGCGAAGGCCAGGTGCCGTAGGCCGTCACGAGGGCGGACGCAGGCCGTGGCGCCGGTCGAGCCAAGTCCAGCGCTCATGGTCGCGCCACGCGCCGGCTATGAACAGGTAGTCCGGCGAGACGCCCTCCCGTTTGAAGCCACACCGCCGCACCAAGGCAATGGATCGTTGGTTGCGTGGCTGAATGTTTGCCTCCAAGCGGTGCAGGCCGAGTTTTTCGACGGCCCATGTGATGACCTGTTCAAGCCCCTCCTGCATGTAGCCGCGTCCCGCGTAAGGTTGGGCGGCATAATAGCCGAGGGAGGCGCTGAGAAAAGAGCCGCGCACGATGTTGTTGATGTTGAAGCAGCCCACGATCGCGTCGGTTTCCTTCTCGATCACCAGCAGCCCCACATGGTCGCCCTGCTCCAGGCGCTTGAGGTAGCGGCTGAAGGCTTCGCGCGTGATGGGCGGGTGGATCCAAGGCTCGTGCAACGACGCGCTGCGACGCATGACGGCAATGAACTCATCCCGGTCCCGGCGGTTAACCGGGCGCAGATAGACTCGCTGCGGCCCGGGCTCAGCCCTAGGTTCAGCCATCGTCGCGGCGCTGCTCAAGCAGGATGATCTCGCCCAATGCCGGTGGGATCATGGCGATGCCGAGGATCAGCAGGTAGACCGGATGCAGGCCATCGTCGAGCCGCCACATTCCGGTGAAGGCGAAACCCCGGTCGTGCCAAAGCACCAACCCGGCGGTGGTCAGGCCAAAGCCCGCCGCGAGCAGCAGGAACCATCCCAAGTGCTTCATCGCTTTTGCATGCAAAAGACTCCTAGCCTCCCCTGGAAAGCGCACGCCAGCCGCCTAATCGAGGGCGGGACGCCCTCCGGGATCCCGCCTAGGGCGCTGGCATGATGTACGCCGCCCCCCGGCGGCGCAGCCAAGCCCGGCTGAAGGCCTCGAGGTCGTAGCGGCGCGGCACGCCCGCCGCATCGCCTGCCGCCGGGTCGTTGACCAGCACCGCATCGCCGTCAACGCCGTAACAGGTTACCAAGTGGCCCGCGGTCTTGGAAAGCGGCGCCCCCGGCAGCTCGCCAGCGTCAAAGTCGATGCTGGCAACGATCGGCAAGCCGGCGCGCAGCACTTGGATGGCTGGCTCCCAGGCAGGCAGCGCCTCCACCGCCCCGAGCCGGCCATAGCCAGCGGCACAGCGGATGGCCATCGGCCAGCAACCGTAGGATTGCGTACGTTGATCAAAGCATCCCTCCACCACCTCGAGCCAGTCAATGCCCGCCTCCGCCGCCTTGAGGGTCATCGCCAAAGCGGTGGGCGAGCAGATTCGCTGTTGAATGGCTTGGGGTCCCTGCATTTGGCTGATGGCGGGAGGGTGCGGCGTGACCACCCGCGTGGCCTTGGGCGTCTGTGGGTGCATTTCGAGGGGGCGCACCGAGACGGCCAGCAAATGGCGCGGCGGCGGCGCGGCCTGCCGCAGCGTGAACCGCAGGCGGCTGGCGGGCAGGTCGGCTTCGGTGTGAAAGCAGTCGATGTGGGTGCTGACTATTTTTCTTGATCGCGGGTTGAGGTTGTCATACGAATCAACTTCTGTGCCCGGCGACCGCTCTCTCGTCGGTCTGAGGCTTGGCCTCGTTGGCGCGCTCACTGATCGGCTGCTGCTCCGGCGCCGGCGGGGTGCGGGCAAAGAAGGCAAAGCCTGCAAAGTCCAGCGGTCATCGGCGGTGCGCAGCGTCACCTGATAGGCGCAATCCCTTAGGTCAGTGGACAGGCTCGGCACGATGATGTGAGCGGCGGGGCAGGACGGCAAAACCAACTCGCACCAAGCGCCATCGGCCGCCGCCTGCCACGGCAACGCGGCGGCCGTGGCCAAGGGGTACTTGGCGACGCTGGCCCGGTCGCCGTGGCGGTATGATGCAAGCATGGAGTTGGTTCTTTACTCGACCGGCGGCTGCGCCCTATGCGAGCAGGCGCTGGACATGCTGCTGAGTATGCCAGAACTCAGCGGCCTGGCCTTGCGGGTGGTGGACGTGGCCACCGAGGATGAGTTGCTGCAGCGCTACGGCGAACGCATCCCAGTGCTTCGCTTCGCGGGCCGGGAAATCGATCCGCCCCTCGATCGGGATGCCGTCATGGGCCTGTTGGCCCCTCGCTGAGGCCGAACAGCCGCCTTGCATTGGCCGCGGTTTGGCGGGCCAGCTCCGATGCGGGCATGTCCAGCAGATCGGCGATGGCTCGGGCGATGAAGGGCAGCAGGCAGGGTTCGTTGCGCCGCTTGTCCGCGGTTGGGCTGTCGGCCCCGTGGGGCAGTAGAAAGGGCGCGTCGGTTTCGATCAACAGCCGGTCAAGGGGAATCTGCGGGATCAGGCCACGCAGGCGCTCGCCGCGTCGACGATCGCAGACCCAGCCGGTGATGCCGATGTGAAAGCCCGCCGCTAGGTAGCGCCGCAGATCCGCTTCATCGCCAGTGAAACAGTGGATCACGACGCCGTTGAGCTGCCCGGCTTGGCTCATCAAGGCGTCGTACACCGCCCCGCCGCTGTCCCGGTCGTGGACGAAGAGTGGCAGGCCGAGTTCGGCGGCGAGAAGGATCTGGGCGTCGAACACGGCATGCTGATCTTCCGGCGGCGAGAAGTTGCGATAGAAGTCGAGCCCAGCCTCGCCGATGGCGCAAACCGGTTCCTGGGCGGCTAGCGCCCGTAACCCCCCCACCCAGTCCCCGCCCTCTGCCAAGGTCTTGGCGGCATCGTGAGGGTGAACGCCAACAGTGCAGGATAGATCCGCAGGGCCTCGGCACAGTTCGATGGCGTCAGCCGAGTCCGGCACATTGGTGGCGGTCACCATGATGTGGCCGAGGCCCGCGCTTCTAGCGCGGGCGAGCACGGCGTCGAGGTCGTCGCGAAACTGCCCGTTGAGCAGGTTGGCGCCAATGTCCACCAACCCCATGTCGCTCATCGCGGCGTCACCACCAAGTCGAGGCTGGGCAGCATCGGCGTCTCATCACCGAAGCGGGCGGCGTAGATTTGGTTGAAGGCCAGCACGTTGTGGACGTAGTTGCGGGTTTCGCGAAAGGGGATTGCGTCAATCCACACGTCCAGCGCAACGCCCGCGCGCTCGCGCATCCAGCGGTCGGCCCGGTGCTCACCGGCATTGTAGGCGGCCGCCGCGAACGGCAGCACGTCGTCGTAGCGCCGCAGCAGCCAAGCAATATGGCTGGCGCCAAGCGGTATGTTGATGGCGGGATCGTACAGCCCGTTGGACGTCGGTGCGGGCAACCCAGCGCGCTTGGCAGCCAGCCGTGCGGTGCTGGTGAGCATCTGCAGGACGCCCCTGGCGTTGGCTGACGAGCGGGCATCGGCCTCAAAGGCGCTTTCCTGGCGGGCGAATGCCAGCAGCAGCGGCAACGGCACAGTGGTGGCGTGGCTGGCCTGTCCAAACAGGGGTTGGTGCAGCACCGGGAACCGCAGCCCCAGGTCATCGCGCAGTTCGGCCCGATTGGCGGTGTGGATGGCGAGGGTGGTGTAGCCGATGCGCTGCACCATGGCGGTTGCCGCCCGGCGCTCTTCAAGGCTCAACCGGGGAATGACGCCGAGCAACTCTCGACGGGCGTTCACTTCATCGCCGACGGCAAACAGCTCGATCGTGCGCCCGACTGCGGGAATGGCAAGCGCCCGCTGCATCTCCGCCTCGCCGATGATTCTCGAAGCATCATTCATCCGCACGGCAAGACCGACCCGCTGCGCGGCTAGGAAGCCGTAGTAGGAGCGTTTTTCGGCCAACGAACGGTAGGCGAGCCGGGCCCGTTCCGAGTCGTCGTGGGAGGCGTCCACGGCCCGAGCCAGCCAGTACTGCCACTTGTCGGTGAAACGCTCCGCCTCCGGCATCCGCTCGATCCAGGCTTGGAGCAGCGGCCAGTTTTGCTGCTTGAGGTAGGCGAGGGCGAAGCGAGCCGCCGTTTCCGCCGAGTCCTCCGCCGTCGGCACCCTGTCCAGCAGCCCGGCTTCGGCCAGCGCGGCATCGACGGCTTCGTCGATGGGCCGCCGCTCGGCTTCGGAAAAGCCGTGGCTGGCTTGGTACTTCGCCCAGGCGTCCCGGGCGGCTTCGGCGTCCCGCCCGGCCAGCCGCTTCAGCCCATGGGCGATGACGCCTCGGGACCACTCGTTATCGGTGCGGTAGCGGCTAGTCCGCTCGATGTGGGCGGGATTGACGTGCACATCGTAATGGGCCTGCGCCCAAACCTTGACTTCGGAGGAGAAAAATCGGACCAGGTAGCGGGCGAGGAGACGTTGGTTGGCGTCGAGGGCGAGCCCCAGGCGCCGCCACGCGATGGCATTGTTGAGCCGCTCGCGCTGCCAGATCTGAAAGATGGGGTCGCAGGCCTTGGGCTGCGACTTGCCCACCGTCCAAAGCGCCTCCACGCCGTCCAGGGCGGCTTCCCGTTGGCCGGTGATGTGCAGCGCCCGCAGGCGCAGGCATTGCAGCTCGACGCTGTCGGTGGGCTCGTAATGCTCCAGGAACGTTCGCCACTGGCCACGCGCCGCCAAGCTTTGCAGCCACTGCCAGAAGATGCGTTGGGCGCCCGGCAAGTCCGGATAGTCGTGTCGAAAGCCGTTGACCTCAGCCGCGCTCAGACGGCTCAAGCGCAGTCGATTGCGATGGTAGGTGATGTAGGGCGCAAGGACGTAGTCGGCCAGCTCCTTCTGCATCTTCAGGGCCGCCGACACATGGCCGGCATGCACGAGGTCCACCGCCTTGCGGTAGGCTTGGCGCTGCTCATGGAGCGTGGTGTTTACGGCTCCGCTGACCAGCGGGCTGTCGGTGAACAGAGCGAAGACCACGGCCAGCCCGAGGCAAAGCCTTCCACGGGACCCGTTCAAAGCAATTGGCCGCGCCGCCGGTGGCTGCCGATAACGTAGAGCTTCATTTCGTTGACCCAACTGCAACCAAACGACAATGGAATAGACTAACTGGAAGAGTGGCGCAGTCTCAAGGTGGGCTGCATCTGCAAGAGCTTCGCTGCGATAAGGAAAACGGGAGGCGCATGGACGGAATCTGGGTCGGGGTCATCATCGTCGGCGTCCTGATTGTCGCCTTCGGGCCCATCCTCTACGTGCTGCCGAGCAAGAAGGACCGTCGTCTTGCTGGGCTAAGGGCGCAAGCGCGACGGCTAGGGCTGACCGTGGAGCTGAAGCCGGTGCGCAACCCCGACGCTGCGGCGGTGGAGCGGGTGACGGCCGGGGGGCGACCGCGCGCGCCCATGCACGCCAGTGCGAGATACGCCTTGACCTTGGATCGGATGCCCGACGCGGCGCCCCCTTGGCGGTTGTTGCGCTCCGCCCGTGGCTGGATTGCGGATGAGGGAACGGCTCTGCCTGCAGGGTGGCTCGACCAGCTCCAACCGCTCATCGACACCCTGCCTGATGACGTGGTGGGGGTCGATTTCAGCGGGCGCCACCTAGGCTGCTATTGGCTAGAGCGGCCAGCGCCGGAAACCGATGCCGTCGCCAAGCTCAAGGATGCCCTGGCGTCCATCGGCAGCCAAGTGGCGGCATTGTCCGGGGAGGCGGAGGCTAACGACGCGATGGCTCAGACCAACGAGAGGGTGGTCGTCGGGCGCAACGATTGACTCAGGTGACAACCCTTCCCCGCGATCAGGAAACATAGTGGATCAACAGAGCGCTAGCTCAGCTATCATCCCAACGACCCGCGGCTTGCATTCTCCAGGAGACCTCATGCGGTTGCTGACCGTCCTTCTGCTCGCGGCCTGGCCACTGGCGACCCTAGCCGAGCCGCTGCGCATCTACACTGCTCGCTCCATCATTACCATGGACGAGTCGCTGCCCCGGGCGACAGCGGTCGCGGTTGCCGACGGACGCATCGTGGCGGTCGGCGACCTCGATTCGATGGGCGCTTGGCGCGAAGCGCGCGATCACGTCATCGACCACCGATTCGCGGACAAGGTGCTGCTGCCTGGCCTGATCGACAACCACCTGCACCCGCTGATGGCGACCATGCTGCTCAACACCCGCTGGATCACCCCGCAGCGCTGGTCCTTGCCGGGCCGGGAAGTGGAACCAACCCGGGGGCGCAGCGCCTATCTCGAACAGGTCGCGGCCGCGGCGGCGGAAGCCGGCGCCGGCGATGAACCCTTCATCACCTGGGGCTATCACGAGCTGTGGCACGGCGTAGTGCGCCGCCCCGATCTCGACCGGATCGCACCGCACCGCCCAGTGATTCTCTGGCAGCGGTCGTTCCACGAGGTTGTGGTCAACTCCGCCGCGCTGCAATGGCTCGGATTCGATCCGGCAGTGGATGAGGAGCCGGTCGATGTGGATTTCGAGCAGGGCCTGTTCTCTGAGCGTGGGCTGTCCGCCGCCCTTGGCCGCTTGGTTCCCTTCCTGCTGACGCCGGAGCGCCGCCAAGCCGGGCTCGAAGCGGTGCGCTCGATCGTCCACCAGGGCGGCGTCACCACCATCGCCGACATGGGCGTTGGCATGTACTTTGGGCTCGAACAGGAGGCGGCCCTGCTGCGGGCGACCTTCGACTGCGAGTCCTCGCCGGTGCGCATCGTGCTGGTGCCCGCTGCATCAAGCCTGCCGGACGCTTCCGAACGCGACGCCTGGCTGCAGGCATTCGAGGACTTCCCGGCAGCGGCATCGCCGAATGTGCGCATCGGCCGGCATATGAAACTGCTGGCCGACGGGGGATTCTTCGCCCAGTACATGCGCATGAATCCCCCCGGCTACATCGACGGCCACAAGGGCAAGTGGCTGACCCCGCCCGCTGAACTGGAAGCGCTGGCCCGGCTGTTCTGGGATCGGAGCTACCAACTTCACGTTCACGTCAACGGCGACGAGGGGATGGATGTGGTGCTCAACATCCTGGAACGCGCACTGACCGCGAGCCCTCGACCGGACCATCGCACGACCCTGCATCACGTCGGCTTTGCCACCAACGACCAGCTCCGGCGAGCGGGCCGGCTGGGCGCGGTCATCTCCGCGCAGCCCTACTACATCTGGGCGCTGGGAGACCTCTACGCCGCCCAGGGGCTCGGCTACGACCGCGCTTCGCAGATGTCACGCATCGGCGCCATGGTGCGCAACGGCATTCCCACCTCCCTGCATTCAGACTTCACCATGGCGCCGGCGGCACCGCTCACCCTAGCCTGGGTGGCCGTCAACCGGGTCACTTCCGAAGGCTCCCTGATGGCGCCGCCGGAACGGATCACCGTGGAGCAGGCGTTGCGCGCCGTCACCATCGATGCCGCCTTTGCGCTGCGCATGGAGCAGGAGATCGGCAGCATCGTGGCGGGCAAGCGGGCGGACTTCACCGTGCTGGAAGCCGGTCCGTTTGATGTTGCGCCCATGCAAGTCAAGGACATTCCGGTCTGGGGAACGGTGTTCGAAGGCAGGCCCTATCCAATCCAGAAGGGGCAGCGCTCCAGCCACTTTCGATAATCGACACTGGCGCTGTTGACCATCAGGCATGTGGTTCTGACATTCAGACCCCTATACTCTCTGCCAAGGTTCAAAATCTGGAGTTCTTGAATGGGCAACGGCGATTGGGTAGAGCATGAAGACGTCGCCGGACGCTATCGGGCATCAAAGTCGGCTGCTGCGGTGATCCGCAACTCAAAGCTTGGCTCGGAAACGGTGGAAAGAGCAAAGGCCAAAGCCCGCGAACGCGCCGCTGAGAGCGGGTAGGCGTTAACCTGTTGGGAGCCATAGGGCGAAGCGCTCCATTCGTCACGAAGTCGCCAAGGCGCTATCCTGCGTGGCTGCCCTGTGCTGGTCACCCCCCGGGGTCCAGCAGCTTGGATACCCGCGCCGCCGTCTCCGGGTCCAGCCTCAGAGCAGCCAGCTCTTGCCGCAGCCGCTCCCGTTCCTCCGAACGGCCCTGTTCAACACCCTCCGTCCTGCCCCGTTCCATGCCTTGGGCAACGCCTTCGGTCCTGCCCTGCTCAAATATGTCCGCCCGGATCTTCCTGCCGTTCGCCTCAAGCAAAGTCGTCATCTCACTCTCTCCCTGATCATCCTCAATTGCTGCCAGTCCGTCGCGGTCCCATGCCTTGGCCCTCAGCAGCGCCAGCGCCCAGAGGCGCAGCGCCTTGCGGAACTCCACATCCTCCGGACTCGGAAAGTCCGCAAGGCCGCCACCAAGCGCCGATCGCAGCGCCGCCGCCGAACCGGCGCGCAGCAGCCGCACCCAAGCCGTCACCCGGTTACCGTCGGGCCAATCCTCCAATGCCCCGTCCCCGGCGTCAAGCAGCGCCCAGCCCCCAGGCTGAAGCGGCGCTAGCGGCCGAGCCGCCGCATCGGGCAAGCCGTCCAACGGTCCGGCACCCCGCCGCCAGCGAGCCAGGCCGTCATAAACCACCACAGGCAGCACCGGTGGATCCCCACCCTCCCACGGCCCCTCCCGGCGGAGCGCACCGAGGTGGCGCTCCACATACTCCCGGATGCACACGTCCATGTCCTGGTCGATGCTCGACTGGAACTCCATTGGCACCAGCAGCCAGGACGGCGCCCCTTTCGCCGCCGGCCCGTGACGGAAGCGCACCCGCCACGCTTGGTCGCCGGCTCGCTGGGTGAGGTCCGGCGCGGCGTGCTCGGCGCTGACCCGCTCCAGCGACTCGAGTTCTAGGAGGTGGACCCAACCCTTGGCGACAATGCGCAGCACGTCAGCCTGCACCGGGGGCAGAACGAAGAAAAGCTTGCTCAGGGCATCGTGCTCCATGGTGGCCATGATGGCGTGTGGCGCTGCGCCCTGTCCGCGGGCATGGGCGATCTCGGCGACCCGCCTAGAGTCGCCGGTTTGCGTTCAACCCCCTGAGTGTGTTGGGCTTCTCGGGCCGGGGGCCGCAGAACTCCCGCGCGCGGCAGGGGAACATATGGCGAATGTCGCACAGCGGGGCTGGCAATTGTCTGGGGGGAGGCGACGGTCCAGTCACCGCCCCACGAGTGAGGCAGTTTGACGCTTATGGGGTCTCTGCCCGAAGGTCAGCCCCTGACTCGCCGCCAGTAGGCATCCAGGTCCCGCTTGACCAAGGGCGCGAGCAGGTAGAGGCCCAGCACGTTGGCCAGCGCCATGGCGAAGATCATCGCATCTGAAAAATCCAGCACCGCATCGAGTTGCGTGGTGCAGCCGACGACCACGAAGGCGCAGAAGATGGCGTTGAAGGCCACCTTGGCGCTGCGCCTGTTGCCAAACAGGCAGATGCAGCCCTCCAAGCCGTAGTAGGACCAGGAGATCATGGTCGAGTAGGCGAACAGCATGATCACCACCGCCAGCGGGTAGGGGAACCAGGGAATGACGCTGGCAAAGGCCGACGAGGTCAGCTCCACCCCGCTCATCGTGCCGTCGGTCAGCAGCGCCGGGTCATAGACGGTGACCGTGATCACCAGGGCGGTCACGGTGCAGATCACCACGGTGTCGATGAAGGGTTCGAGCATGGCCACGAAGCCCTGGGTCAGGGGCTCCCCGGTCTTCACCGCCGCGTGGGCGATGGATGAGGAGCCGATGCCGGCCTCGTTGGAAAAGGCGGCGCGGCGAAAGCCGAGGATCAACACCGCGAAGAAGCCGCCCGTGGCGCCTTCCGGCGTAAAGGCTTGGGTCACGATGGCGCCGAGGGCGCCCGGAATGTCGGCGTAGTTGGCGCCGATGACGACCAGCGCGGTGCCGAGGTAAAGCAGCGCCATGAAGGGCACCAAGCGGGCGGTGACGCGGGCGATGCTGCGGATGCCGCCGACGATGACCAGCGCCACCAGCATCGCCAGCCCCAGGCCAAACAGCCAGCCCCGGTCGGCGAATACGCTGTGTTCGCCCCCAGTCACGTTGACGAACTGAACGTAAGCCTGATTGGCTTGGAACATGCAGCCGGCACCGAGGCAACCGATGATGATGCAGACAGCGTAGTACCACGCCATGGCCTTGCCGAGCCGCGGCAGGCGCAGTTCCTTAAGCCCCTTGTCCAAGTAGAACATCGGCCCGCCGGATACCGAGCCGTCGGCGTTCTCCTGGCGGTACTTGACGCCTAGGGTGCATTCCACGAACTTCGAAGCCATGCCGAGAAAGCCGGCGACGATCAGCCAGAAGGTGGCCCCCGGCCCGCCGATGGAGATCGCCACCGCCACATGCACGATGTTGCCGACGCCCACCGTGCCGGAAACGGCCGTCGTGAGGGCCTGGAAGTGGGTAACCTCTCCAGCGCCCTTCGAGTCTCCGTCCAATTTGCCGCTCACGATGCGCATGGCATGGGCAAAGCCGCGAATGTTGATGAAGCGGAAATAGAAGGTGAAAAAAACGGCGCCGGCGATCAGCCAAAGCACGATCAACGGCAATTGCGCATCGCCCACCGGCACCGCGAAGAACACGAACTCGGACATCGCCTTGGCGACGGGCTGGAAAGCCGCATCAACGACTTCGTCGATGCTTGATGCCGAGCAGCGCGCACTCCAGAGCCCAGCCGCCCCCGTCAAGACGTAAGCCGACCACGTTCTCACGCTCATAGGAAAACTCCAGTTCAGCAGAATGGGGATTCAAGGAACGGCCGCTGGTCACAGGGTAACTGATTGGGGCAGTGACAACAGAGTGCGATGTTGTGGTCCTGCGCCGAGTTGCGTAGCAACTCGCACGTGCGCCGCAGGCGCACGCCTTGACAGCCGTTTTGCCCTAGCCGTATAACGGCGCCCGTCTCCGTCAGCGCCCTCTACGCGCGGCTCCACCAACCGGAAGCAGTCTTGGCCCGATCACTCGTCATCGTCGAATCGCCTGCGAAGGCGCGCACCATCAACCGCTATCTGGGCAAGGACTACGTCGTCAAGTCCAGCGTCGGCCACATCCGGGATCTGCCGACCGGCAAAGGCGCCAAGACCGGCGGCGCCAGCCAACGCAGCGGGGCGTCCAAGGCCCCCAAACTGTCGGCCGCCCAGCGGGAGCGCCGGGCGCGGGAGCAGCTGGTGCGGCGCATGGGCGTGGACCCGGACAACCAGTGGCAGGCGGACTACGAAGTGCTGCCCGGCAAGGAGAAAGTGGTCGATGAGCTGTCGCGCTTGGCGGCGCGGGCCGATGCGGTTTACCTCGCCACCGATCTGGACCGGGAGGGGGAAGCGATCGCTTGGCACCTGCGCGAAACCATCGGCGGGCGCGCTGACCGCTATCGGCGCGTGGTCTTCAACGAGATCACCCGCAAGGCCATACAGGACGCCTTTCGTTCGCCCAGCGAATTGGACATGGACCGGGTCAACGCCCAGCAGGCGCGCCGCTTCCTCGACCGGGTGGTGGGCTTCGAACTCTCCCCGCTGCTCTGGGCCAAGGTGGCGCGGGGCCTGTCGGCGGGGCGCGTGCAGTCGGTTGCGGTGCGGCTGGTGGTGGAGCGGGAGCGGGAGATTCGAGCTTTCAAGCCCGAGGAGTATTGGGAACTGTTCGCCGATCTCAAACGCCAGGACGAGGCGGAGCCGTTGCGCTTCCAAGTGGTCAAGGAGGACGGCAAGGCCTTCCGTCCCGGCAACCAGGCGGCCGCTGAGGACGCGCTTGGCCGGCTTCGACAACGCCGCTTTGAAGTCAGCGACCGCACCGACCGGCCGACCAAGACCCGTCCCCATCCGCCGCTCATCACCTCCACCCTGCAGCAGGCCGCCAGCGGCCGCTTGGGCTTCGGCGTCAAGCGCACCATGACCTTGGCGCAGCGGCTCTACGAAGCGGGCCACATCACCTACATGCGCACGGACTCGACCAATCTCAGCGGCGAGGCGGTGGCCGCCTGCCGCGACCACATCAAGGCTGATTTCGGCCAGCGTTACCTGCCCGAAAAGCCCCGTTCGTACACCAGCAAGAAAGGGGCCCAGGAGGCCCACGAAGCCATTCGCCCGACCAACGTGGCCACACCCCCCGAGGGGCTGTCCGGCGTGGCCGAAGACGCAGCAAGGCTCTACGACCTGATCCGCCGGCAGTTCATAGCCTGCCAGATGCCGGATGCGGAATACCTCGCCACCACGGTGCTGGCCAGTGGCGGCGAGTTCGAGTTGCGCATTCGCGGCCGCATCCAGTTGTTCGACGGCCACACCCGGGCGCTGCCCTCAATGACCAGAGGGGACGACGCCAAGCCCTTGCCGGATCTCGCCGTCGGCGAAGCCTTGGCCCTGTTGGATGCCGAGGCGGCGCAGCACTTCACCAAGCCGCCTGCCCGCTACGGCGAGGCCAGCCTCGTCCGCGAGCTGGAAAAACGCGGCATCGGCCGCCCGTCCACCTACGCCGCCATCATCTCCACCATCCAGGAGCGTGGCTACGTCAGCATCGTCAACCGCCGCTTCCACGCCGAGAAGGTCGGCGAGTTGGTCACCGACCGGCTCGTGGAGCAGTTCAGCAACCTCATGGACTACGGCTTCACCGCTGCCCTGGAGCAGGAGCTCGACCAGATCGCCGAGGGCGAGGCCAACTGGCGGGGCGTGCTCGATACGTTCTACGGCGATTTCAGCGCCAAGCTGAGGGTCGCCCGCAGCGACGGCGGCATGCGCCCCAACACCCCGACGGAAACCGGCATCGCCTGTGCGAAATGCGGCCGGTCCATGCAGCTGCGCACTGCGGGCACGGGCGTTTTTCTAGGCTGTTCGGGGTACGCATTGCCGCCCAAGGAGCGCTGCCAGAACACGATGAACCTCACGCCCGGCGAGGAAGCGGTGGATGTGGACATCGACGACGAAGGCGAGTCGAAGCTGCTGCGCAGCCGCCGCCGGTGCCCACGCTGCGAAACGCCGATGACCTGCTACCTGGTGGACGAGACGCGCAAGCTGCACGTCTGCGGCAACAACCCGGACTGCGCCGGTTTCGAGGTGGAGGAGGGGCAATTCCGCGTCAAGGGCTACGAAGGGCCGGTGCTCGAGTGCGACCGCTGCGGGGCGGAGATGCAATTGAAGACGGGCCGCTTCGGCAAGTACTTCGGCTGCACCGCCTGCGCCAACACCCGCAAGCTGCTGCGCAGCGGCCAGCCGGCACCGCCGAAGGCCGACCCGGTGCCAATGCCGGAACTGCGCTGCGAAACGGTGGACGACCACTACCTGCTGCGCGACGGCGCATCGGGCATCTTCCTGGCCGCCAGCCAGTTTCCCAAGAACCGGGAGACGCGGGCGCCGAAGGTCGCCGAACTGCTGCCCCACGCCAATGAGCTCGACCCCAAGTTCAAGTACCTGCTCTCGGCGCCGACCGAGGACCCCGACGGTACGCCGACGGTCATTCGTTACAGCCGCAAAACGGCGCAGCAATACGTGCAATCCGAGATCGACGGCAAGGCCACCGGCTGGCAGGCGTTCTACCAGGACGGCAAATGGGTGGAGCGTAAAGC
>JAPPIX010000147.1:0-8145 GCA_028820495.1 Gammaproteobacteria bacterium
ACATCGACTACTCGGTGGGCCTCGGCACCTCCGGCATGGGCCTGGACTGGGGCATTGCCCTCGTTGGCACCAACCTGAGCGGGAGCGAGTGCTTCGATGGATTCTCGGGTTGCGACACCACGGTGGTGGTTTCGGTATCGAAAAGCCTGTAATTGAGCGAAAATCCTTTTGCGCTACCCGTAGCTGGCTTATAGGCTAGGGCGGCGCTTATGGATCTTCCACATCCAACAGGAGAAAACCTATGAAACTCATTACAGCCATCATCAAGCCCTTCAAGCTCGACGACGTGCGCGAAGCGCTTTCCGCCATCGGTGTCCAAGGCATGACGGTGACCGAAGTCAAGGGCTTCGGGCGCCAGAAGGGCCACACCGAGCTCTACAGGGGCGCCGAGTACGTCGTGGACTTCCTGCCCAAGGTCAAGGTCGAAGTCGCGGCTGACGACGGCCTGCTCGACCAGGTGCTGGAGGCCATCACCAGCTCCGCAAACACGGGCAAAGTGGGCGACGGAAAGATTTTCGTCACCTCTTTGGAGGAAGTGGTGCGCATCCGCACCGGAGAAACCGGGTCCGACGCGGTCTAGCGCCGGACTCACAGCAAGGGAAAAAAGATTGTGGAAGATCTGATTCAAACCAACTACGCGCTCGACACCTTCTACTTTTTGGTCATGGGGGTGTTGGTGATGTTCATGGCGCCGGGCTTTGCCATGCTTGAAGCTGGCATGGTTCGCGCCAAGAACACCTCGGAAATTCTCACCAAGAACGTCGCGCTGTTCGCGATCGCCTGCATCATGTACATGATTTGCGGCTACTACATCATGTACCCAGGTGCGGGCGAAGGCGCTTGGCTGCCCATCTTGGGTCTCGGCATCGGCGAGGAGCACACCGCGGAAGCGGTGCTGGCCTCGGGTGGCGACACCTACTATTCCGCCCGTTCGGACTACTTCTTCCAGGTGGTGTTCGTGGCGACGGCGATGTCCATCGTCTCCGGTGCCGTGGCGGAACGCATGAAGTTATGGGCGTTCCTGGCGTTTGCGGTGGTGATGACCGGATTCATCTACCCCGTGCAGGGCTTCTGGAAGTGGGGCGGCGGGGCCTTGGACGCGCTCGGTTTCGTGGACTTTGCCGGCTCCGGCGTGGTTCACATGTGCGGTGCCACCGCAGCGTTGGCCGGGGTGCTGCTGCTCGGGCCGCGCAGCGGCAAGTACGGCGCGGACGGCAGGGTGAACGCCCTGCCCGGTGCCAACATGCCGTTGGCGACGCTGGGCATGTTCATCCTTTGGTTCGGCTGGTTCGGGTTCAACGGCGGGTCGGAGTTGAAGGTCAGCAACGTCGATGAGGCCAACGCGGTGGCGCAGGTGTTTGTCAACACCAACATCGCCGCCTGCGGCGGCTTGGTGGCGGCGTTGATCTTGGCCCGGCTGCTGTTCGGCAAGGCCGACCTCACCATGGCGTTGAACGGCGCCCTGGCCGGTCTGGTCTCGATCACCGCGTCGCCGTTGACGGGCAGCATCTATGCGTCCGTGTTGGTCGGCGCTGTTGGCGGGGTCATCGTGGTGTTCTCCATCACGATGCTCGACAAGCTCAAGATCGACGATCCGGTGGGTGCCATATCGGTACACGGCACCGCTGGTATCTGGGGGCTGCTGGCAGCCGCTTTCACCGACCCCGAGGGCAGTTTGGGTGCGCAAGTGATTGGCATCATGGTGATTTTCGCTTGGACCTTCATCACCAGCCTGATCGTCTGGTACGCCCTCAAGAAGGCGATGGGCATCCGCATTTCCGAAGAAGAGGAGTACACGGGCGCCGACCTGGCCGAGACGGGCATCGAAGCCTACCCGGAGTTCGTGCAGGCCTAAGGCTTGGGAGGTTGCCGCCGCGCCCAAGGTCGGGCGCGGCGGCAACCGACATTCAAATCCGCGCTTCTGTGCGCTGACGCGACGCTGTGCTAACGTCGGCACCTTCAACCAACGGCCCCGCCAAGGAGCCCGCCATGCGATACGTCAGCACCCGCGGGCAGACCGCGCCGCTCGCCTTCAGCGACGCGGTCATCACCGGCTTGGCGCCTGATGGCGGGCTGCTGGTCCCTGAAAGCATTCCCGACGTGGGCGGCGAACTTGAGGCGCTCTCGAAGCTAAGCTTCACCGACCTGGCGAAGGCGGTGCTGCCCCGCTTCATCGATGACATTCCGCCATCGGACCTCAGCGAGCTGGTCGATGCGGCCTACGCCGATTTCGACTGTGGCGACGTCGTGGAACTGCGCCGGGCAGGTGCCATTCAGGTGCTGGAGCTCTTCCACGGTCCCACCCTGTCCTTCAAGGACATCGCCTTGCAGTTTCTAGGCCGGTTGTTCGCCTACATCCTCAAGGCCAGGGGCGAGCGCCTTAACCTGCTCGGCGCCACCAGCGGCGACACCGGCAGCGCTGCCATCGCCGGCGTACGCGGCCAGCGGGGCATCAACATCTTCATCATGTACCCCCTAGGCCGCGTCAGCCGGCTACAGGAACTGCAGATGACCACGGTGGCGGACGCCAACGTGCACTGTCTGGCGGTTCAGGGCAGCTTTGACGACTGTCAGATGCTGCTCAAGGGCGTGTTTGGCGACCTTGAGTTCAAACGACGACTATCCCTCGGTGCGGTCAATTCGGTGAATTGGGCGCGGGTGCTCGCCCAAGTTCTTTACTACGGCTATGCCAGCCTGCGCAGCCCGGCGCCACCCTCGTTCTGCGTGCCTACGGGCAATTTCGGCAATGTCTTTGCCGGCTACGTCGCCAAGCGGATGGGCTTTTCCATCGACAAGCTGATCGTCGCCACCAACGAGAACGACATCCTCTCGGTGTTCTTCGCTTCCGGCCTCTACCGCCGGGGCGAGGTCCGCTTCACCATCTCGCCGGCCATGGACATTCAGGTGGCCAGCAACTTCGAGCGTTTCCTGCACTACCATTTGGATGGCGACGCCGAGGCCTTGAGGGCGTTCATGGCCGACTTTCAAGCCCGGGGCGAAGCGCGGCTGCCGCCGCCGGGCGACGAGGTGTTCATGGCCACGGCGGTCGATGCCGGCGGCACCCTGGAGGCCATCCGCGACGTGCATCGGGCCACCGGCTATGTGGCGGATCCGCATACCGCGGTCGGGCTAGCCGCTGCTCGCCGCCTGTCGGTTCCGAGCCCGGTGATCTGCATGGGGGCGGCGCATCCGGCCAAATTCCCGGAGGCGGTCAACGAAGCCGTTGGCGAGCCGGTGGCCGTTCACCCGGCCTTGGAATCCCTACGCGGGCTGCCGGAACGCCGCACGGTGCTCAAGGCCGAATCGGCGGCGGTGAAGGCGTTTATTGAAGCAAACGCAGGTTCCGGTCAAAGGTCTGCAGGTTAGAGCGCCTCAATCCGCTCCACCGCGTCCACCAATTCATCGAGATGGGTTATTTCGACGGTGGCCGGCGCGGTGGCGGGCTCCTCGCGCATCTCCCGCTGCACGGGGCCGTTGAACCAGACCGTGTGCAGCCCCAAGTGGGCGGCGCCGGCGATGTCGTCGATGGGATGGTCGCCGATGTGCGCCACCTCGTGGGGTGCTGCGCCGGTGTGACGCAACGCCGCTTCAAACAGCTCCGGGGCCGGCTTGCTGGCGCCCACGTCGGCGGCGCAGAAGCTGAAGGAGAAGTAGCGGTCGAGCTTCAGCCGCTTGGGATCGGCGTTGCCGTTGGTGAGCGACCCCAAGGCATAGCGACGCGACAGCTTGGCTAGGGCGCTCAGGGCGCCGTCGAAAAACTCGATGTCGTGGCGCGCCTCGATAAACACCTGAAACGCCCGCGCAGCCAACCGCTGGGCTTCAGCTTCGCCATGTCCCGCTTGACGCATCACTCGCCGGAGAATGGCCTTCCGCAGGCGGGAAATGTCATGCGCCAATTGCGGTTGTTCGGAAATCAGGCGGCTGCGCATGGCCATGACGTCCGTGCTGTTTCCATAGACGGCCGCCGCGGCCGGAATCTCTGCATCAAGCCAGGTGACGAGGCGCCGTTCCGCGCCGCCAATGACCGTGCGCACGTCCCACAGCGTATTGTCCAGGTCGAAAGTAATGGCGCGCAGGCGGGGCATGGGCAGGGGAGGTCAACCCGTCTGCTTTTCCGCCCTGGGATGGGCGGCGTCATAGACCTTGGCGAGATGCTGAAAATCCAAGTGGGTGTAGATTTGGGTGGTGGCGATGTCGGCGTGGCCGAGCATTTCCTGCACGGCGCGCAGGTCGCCGGACGACTCGAGAACGTGGCTGGCGAAGCTGTGCCGCAACAGGTGCGGATGCAGCACGTTGCTGCCGAGGCGGGCTTGTCCCCAGCGCTTGACGCGCTGCTGGACGGTGCGCGGGCTGACCCGCTTGCCGGTTCGGGTGACGAACAGCGCTGCGCTGGGTTCGAGCCCGGAGCGAGTGGCCAAATAGGACTCGATGGCCGCAATCGACTGTTGCCCTAGAGGCACGATGCGGGTCTTCTCGCCCTTGCCCGTTACCCGAACCATGCCGTTGGTTAAGTCGAGTTCATGGAGGTCGATGCTCACGAGTTCACTGAGGCGAACGCCGCTGCCATAGAGCAGTTCGATCATCGCTAGGTCGCGCTTCTCCAACGCGTTCCCGGGCTTGGCGTCGAAGAGCTTGGCGGTCAGGTCGGCGTCCAGGGTTTTGGGCAGCCGGTTGCCGCGCTTGGGTGAGCGGACGCCAGCCGCCGGATTGGCGTTCACAACCCCCTGCTTCTCCAGGTAGCGGAAGAAGCTGCGCAGGCTGGAGAGCAGGCGCTGGCAGGTCCGCGGGCTCGCGCCCCCACTGCGCAGCTTGGCCACCATCGACGACACCTGATTGGGCTTGATCTCGCCCCAAGCCTCGCCGTTGGCAGCCGCGAACCGCTCAATGTCACGCTGATAGGCCTTGAGCGTATGGGCCGAATAGCGCTTCTCGTAGGTCAGGTAATCCAGAAAGCCCTGCAGATGCGCATCCATGGTTAATCCTAACGAGGCGATGCCTCAGGCCGACAAGAGGGCGGTTGCTGGGCGCATATGTGACTCACTTTACAACCTCATCCCGCGATCAAGAAATCAAGTGATCGATGATGCGCGCCAGCACATCGCCGATGTAGCCGATGAACAGGGTGTCCATGTCCGAGGCGAAATGGTCCGGCCTACGGCTGCCCACGGCCAAGCAGCCCTCGCCGGCTTTCAGCGCCAAGGGCAACAGCACGGCGCTGCCGTCGGCGTCGTGGTCCTGAACAGGGAATACGGCCTTGAGTTCTCCAGCCCGCAAGGTTGAGCAGAGCGGTTGCGAGTTGTGAACCAAGCCGGCGGTGGGGAGAGCGTCGGCGTGGCCGCGCAGATGGTCGAGGTTCAGGTGCTCGCGCTGCAGATGGCAGCAGACGAAGTCGGCATCGAAGTCCACCAGCAGGTGGGTGGCCAGCACCTCGTTCAGCTCGTGCCAACTGGACACGTCGAGCAGCGCCAAGGTCAGGGAGCGGGTTTTGGCAAACAAGCCATCGTTGGCCCGGGCGGTTTGGAGTAGGTCGTTGAGCTGCCGATGCACCCGAATGTTGCGCTCCCGGAGGACTTCGACCTGCCGTTCGATCAGCGAGATGGCGCCCCCGGATCGGTGCGGCAGGGCCAGTTCGGAGAGCAGCGCGGGGTGGGTTTGGAAAAAGTCAGGATAGCGCTTGAGGTAGTCAATGACCTGCTGTTCGACCACTTCAACCAATTGCGGCTCACTCACAAGTTGAGTCTGCCTTCGTAAACCAAGGTGGCGGCACCCGCCATTCTAACGGGCGCACCCGCGCCCTGCCAGTGGACCCATACCTTGCCGCCGGGCAGGGAGACCTTGACCCGCGGGTCGAGCCAGCCGTGCAGGCGGCCAGCCACCACGGCGGCGCAAGCGCCAGTGCCGCAGGCCCGGGTTTCCCCCACTCCGCGTTCATGGACGCGCAGCCGCACGTAGCCCGGATCGACTATCTCGCAGAAGCCGATGTTGGCGCCTTCGGGGAAGCAGGGGTGGCGGCTGAGTTCGCCGCCCACCTCGGCCACGGGCGCGGAAGAAATGCGATCCACGAAGATCACGCCGTGCGGGTTGCCCACGGATAGGGGCGTTAAGTCCATGCTGCCGTTAGCGGTGTTGACGCGCCACGCACCCTTTGGCTCGGCTGGCGAAACGTCGTTCTGAGCCGTGCTGAAGGGCACCTCATCCGGATCCGTTGCAGGCGCTTGGAGCTCGATTTCCACATCGCGACCGGCCAGTGCGCCGCTCACTTGGCCGCCATCGGAGCCCAACGTCAAACAGGGCTTGAAGCTCAATTGCCGGTCGTGAATGAAGCGCACGATGCAGCGGGCGCCGTTGCCGCACTGCTCGGCAGGGCTGCCGTCAGCGTTGAAGATGCGGTAGTCGAAGTCAACGTCCGGGGCCGTCGGCGGCTCAACGGCCAGCAGCTGATCGAAGCCGATGCCGGTTTTGCGATCCGCCCAACGGCGGATGAGCGGCGGCGTTAGCCGAAAGTCCTGGGTCACCAAGTCGATGACCATGAAGTCATTGCCGAGACCGTGCATCTTGGCGAATCGGAGCGGCTCACCCATCGGCATCGATCCGTTCAAGGGCCAATTGGTCGTTGATGTGCTCACGGCGGCGCACCACGCGAAAGCGGTCGCCCTCCACCAGCACCTCGGCAGGCCGGCCCCGGGCGTTGTAGTTGGAGCTCTGCGCCATCCCGTAGGCACCTGCCGAACGCACCGCCAGCAAATCGCCCGGTGCCAAGGCCAGTTCCCGCTGCCGGGCCAGGAAGTCGCCGCTTTCGCAGATCGGGCCGACGATGTCCCAACAGGCGGTCAAGGCATCGTCGCCGGCGGGCAGCACCCGCTCCACCCGATGCCAAGATTGGTAGAGGGCCGGCCGCAACAGGTCGTTCATGGCGGCGTCCACCACGGCGAAGCTATGCTGGCTGTCCTTTTTGCCCGGCTTGAGGTATTCGACCCTGGTGAGCAGCACGCCGGCGTTGGCGGTCAGAAAGCGGCCGGGTTCAAGGACCAGGGTTTGCGGCCGGCCGTTGAGACGCGCCTTGGCGGCGGTGGCCAACTCCCGCGGCTCGAATGGCGTCTCATCCTGGTAAGTGACCCCGAAGCCACCGCCGATATCGATGTGGCCGAGCTCAATTCCTGAAGCCTCCAATTGGTCGAGTAAATCGAGCAGCCGGTCCAAGGCCTCCAGATAGGGACCGACCCGCTCGACTTGGGAGCCAATGTGGCAGGCCAGGCCCGAGGCTTCAAGCCACGGGTGGCGCTCGGCCTCAACGAGCAGCTCAGCGGCTTCGCTGGCTTCGACGCCGAACTTGTTCTCCTTGAGCCCCGTGGCGATGTAGGGGTGGGTGCGGGCGTCCACGTCGGGATTGACGCGCAGCGCCACCGGCGCGATTCGATGCAGCCGTTCCGCTTGGCGAGCGATGCGCTGCAGTTCCGCGGCGCTTTCGACGTTGAAGCAGCGGATGCCCAGCTTCAGGCCCAGGTTGATTTCGGCCTCGGACTTGCCCACCCCGGAAAACACCACGGTCTCCGGAAGCGCCCCGGCCGCGACGACGCGCTGCAGTTCGCCGCCGGACACGATGTCGAAGCCCGCGCCGAGTTCATTCATCAGGCGCAGTACGCCGAGGTTCGAATTGGCCTTGACCGCATAGCAGATTTCAGCGGGAACTTCGGCGAATGCTGCCTCAAGCCGCCGGTACTGGGCGCTGATGCCGTCCGCCGAATAGACGTAGGTGGGCGTGCCCACGGCTTCGGCGATGCGGGCGAGCGAAACCGGGCCAGCGCAGAGCGCGCCGCCTTGCAACTGGAAAGCCACTAGATTGCTCTCAGGCGGTGCTCGGCGTGGGTCAGCGCGGATTCCTCACCGGGCAAGTAGAGAGGGCCTTTCTGGCCGCAGGTGGCCACCAGCGACATGACCAAGGCAATTAGCAACCAACGCACTTCAAGCCACCGTTGCGAATGGGTAAACGATGACTTTAATGGTCAGGGGCCAGATGGCGCAAGCGCGAACCCGCTGCGCGGGTTCGTTGGAGTTTCGCTGGCGCGAAACTCCGCGCCTGTTGATTTGGGGGGGGTTAGAATTTTTTATTTTTTTTGCTAGAAAATAAATGAGCCAGGTTTAACA
>JAPPIX010000147.1:8155-17710 GCA_028820495.1 Gammaproteobacteria bacterium
TGATTTTGTTTAATCTTTTTTTTTATTGGGTGGGGGCCTGATGCCCCATGCGCCACCGGGGGGGGGGGGTTGTTTGGTTTTGGGGGGGGGCTAACCCCCGCGCCTGTTCATTGGGGTGGATTCCGATAGGTTTCTTGAGTTGCGTCGACAGTCAGTCAGCCTGATTTCCGATCAACTGAGAGATCTCCCTCACGGTGTAGCAGTGTTCCGTGGGAACGAATGGAGTCTCTATCGACAGCCAGACGGCATCGGACAGGTAGTCTTCGATCGGAAACACCGTGCGGGCTTTTTCAAGGATTGGATCAGCTTCGGCAACGAAGTAGATAGGCGGACGATCCACCTGTTCGGACTGTTTACGCAAAATGAAGAGGTGGCGATTGCTCCCGGATGCGCGGGAGTTGTGACGAAGATATCCGTCCGTCGCTTCAACCGTCATCCGACCTTTATCAATGGGGCCAAGCAGAACCTTGGTGACCTGGAGATCAACCCGGATGACGTCGTAGCCATGGGCCAAACAGCCGTAGCCGCGGGCCACAGTATCTGCACAGACGTCGAAGAAACGGTCCGTTCTTTCGAACGATTCAGGGACGGCGACAATAATCGCCAATTCTGTTTCAGCGAGTGCAGTAGCAGTGCAAAGAGCCGTTAGGGCGCAGACGATGAACTTCGGCACATTGAACGATCCGGAGCTTCGGGATAAGCCAGCATACAACCCCGATGCAGCACTGCAAGCTGGCAAAGTGAGCGTTACACCGTCAGACGGCCGCAGGCCCGTTCGCGTTCCGGGCCGCCTCGCCCAGCAGGTGGCTGGCGAAGGACGGGATGGGCATGGAGCACCTTCCCTCGTCGTCAGTCTCCAGCAAGCCGTTGTGCTTTGCCCTGCGCAGAAAGTCTGCCGCCACCTCAACGGGCACGCCATGTCTCTGCATAATGTTGCGGGTGACCTCTGATTCAAGCGGCGGACGGTCCGCCCCCCGAAGCGCCTCCGCCAAATCGGCAGCGTAGTCGCGGAACAGGGGATTGTCCCGCGTCATGCCTCGCAGGCGCCGTCCGTAATACGCCTTCCGTCCCGCATCGCCCAAGGCGATGGCCTCGCTGAGCGGGGACCGCCGCGCATCACCCATGACCTCCGGCGAGGGGGCGTTGGTCTGTAGGATTGTCAAGGCGGCATGCAGGTAGGTCGCTAAGTGCTGTGGCCAGTTGGCGCTGCGCTTGAGGATGGCAAGCTCCCACGCCTGCGCATGGGCCACGCCGTACTGAGTGAAGCAGCGGCGCACCGCCATTCGGGAGGCGCGGTCATCCAAGCCAGACAGCGGCAGGTCGTGGCCAATGGAGGTGCGGGAGACGCCCACGTCGGACAATGCCTCCGCCGTGCCAGGCAGTCCGAAGGCGCAAAATGACAGGGGAACGTGGACGAGGCCTTGGTGGATGGAGGACAAAGTGCCCCCAACCGCCGCTGGCCCATGAGGGGATATCCCCTGCGCCTCGTCGATGAGCAGGACGATTTGCCAGTCGTTCCATTGATGGGAACGTTTGGCCGACACAGTCTCGATGTCCTCCAACGGTCCACTTGGGGCGGCGCTCATTTGAAAACCCATCACGCTGAAACCCTGTTGAAGCATTGATTCAGCGATGGTCTTGACCCCCTGCTTGGCCTTCCGCGCACTCCCCTCGCCGAGAAACGCGTGGAACCGCGCCTCCCTGTCAGCGCTGTCAGCCGCTGTGGCGGACAGCAGGTCTTGGGCTAGCCGCTTGGCGATGGCCTCATCCACCACCGACATGATCGCCTGTGGCGACATGGCCAGCGCACCGTCGAGCATCACGGGGAGCCAGCGCCTAGCCCCCGACCCGGAGGGAGGCAGCGTGCGCATCTCCTCTTGGAATTGTGCCATCAAAGCGCTTTTGCCCGCTCCCGATGCGCCTTCGACGACAAGAGTGGCGTTACCCAGCCGCCCAAGGAGGAGCGCATTGGCCATGGACCGGAAGGCGTTGATTTCCTTTTCGCGCCCCGAGAAGAAAGGTTGGCCCCGCCCCGTGAGCTGTGTCCGGTCCTTGTCGGCGAGGAACACCGGCAAGGGAACGCCATCCTGCTCCCGTAGGGCACCGTCATCAACGTAACTGGCGTCCATAGCGTCCATGCGATTCACTCTAGCATGAACGAAAAAAACGCATAGTGTCGGGGGTGGGCGGTGGAGCCGAGTGTCAAGACGCGGGAGATTGCGGGAAGCGCGCCTCTGCGCTATGGTGCGCCAACAGAGCACCGAAACTGCGGGAGCCGGTCATGGCCGTCCACAAACAGAGCGTTTCCTTCACCGAATCAGCATTCGCGTTTGCCCGGCAACTGGTCGAAGAGGGTGAGTACGCGAACGTCAGTGCGGCGGTATCCGGGGAGCTCACGCGCGCAAAGGCGGTCCGTGACCGCGAGCGGCTGCTTTTGAACGCGGAGGTTGAACGCCGCCTGCGCCTGCCTGTTGGCCAGTGGATGCCAGTCGGCGCGCTCGATGAAGTCACAAGGGGCGCTCGCGCCCATTTGCAAAACCTCGTGGCATCGAAAGGCAAAGCCCTGCAAGGGTGATGCGTCAGATTCGGCATCCTCTGGTCGAGCAGGACATCATTGCAATAGCCGAGCACGTCCTGGAGACCACGGAAGGGAACGCCGCAGCGGCGGAGCGTCGGCTCGACGAAATCGACGCTCTATTGAAGGATATCGCGGCAAACCCTTTTTCCGGGTTTCGCCTGTCCGGTTCACTTGATGGTTGGCTGGTGCGCCACGGCGGGCGGGACTACAGGATCACGATTGTCTTCCGGCCGGATGCGGACGCGCAGTGTCTATATTTGGCGCTTGTTGCCTTCGGGGGCCAGGATTGGCTAACGAGGGGTCTCAGCCGCCTGGAATTCGTTTGAAGTGGCGGCCTACCAAGATCCCGCCGTTACGAAAACGGAAGGCGAAACCCGGACCACCGCTGACGTGGAGCGGACCTTGGCCCAAACACGCTCTTAAGGCTCAGCGAGCCGACCTCCGGAGTGACCTGCCATCTTTGCGAAACGAACAGCTTGATCGCAATCTGCCATCCTCCCTTGGAACCGTCGCAACAGGCATATGGAGGCCATTGCGCCCGTAGGTCAAGCGTCGAAAGAGGGATTCCGTTGGCTCTCCGAGTGTTCCCTACGGTGCGCCACGGACCTTCTGATATCAAGTCGGCATCATTCTTGGGACAGCTTCGCCAATCACTGTGCGAGATGCCTGTTGGTTTCTGTAAGCCCGGTTCACAGCGTTTCGAACCCTTCCAATAATGCGGGCTCAAGTTACCGTGACGGGAAGACGTCCCATGGCCACGTTCGAATCGCGCATCCATGCGCTCAGGATTGAACCGCATCCCAATGCTGACCGTTTGGAGTTGGCCGTGGTCGGCGGCTATCGTTGCGTGGTGGCCAAGGGACAGTTTGCCGATGGCGAACTGGCGGCCTACGTCCCGGAGGGTGCCATCTGCCCGCGCTGGCTGATCGCCCACTTGGACTTGGTCGATAAGCTGGCGGGTAGCAACAAGAACCGGGTAAAGGCGGTGCGACTGCGCGGCGTGCTTTCGGAAGGCTTGGTCTATCCGCTCAAGGGGGGCCGGATTCGCGGCAAGCTGGTGTCGGAAGGCGAGGACGTCACCGAACTGCTGGAGTTGGAGAAGTACGAGCCGCCCATTCCCGTTGCCATGCAGGGCGAAGCGGAACCCGCTCATGGCGCCACGTTGCGTTACGACATCGAGAACATCAAGAACTACCCGGACGCCCTGCGTCCAGGCGAGCGCGTGGTGTTCACCGAAAAGCTGCACGGCAGTTGGTGCTGCCTGGGCTGGCACCCGGACTACGGCCCCATCGTCACGTCCAAGGGCCTGTCCGACAAAGGGATGGTCCTCAAGATCAACCCAGCCAATCGGGACAACCTCTACGTTGGCGCATGGCGTCACCAAGAGGCGGCGTTCAAGCAGGCTCGCGCCAAGTTGGCGCCTGAAGGCGGGCCGTTCTACGTGCTCGGCGAGGTTTATGGCCGCGGGGTCCAGGATCTGCACTACGGCCAGCCCAATCCAGCCTTCGCCGCCTTTGACGCCTATTTGGGTGCGCCCCGCAGAGGGTGCTACCTGTCTCCAGCGGCCCTTGCATCGTCGATTGGCAAGCACTTCACGCTGGCACCCGTGGTGTACCGGGGGCCGTTCAGCGAAGCGGCGCTCCAGGCCCACACGGAAGGCCCCACGGCCTTGGCCGGGCGGCACATGCGGGAGGGCGTGGTGGCGCGGCCGGTGGCGGAGCGGGAGTCACCTGAGCTCGGGCGCGTCATCCTCAAGAGCGTATCCGGGGACTACCTGACCCGCAAAGGCGGCACGGAGTACAACTGAATGTCGTTATGGTCAGTTTTCCAGGCTTTCGATCCGCTCCAAAGTGCTGCTTCCGGCCGGGTAACGCCCTTGGGCCAGGGCCTTGGCCAGAGCTCGAATGCGGGGCAGCGCCAAGGGGCGGTAGCGGATGTGCTCAACGGACACGTTGATGTGTGGGGAGCAGGTGACAGGGGCAGCGTGGGTGTGGCCGTGAACGTTCACCCAACCCTTCGGCACGTCGGACAGCGGCATGTGGGTGAACAGCAGCGGCGGATCCCCGGCGGCGCACAGCAGGGAGCAGATATCGTCGAAGCCATCCACCCGCAGGGCGCCGGAACCGGTCAGGTCGTGGTTGCCGACCACCAATTGCTTCACCCGCCCCGGCCCGTGGCGAATGCGCGACCAGGTGGCCTCGCCCACCGCCTTGCGCATCGCCACGTCGCCCACGAACAGCAAGGCGTCCGCCGGGGTGACGGTGGTTGCCCAGTTGGCGTACAGCGCATCGTCCATGGCGGATGCATTGGCGAATGGCCGATTGGTGTAGCGGATGATGTTCTCGTGGCCTAGATGCAAGTCCGACCATACCCAAACGGTGCTCAGTCCGTCTTCCATGCTTGGGGCCAAAGAGCGGGCGGGCAAGGCGTCCAAGGCGCGCAGCATGGCACGGAACACTTTGCGGCCGTGCCGCCCGTCGCCGGCACGGCCAGCGGCGGCGGCTTCAAGATGCGCTCGGTAGGCGGCCTCGGCCTTGAGGAGCGCCAAGTCGGCGTTGAAGCACTCGCTGGTCATGGTAGGTGCAGGCTGCTAGGAATCGGCTGCGGCGATTCGTTCACGGCCGGCCTTGATCGCTTGGGCGGTTGCCGCCGGGGCTGCGCCGCCGATGTGGTCGCGGGCGGCCAACGAGCCTTCCACCGTCAACACGTCGAACACGTCCGCCTCCACCCGATCGCCGACCAGCGTCTTGAGTTGCGCCAAGGGGATTTCGTCCAGTTCGATCCCCTGCTGCACGGCGTAAGCAACAGCCTTGCCCACGGCCTCGTGGGCGTCGCGGAAAGGTGCGCCCCGGCGCACCAGGTAGTCGGCGAAGTCCGTCGCCGTAGCGAATCCCTGCCGGGCGGCGCGGGCCATGGCGCCGGTGTCCGCCTCGATGTGCGGCAGCAGGCCGAGCATCGCGGTGAGGCAGTTCCTGAGGGTGTCCACAGCGTCGAACAACGGTTCCTTGTCCTCTTGGTTGTCCTTGTTGTAGGCCAGCGGCTGGCCCTTCATCAGGGTCAGCAACGCGGCCAGGTCGCCGAACACGCGGCCGGCCTTGCCGCGCACCAGTTCCGGCACATCCGGGTTCTTCTTCTGCGGCATGATGCTGGAGCCGGTGCAGAAGCGGTCCGGCAAGGAAACGAAGGCAAACGGCTGGCTGGTCCAGAGCACGAGCTCCTCGCACCAGCGGCTCAGGTGCATCATGGTCAAGGCGGCAGCGGCCGTGAACTCAATGGCGAAGTCTCGGTCGCTTACCGCATCGAGCGAGTTGGCGGCCACGCCTTCGAAGCCGAGCTCCCGGGCGGTGAAGCTGCGGTCGATGGGAAAGGTGGTGCCTGCCAGGGCTGCGGCGCCAAGGGGCAATTGATTGGCTCGGCGGCGGCAGTCCACGAGGCGGTCGCGGTCGCGCAGCAGCATCTCGAACCAAGCCAGCAGGTGATGGCCGAAACTGATGGGTTGCGCCGCCTGCAGGTGGGTGTAGCCTGGCATGACCGCTTCGCCATAACGCTCCGCGAGATCAAGCAAGGCGCTTGCCAAGGCGTTTTCCAAGGCCAGCAGCGCATCGATTTCGTCGCGCAGGTACAGGCGCAAGTCGGTGGCGACTTGGTCGTTACGCGAACGGGCGGTGTGCAGCTTCTTGCCGGTCTCGCCGATCAGCTCGATCAGCCGGTGCTCGATGTTCATGTGGACATCTTCAAGCCCGGTTTGCCACTGGAATGCGCCATCGTCGATCTCGCCTTCGATTTGCGCAAGCCCGTCCTGGATCTGCTCTGCCTCGGCGGCGGACAGCACGCCGACGTGGGCCAGCATGCGGCAATGGGCAATCGAGCCCCGAATGTCGTGGCGGTAGAGCCGCTGGTCGAAGGACACGGAGGCGGTGAACGCCTCCACGAAGTGGTCGGTGTCTTCGAGAATTCGGCCGTGCAGCAGTTTGGCCCCAGCGCCTTTAGATGAATGGGTCATGGATGAATTATAGCGGCAAGGGCTGGCCTACAATGCGCAGTCAAATCGCCGCCAAGTCGATGCGCGGCATTGAGTTGGTGCCCGTGCTGGATGTACGTTGCTTCCTAGCGCACCAAAAGTACGTCACAGCCTTCCACGGCAAGGGGGAAACCATCATCACCGATTCATTGCGCGACCTTGAGGCGGAGTTCGTGGACGCCTTCCTGCGCGTGCATCGCAACGCCTTGGTCAGCGTGGGGTTCATTGAGGGCTTCGAGCGCTCGGCACCGAGCCGCTATCAGATACGGTTGGCTGGCGTCGATCAGCGCATCCCAGTGAGTCGGCGTCATGCACCGGCGGTGCGTCGCCGAATTGAAGACCTGGCCGGATCAAAAAGACGTGGCCAAGGATTCGAACACCAAGGTGGCCGCGATCCGCAGCAGAGCGATCGATCGCCTCTTCCGGCAAAGTCGAACCTTCACCCAAACGATCTTGCTTGGCGTACGGTGAGCCATGGCTGACGTTCGCATCGCCACCCGCAGGAGCCAGCTCGCCGTTTGGCAGGCATCGTTCGTCAAGGGCGAACTGGAACGTGCCCATCCGGGACTTGAGGTGGCGCTGGTCGGCCTGTCCACCGTCGGCGACCGCTGGCTTGATGCGCCCTTGAGCGAGGCGGGTGGCAAGGGACTGTTCGTCAATGAACTGGAAGCCGCCCTGCTGCGCGGGGACGCCGACTTGGCGGTGCATTCGATGAAGGATGTGCCGGCGCAATTGAGCGATGGGTTTGCCCTGCCCGTCATTGCCTATCGGGAGGACGTTCGCGACGCTTGGATCAGCCCGCACGGACGCCTTGACGACATCCGCTCGGGGGCAGTGGTCGGCTCCTCGAGCTTGCGGCGCAAGGCGCAGATTCTGGCCGTCCGTCCCGACCTTGAGGTCCGGCCCATTCGCGGCAATGTGGACACTCGGCTGGCCAAGCTGGATGCGGGCGAGTATGACGCCATCATGTTGGCGATGGCGGGACTGCGCCGATTGGGTTGGGCGGATCGTGCCGACGGGGCAATCAGCGTAACCCGCTGCCTGCCGGCGGCCGGGCAGGGGGCGCTGGGCATCGAGTGCTTGGACGGCAACGAGCGCATCATGGGGTTGCTTGCCCCTCTGCGTGATCCGGTGACGGCCGTTCGCGTGACGGCGGAACGGGGCGTCAGCGCCGCCTTGGGCGCCGACTGCAGCCTGCCGTTGGCCGCCTATGCTGAACTTCGGGAGGATCGAGTTTGGCTGCGTGCCCTGTTGGCGTCTCCCGACGGGAAAGCCCTGCTAAGGGCGGAGGCGCGGCACCGGTCGGTGGAGGAAGTGGTGAGCGCGGTGGTCGCCGACCTGAACGCCTTGGGCGCGGCGGATCTGTTGGAACAGATGAGCGTTCAATGAGCATCTGGATCACTCGCTCCGAGCCGGGGGCGACGGCGTTGGCTGAAAGCCTCGGAGGGGCGGGCTTCAAGCCGTTCAAGGCGCCGGTTCTACGCATCGAACCCCTGGCTTTTGAACCGCCGCAGGATCGTTTCGACACGGCAATCTTTCTGTCCGCGCACGGTGCGCGTTTGGCTGCTCAAACGGTCAAGGGATGTTTCCGCCGAGCCTTTGCGGTGGGTCGCCCAACTCGGCAAGTTCTGCTTGAATCGGGCATCGAAGCGACGGTCGCCGAAGTGGAGTCCAGCGAGGGCCTGCTTGCCGACTTGCCGGACTCGGCGGATCAGCGTGTTCTTTTGGTGAGTGGGGTTGGCGGGCGCCAAGTTCTCGGCCCCGCCCTCGAACGCCGAGGCGCTGACGTGAAGCGCCTGGAGGTCTATCGACGGGTGCCGGTCATTCCCTTGATTGAATGCGACGAGGTCGACGCCGCGGTCGCGTCGAGTGGCGATGGATTCCGGCAAGCGGCGAGGGTATGGTTTGCCGCAGGCGGTGCGCCGGACCTGCCGGTCCTGGTGCCTTCCGCACGGGTCGGAGCGCTCGGCCCTGAATTGGGCTTGGCCAACGTCATTGAATGCGCCGGAGCCGATTCACAAGCCGTGCTCGCCGCCTTACGGTCGATGAAACGAGAGCACTGATGCTTGATGGAAAAACCGGTGGCTGAGGTGACCGATCAGGCAGCGGCGGGGGAGGCTGCTGCCGAGCCGGAGGCTACTCCCAATCGGGCAAAGGGGCGCCTGCTGGCCGCGTTTGCCTTTTTGTTCGCGCTGGGTGCGTTGGCGGCGGTCGGCTACCTCTACTTCCTGTTGGTCTATCTTGATCCGAGCGCTGGCTTGGCCAGAGGCTTGGCGCAGGCGTCTGGTGAGCGCGCCGCCCTGCGCGATGAGCTGCGGCAGTTGGAAGAGCGCCTGCGGCTTTCGGAAGAGCGCCTGCGGCTTTCGGAAGAAGGTAGTGGCCAAGCCCAGGCTGAATGGGCGGCGCAGGCTGATGAGCGGCTGGCGGCGGCAGATTCGGCGCTGACCGAACGATTGAACCAAATCACCCAGGCTGCTCCGCCGTCGGAACGGGAGTGGAAGCTGGCCGAGGTCGAATACTTGCTGCGCGTCGCCAATCACCGCCTGCTGATGGAACAGGACGTGGCCACGGCCTTGGGCCTGCTGCAGGCGGCTGACGGCATTCTCGAGGCGCTCGACGATTTGGTCCTGCATCCGGTTCGGGCTGCGCTGGCCGATGAAATGCTTGCGCTCTCCCGGTCTGAGGGCGCCGATGTCCAAGGCCTCTACCTGCGCCTCGACGCACTCAAGCGCCAGCTCGAATCCCTGGTTTTGGCGAGGCTGCAATACCGCCTGGCGGAAGCGGAAGCCCTTAGCTCGCCTCAGTGCAATACGTCACTATTGCCGAAGGAACACCCGGACAGCCAAGGGGCTGTCTCCAGTTGTGTGATGGAAGCAACCCCCAACGAGCCTAGTGGCCTTCTGGAAGCTGTGGCTGCGGAGTTTCGCCAGCTTCTGCGGTTTCGACGCATCGACGC
>JAPPIX010000188.1 GCA_028820495.1 Gammaproteobacteria bacterium
AGATCATGGATGCTGGTGAGAAAGCCATCTTCGATGCGGACATAGGCCAAGGCTTCCAGCGACAACGGGCTCACCAGCCGCAGGCGCCAATCGCCCTGCCCTTGGCCGATGCCGACTTCCAGACCTTTGGTCGGATTGCCCAGCTCCAAGTCGGTTGAATTGAAATGGATGGCTTGGTGCGCCGCCAGTTCGAGACTGACCGGGCCGAATTCTTCCCCGGTGTCGTCAATGGCGGTCAGCGAGACGTCGCCAGGCAACCCCGAGTGGTTGATGAGGCGCAGGAAGCCCTGCCGCAGCGGTTCGGACGCCGATAGCAATAGCGGCACATGGACGGTCGAATCGCCAGCGCCCTGTCGAACGAAAGTAAATCTCGCCATCGGTTCATCCGTGAAGGGGCCTGTTCCCCGGATGCGGGTGATGGTTCCCTGCGGCACGGTCGCGGGATTGCTGAGCGAGAAGCCGTTCCCGTTCTCGGTGCCGGCATCGTAGGGAAACAACTCCACTTCAAGCCGCGGCAGCCAGCGGCCGCGCGCGTCGAGCAGCGACAGTCCAGAGACGCCGACGAACCAATCCGGGCTCGGCGCGATCATGGTAAGCAGCGTGACCAACGGGTGGTCCGTGGTGATCTCGAACTCAACGCTCACCTCCGGTGTGCCGCCCGTGCCGAGGCCCTTCTCGATGATGGCGCCAGCGTGATCGCTGGCGTTGATCTCGGACTTGAAGGCCCTCGTTTGGCCGAGTTCCGCCACGTCTTCGACCCCCCGGCTGGCCATGCCGCCGACCTCCCAAAAGGTCACCCGATCATTGTGCACGGTGCCAATCAGCGGCGAGAAGTGCGCACTTCCCGGCAGGCCACCAGGTGTGGCGGCGGTGGTCCAGGTGCCTTGAAAGGTGACTTGATAGGTGACCGGCGATTCAGCGGGTTGGGCCTGCGCCACCGACGGCGCCCAGGCGGCGAGCCACGCCAACCAAGGCGCCATGGCCAAGCCGTGCCAATGGAAAGACGGCAGCCGCCGTGCGGAAAACCCGCGCATCAACGCCCAACCCCTTGATCTGTGAGCTGTTTAGCTTAAGGCATTCCGAGCGCCTTGCAAAAGGTCCGAAAGGGCACCATGCGCACCCCGTTCGACAGCCGGTCGCTGTCGCCCAAGTGAACCTGATAGAACTTAAGGACCGGCGTTCGATCCCGAAAATAGGGGATTGCCGGGTTGAGCGACTCTTCCCCCGCCTTGCAATCCACGGCGAACAGGGGCTTGTTGTCGCGGATCACCACGAAATCGACCTCGCGGCGGTCGGTGTCGCGGATGAACCGCAGTTCCATTCGATGGCCTTCGGTGTCCTCCTGGTGGTGGCAGTACTTCAAAAGCTGGCAGGCGACGAGGTTTTCAAAGCGCGCACTCCCGCTTGGCGCCTGCGACCAGTCCCACAGGTAGAGCTTGTTCTCCTTTTTCACGGCACGGATGCGGGATGCGCCGAACGGCGGGATGCGGAAGCAGACGTAGAGGTTTTCGAGGATCCCCAGCCAGCGCTCCACGGTGGCATGGGCGACTTGCAAATCCTCGCTGAGGCTGCGCACCGAGAGGGGCGACCCGACTCGATCCGGCAGCGCCTCCACAAGCCATTCGAGCAAGGCCACTTCGCGGACGTTTTCGAGGTCTCGCAAATCCTCATAAACCACCCTTGCGAGCCGCTCGCGCTGCCAGCGCCGCAGCAGGCGCTCATCGGCGGCCAGCAAGGGCTCCGGGAATCCGCCATAGCGCAGCAACGCCTCCAAGTCGCTGGCCGACGGATCGGCGCTCAGTTCTGTGAGCGAAAGAGGATGCAGCCGGTAGTGGCGATAACGGCCTTGCAGCCAGTCACCACCCTTGCGGTAGTGATCCAATCGGGCGGAGCCAGTCACCAAGATGGAAACCTGATCGCCCTGGGTGTCATGCAGGCCTTTGACCAGGTTGCCCCATCGCGGGAACTTGTGAATCTCGTCCAGAACCAGAAGCGGCTCGCCGCCCGGCAAGTCTCCGCGCATCAGGTTTGGCCGAACCTGCGGATCGTCCCAGTTCAAATGGCCCGGGTGGCCGGCCCCCTCCGCTTGCAATAGACCCAACGCCAACGTCGTCTTGCCCACCTGACGGGGACCGTCGAGAAACACCATCTCGCGCTCAAGGTCACTCTTGATCGGCCGGGCAAGATAACGCGGGATGTTCGGCTTTATGAGCATGAGTTGAGCCTAGGAGTCCGGGGTTTGTTTCTAAAATCAACATAACTCTAAATTACTCATGAGTAAAGTTAACTTAATATGAAAATATTCTCATCCCATACGCTCGCCGGTCGAAATCGGGGATACTTGATGGGTGGGTCGTCAGTCGAAGTTCAGCGCCGCCACCGCCGCCGCCGTGGTGGTGGCCAACATGATCGGCACCGGGGTGTTCACCAGCCTCGGGTTCCAATTGCTGGACATTCAATCCGGCTTCGTGCTGTTGATGCTCTGGGCCGTGGGCGGCCTCGCCGCACTGTGCGGCGCGCTCTGCTACGCCGAACTCGGTGCCGCGCTGCCCCGCTCCGGGGGCGAGTACCACTTCTTAAGCGAGATCTACCATCCGGCGGTTGGCTTCGTTTCCGGCTGGATTTCGGCGACCATCGGCTTCGCCGCCCCCACCGCGCTGGCCGCCATCACCTTTGGCGCCTATCTCGGCTCGGCGGTGCCGATGGTGCCGCCGGAAGCGAGCGCCACAGTCCTTGTCATCGGCCTGACCGCCGCCCACATGGGCACAAGGCGCGGCAGCGGCAGCGTGCAGCGTTGGTTCACTGGCTTGAAGATCGCGCTGATCCTAGGCTTCTGCGGCGCGGTCTGGGGCGCGGTCGAAGCTCCGCAGCCGGTCGCCTTCACGCCGGTGGCCGGCGATGGCGGCCTGCTGCTCGGCGGTGCCTTCGCGGTGGCCCTCATCTACGTCAACTACGCCTACACGGGCTGGAACGCCGCCACCTATCTCACCAGCGAAGTGGCTGATCCGCAACGCAACTTGCCCCGCGCCCTGGCGCTGGGGACGGGCTTGGTCGCCGGCTTGTACCTGCTGCTCAACTTCACCTTTCTCCACGCCGCACCCATCGACGCCATGACGGGCAAGCTGGAAATCGGCTACATCGTCGCCGAGGAAGCCTTCGGCGGGACGGGCGGGAAGGCGATGGGCCTAGTTCTGGCGGCGCTGTTGATCTCCACCGTCAGCGCCATGATTTTGGCCGGGCCTCGGGTGATGCAGGTCATCGGGGAGGATTTTCCGGCGTTCCGCGCGCTGGCCCGCACCAATCGCGACGGCCTGCCGACAGTGGCGATCGCCACTCAGTCGTTGATGGCCTTGGCATTCATCTGGACGGCTTCCTTCGAATCCATCCTGGTGTTCGCCGGGTTCAGCTTGGGACTGTCCACGCTGATCACGGTGGCCGGCGTCTTCGTGTTGCGCGCTCGCCGTCCGGGCTTGGCGCGGCCGTACCGGGTCACCGGCTATCCGCTGCCGCCCTTGGCCTACCTCGCAATCACCGGCTGGACCCTGTTCTACATCTTGGCGGAGCGTCCCCAGGAGGCGGGATTGAGCTTGGCCTTGATCCTCGTCGGGGCCGCTTTCTATTGGCTGAGCAATCGTGTAAAACAGCCTACCCGGCGGGGTTTCCGAGACGGTCAACAGCAAGAGGGAGAGCATGGCGGAGTTGGATGAATTCAGGGCCGAGACGCGGGCGTGGCTGGCGGATAACTGCCCGGCAGGCGCCCGGGGACCCGGTCCGATACCCAACGGCAGCACCAAGATCAAGATTCGCGACCGGGACACCCTGATCTGGCTCGACCGCATGATCGAGAAGGGCTGGACGGTGCCCGATTGGCCCCAAGCCTACGGCGGCGGCGGCCTCGACAAGGAGGCGTTCCTCATCCTGGTTGAGGAAATGAGCCGCATTCGAGCTCGTCCGGCCTTGTCTGGATTCGGGACCAGCATGATCGGCCCCACGCTCTTGGAGTTCGGCACCGAACAGCAGAAGCAGACCCATCTGCCGCGCATCGCCCAAGCGCAAGTGGAATGGTGCCAAGGCTACAGCGAACCGAGTTCGGGCAGCGACTTGGCGAGCCTGCGCACCCGCGCCGAGGATGCCGGGGACCACTACGTGATCAACGGGCAGAAAATCTGGACCTCCGGCGCCCACTTGGCGGACTGGATGTTCATTCTGGTGCGCACCGACCCGGATGCGCCCAAGCACGACGGCATCAGCTTCATGCTGCTGCAAATGGATCAGCCCGGCGTCACCGTCAAGCCCATCCGGCTGATTTCGGGCGAATCACCCTTCAACGAGACCTTCTTCGACAACGCCATTGCCAGCAAGGATGATCTGGTGGGCGAACTCAACACGGGCTGGACGGTTGGTAAGCGCTTACTTCAGCATGAGCGCTCCGGCATGCAGGCGTTGGTGCGCGCCGCCACCAGCGACGGTGGGCTGGAAACCAGCCTGACCGCCGTCGCCAAGGACTCATTGGGCGAAGCGGAGGGGAAAATCGCCGACCCTACCTACCGCGCCCAAGTCACCGCTTACGAAATGAATGCCCATGCGCTCCGCTTGGCGCAGCGGCGGGCGGTGGAGGAGTCCGAGGGCGGCACGCCTGGGCCGGTGACGTCAATCTTCAAGATCTACGCCAGCGAGCTGCAGCAGGAGCGCAACGACTTGGCGACCCGTCTCGGCGGCTATCGCGGCTTTGGCGCGGACCGCAACGCCTTCACCGCCGAGGAGCTGGAGTCCACCCGGCAATGGCTGGCCTTTCGGGCCGCATCCATCTACAGCGGCAGCAACGAGATTCAGCGCAACATCATCGCCAAGCGAGTGCTCGGCCTGCCGGATTGACCTGTGGGCGATGAAATCCCCCGCCGCCATTTCAACGCCGAGGATTTCAGCGTGTTCCGCTTTCGTCTCGACGACGAGACGCGCCTGCTTGCCGAGCAATTCAGCGGCAACCGATTCAGCGAACGGGGCGACATCGCCGGCTTCGAGCTCGAAGCCTGGCTGGTTGACGGCAACGGCGACCCCTTACCGGAAAACGACCGCTTCCTGAGCCATCTCAACAACCCCTTGGTGGTGCCGGAACTGGCCAACTACAACGTGGAGTTGAACGGCAGCCCCACGGCGCTGTCGGGACGCGCCTTCTCGCGCCTTCACGATGAGCTCTCCGCCACTTGGCAGGCCTGCCAATCAGCCGCCGATGATCTCGGCTGCCAGTTGGTGACCATCGGCATCCTGCCCACCATCAAGGACGCCATGCTCAACTCCACGCACATGTCGCGGATGGTGCGCTACCAAGCCCTCAACGACCGGGTGATGGCGCTGCGCGACGGCAAGCCCCTGGAGGTGCGCATCGAGGGTGAGGATGACCTGGCCATGCAGCACTCCGACGTGATGCTGGAGGCCGCCACCACCTCGTTTCAAATTCACCTGCAATGCAAGCCGGACAACGCCGTGCGCGACTTCAACGCCGCCATGGCCGTCTCCGCGCCCATGGTGGCGGCCTGCGCCAACTCGCCGTCGTTGTTCGGCCACCGGCTGTGGGCGGAAACCCGCATTCCCCTCTTCGAGCAGGCGGTGGACATCGGCGCCCACTATCCCCAGCGGGTGGACTTCGGGGCCGGATTTGCCGAGGACTCCCTGTTTGAGATCTTTGCGGCCAACCAACAGCAGCACCCCATCCTGATTCCCGCCGTGGCCGATGCCGCGCCGGGCAAGTTCGCCCATGTGCGCTTTCACAACGGCACCATTTGGCGCTGGAACCGCCCCCTCATCGGCTTCGACCACGACGGCCAAGTGCATCTTCGAATCGAGCATCGCTCGGTTTCCGCCGGGCCAACCATCCGCGATTGCGTTGCCAATGCCGCCTTGTTCTTCGGCTTGGTGCGCGGCCTCGGGTTGGAGGATGAAGCCATTGAGACCCAGATGAGCTTCGAGACCGTGCGGGCCAACTTTTATGCGGCCGCCCGTCATGGCATCGGCACTGAACTGGTCTGGCGAAACGGGCCGTTGAACGCTCGGGCGCTGCTGCTCGATGAGTTGCTGCCCCTGGCCCGGCGGGGCCTTGCCCACTACGGCATACCGGAGGAGGAGATCGACGAGCACCTGGGATTGGTGGAGGCGCGCGTCGAGTCCGGCCAAAACGGCGCCGAGTGGCAGCGGCGCTGGGTGCGGGCCCACGGCCTGGACGACAACCAATTGGTCATGGCCTACTTGGAACGCCAAAACCAAGGCCAGCCGGTTCATACCTGGACCACATGACCGCCACTGCCGCTTTGCGACGCATCGAAGGCCTGCCGCCCGGCCTGCTCGATGTCGAAGCGCGGGCCTTAAACGACTGGCTCGGCGCGCCCACCCTGCTGCGGCTGAAAGGACGCGAGCGGAACCCCATTCTTATCAGCGTTCTGCTGCACGGCAACGAAACCAGCGGCTGGGACGGCCTGCGTCAGGTGCTCCGCCAGCATGCCGCCGCCCTGCCCCGCGACCTCTTGATCCTGATCGGCAACGTCGAAGCCGCCGCCGCCGGGGTGCGCACCCTGCCCGACCAAGCGGACTTCAACCGAATTTGGCGTCCGGCCTCCGGCATCGCGGCGGAAGTGCTGGCCACCATTGGCGACGAACCTCTGATGGCGGTTGTGGACCTGCACAACAACACCGGCAAGAACCCCGCCTACGCGGTGCTGACCGATCTCTCGCCCGGCAGCCTGGGCCTGGCCCGCCTGCACGGCGGCGTGGGCGTGATCGTGGAGGAGCCGGACACGGTGCTGACCCGCGCGTTTGCCGGTCGCGCCCCCAGCATCGCCCTGGAACTTGGCCCGGTGGGCGACCCCGAAGCCACCGGGCGAGCCGCCCGCTATCTGGATGGCCTGCTCAGCCTGCCGGAGGCACCGACAGCCCGCATCGAGGATCTGCGCCTCTACCGCACCCTTGCCCGGGTGCATCCGCCGGCCGACGCCACGTTCGGGTTCTCCACAGCGGGCCAAGGCAAACTCGATCTGGTCCTCAACGGCGGCATCGAAGAGAACAACTTCCGCCCGTTGCCAGCGGGAACGGAATTTGGGCAAGCTCGCAACGGGTTCAACCTACAGGTGCTGGACAACCGCCACCGTGATGTCACAAGCCAGTTTCTGGACGTGCGCGACGGCCGCATCTTGGCCACCCGCACCCTGATGCCCGCCATGTACACCACCGATGCGAGCGTGGTCCGGCAGGATTGCCTTTGCTATCTGATGGCGCCTGCGGTCGATGGCGGTCAGAGTGGTCAAAACGAGTTCACTTTCGCCACTCCTTGATGTGCGTGACGCGACCGACCTCTGCCGTTTGCCTCAGACAACGCTCGTCCGCCGTCACGAAAACGCCTTGGTGGATCATCAGAAGAGTCAGTCCCTTGGCCCAGAACCCTCAGGCTTGCCATGCATGAGCCGGAATACTCGCTCCGGCGTGATCGGCAGTTCGGTGACTTCGCAGTCGAACGGGGCGAGTGCGTCGGCGACGGCGTTGGCGATGGCGGCTGGCGCTCCGATGGTCCCACCTTCGCCCATGCCCCGCACGCCACCAAGGGTCTGCGGTTTTTCCAAGTCCAAGTGAACCTGCTCCATTCGGGGCACTTCCACCGCTGAAGGCACGATATAGTCCATGAAGCTCGCGGTCAGGTTTTGCCCCTGTTCGTCAAAGACCACCTCCTCCAGCAGCGCGGCGCCAATGCCTTGGGCCACCCCGCCGTGGTTCTGGCC
This sequence comes from Gammaproteobacteria bacterium, assembly GCA_028820495.1. Classification (GTDB taxonomy): domain Bacteria; phylum Pseudomonadota; class Gammaproteobacteria; order Pseudomonadales; family Azotimanducaceae; genus Azophilus. The sequence goes on from JAPPIX010000188.1 coordinate 7,764, forward strand.
TTCGACGATCCGGGGGTTGATCAACTGCCCGCAATCCTCCGCCAGGACGTACTTCAACACCTTCACCTTGCAGGTCTCCCCGTCCACTTCCACCAGCGCGATGTGGGTGCCGGAGGACGTGGTGCCCCACTCGGGGTCGTACATGCGGCTCGCCGAAAGCTCGCCCAGCTCATTCTTCACATCCGTGGCAATGGCGCCTTGCTGGGAGTAGTAGGTCCGGGCCAACTCCCTGAAACTGATTCGGCGCTCGGTGTGGGGGGCCGAGAACGCGGCTTGCTCCAAGGTGACTTCGCCGGGCGGGGCGTTGAGCATGAGGCCAGCCACCTTGAACATGCGCGCCTTGAGGGCGGCTGCGGCAAGCATGGCCGCGCCAGCGCCCATGACGGCCCCGCGGCTCGCGTAGGAGCCAGTGCTGTGGGCGACGGCGGCCGTATCCCCCTGCACGATGGCGACGTCCTCGATGGCCACCCCGAGCTCGTCGGCGACCACTTGGGACAGCGCCGTTTCCAAGCCTTGGCCGAAGGAAGTCACGCCGAACTTTGCCGTGATGCCGCCAGTGGAGTCGAGGCTAATGTGAGCCGTTTCGGTGCCCGTGTTGAAGGGCATGCCGGGCGATGCGGACAGCCGGGAGCCGATGCCGGTTAACTCCGCGTACGTGGCCATGCCGATGCCGACCAGGCGGCCATCCCGGCGGGCTTGCTCCTGCTGCCTTCTGAGCGCTTCGTAGCCGATGGCATCGCAGGCGCCCGCCACGCCTTCCGTGAACCCGGAGCGGTCCCAGACAAGACCTGAGGCCACCTTGTAGGGGAAGTCCTCCGGCTGAACGAGGTTTCGCAGCCGCATCGCCTTGGGGTCGAGCCCCAAGCGCTTCGCCGCCATATCGATCAAGCGCTCCATCACGAAAGTGGCGGCGGGCCGGCCTACCCCACGATAGGGCCCCAGCGCCGTTTTTGAAGTGGCCACGCAGCGGACCCGGCCTTGGTAGGTGTCGATCTTGTAGGGGCCGGGAAGAAAACTCGCGACTTGGACCGGCTCGATTCCGCCGGTAAAGGGAAAAAATGAGTATGCGCCCACATCGCCGATGACGTCGGCGCGCAGGCCCAGGATGTTGCCCTCCTCATCCAAGGCCAGTTCGGCCTCGACGACTTCATCGAAGCCGTGGCTGGTGGTCGTGAGATCCTCGAGTCGGTCGGACGTCCATTTGACGGGGCGTTCCAGTTTGCGGGAGAGAACGCAGACCAGCACCTCCTCCGGATAGAGCGACGTCTTGCCGCCAAAGCCTCCCCCGACATCCGGGGCGACCACTCGTAGGCGGCTTCCGGGAATGCCCAAGGCGTCAACGAGTGCGTCCCGGACGATGCCGGGAACCTGGGTGGAGGTGTGCAGGGTTAGGAGATCCTCGGCACCGTGGTAGTTCGCCAAGTAGCAACGGCTCTCCAGCGCCGCCGGCGCCTTGCGGCGAAAGCGGAACCGCTCCGTCACCACCACCGGCGGATTGTGAAAGGCTTGCTCGATGTCACCACGTGCAAACGTGCGTTCCACCAGCACGTTGGAAGAAGTGCCCTCATGAAGCCTAGGAGCCTCTGCGGACAGCGACCGTAGCGGGTCCACGAGACTTTCAAGCGCTTCGTATTCAACTTCAATGAGCGCCGCGGCGTCTTCGGCCAAGTAGCGGCTCTCGGCGACAACCGCGGCGATGGCCTCCCCGGCGAAGCGCACCTTTTCCTTGGCCAGAATCTGCACGGCCGCTGGTTGGTAGCTCGGCATGCGCGAGTGGGCGATGATGGGTCGAAAATCCGCTTCGATGTCGTGGGCGGTGTAGATGGCGACCACGCCTGGGCAGGAGCTGGCAGCGTTCGAATCGACTTTCAGGATGCGGGCATGGGCGTGGTCGCTGCGGCGGAAGGCGACATGCAACGTGCCGGCGATTGCGATGTCGTCCACGAAGCGGCCGCGCCCGGTCAGCAACCGCCCATCCTCGCGCCGTTCAATGGGGGCGCCAACGTACTTGGAGCCGTTAATGGCAGTCTCCCCCGTCGCCGGAGGCGAAGGCTGCGCAGGACCGGGAAGCCTCCCCGAGCAAGCGTTCCACCAGCGCATGGCACAGATGCCGGCGATAGTCCGCCGAGGCGTGCAGGTCGCTGTTCGGAGTGATCGCGTCGCGCACGCAGGAGGCCACTTGGCGCACGATTTCTGGGGTCATGCGCCTTTGGCCACGTATCATCCGCTCGGCTACGGGAATCCGAATGGCCGTGTCGGCCACTCCGGCAAGGGCGATGCGGGCGTCGGTGATGCGGCGCCCGCCGGTCAGAAGGCTGCCGCCCGTCGAAAGGGTGACCGCGGCGGCGCACAGCGCGAAGTCGCCCGCCCTGAGCGCCACTTCGTCAAAAGCCCAGGCTGTGTCGCGGGGCAGCGCCGGAAAGTCGATGCGAAGCAAAATCTCGTCCGGGCCAAGGCTTGAGGTGAGCGCGCCCACCAGGAAGTCCTGGGCGTCTATGGTGCGCTCTCCGTTGGGGCCGGCGGCATGGAACCGCGCATTGAGGAGGACGGCCAGCAAGGGCCACTCGGCGGCGGGGTCAGCGTGGACGAGGCTGCCGCCCGCCGTGCCCCGGTTGCGAATGGCCAAGTGCGCCACGTGCCTCATCACGTCGCTCATCACTGGAAAACGGTCCCGAATGAGTGCGGAGGTCTCGACCTCGTGGTGGGTGGCGAGCGCGCCGATTCGCACCGACCGTCCGTGGGGGAGAATGCCGCGCAGTTCAGGAATCCTCGTCAGGTCGATCAGCAGGTCCGTGGCGAGCAGGCGGAAGTTCAGCATCGGGATCAGGCTCTGGCCTCCCGCCAGCAGCTTGGCCCCAGGCGAGGCGGCGAGACGTGCCAACGCCTCGTCAATCGACCGCGGTGCACAGTAGTCGAACGGGGCGGGCTTCACGCCTAGCGTCCGGTGAATCTCGGCGCGCGCCCTTCGGCGAACGCCTCGCGGCCTTCCCGATAGTCCGCGCTCGCGCCGGCCTCGCGGATGAGCTCTGCGGCTTGACGCTCAATGTCAGGGGCGGCGCCTTCGGCCAGGGCAATGCCGTAGGCCAAGCCGTTCAGCATGGCCTTGCTGCCTGAGGCGGTGAGCGGCGCTGCCGCTAGTACCTCCTTAATGAAGGGGGAAAGGCCTTGCGTCAAGTCGTCACCGTCGATCACCTGGTCGATTAGGCCAATGGCCTGGGCCGTTGCCGCATCCAAGCGCTCACCGACGCAGAGCATGCGTTTCGCCCAAGTCAGGCCAACCAAGGCAAGCAGGGTTTGCGTTCCCCGCAAACCATAGACGACCGAGAGCTTCGCTGCCGGTATGCGGAACTTCGCCCTTCCCGTGGCGATTCTGAAGTCGCAGGCCATGGCGATGGCTAGGCCACCGCCGAAGCAATAGCCGTCAATCGCGGCAATGACGGGCCGCTTGCAGGCTAGGATCGCATCGGCAACTTGGTCAACCGCTCGCTCATAGACGCCGACCTGTTCGGGCGTGCTGCGGACCTCGTCAAACTCCGTCACGTCTGCGCCCGAGGAGAAGTTGTCCCCAGCGCCTCGAACCACCAAGCACCGAACGCCGTCGGTGGCCCCCAATTTAGAGACTGTTTGCGCCAGTTCCCGCCACATGGCCAAGGTCAGGCAGTTGATGCGCTCCGGCCGATTGATGGTGACCAAGCCGACGCCGGAACCGACTTCGACGTCAATAAAGCCCGTTGGCAACGCCTTGGTCGCTTCAGTGGAGTCAATGGATGGGGCGGTTGAGGGTATGGATTCGGCCCTGTGGTGCTGGCTTGGGGGGCGTTGGATTACGGGGGAGCTTGAGTTTGAGCCCGTGGCGGCGAAGGATGGTTTTGCGCGTTTCGCTGCCCGGCGCGCCCGCCACTTGCGGATGGCCTCCCGCCAAGCGCTCGGTTTGGACGTTGGGGCGGCTTCACCTTCAGGCGCCAAGCCGTCGCTCTCGACGACAGCCGCGAACTGATTGAAGAAGCGCTCGATCCAGGCCTGGGCGGTCGATTCGATCAGGCGTGAGCCGATCTGCGCCAGCTTGCCGCCCAGTCGAATTTCGGCTGCGTAGTGGAGCCGAGTGCGCTCGCCATCCTCGCGCAGACGAATGTTGACTGTGGCGTTGGCAAATCCGGTCAATCCGCCCTTGCCCGCCGCGGTGAGGGTGCAGCTTTGTGGTTCGATGACGTCCGAGAGCGTGGCGATGCCCTCAAAACGCGCCCGAACAGGCCCGACGCGGGCGACGACCGCACCGGTCATTTGATTGCCTGCCCGCTCCAAGGATTCGCAATCGGGCACGGCGCGGCGCAGCACGTCGGGGTCGTTGAGGCAGGCCCAGGCCCTTTCCCGGGGCAGGCTCAGCTCGGTTTCACCGGAAATGTCCAAGGCGGCGACCTGGTCGACTAGTCGGCCATGCTGTAGCCGCCGCTGACGCTCACCACCTGGCCAGTGACCCAAGCGGTGGCGTCGGAGGCCAAAAACACTACGGTGGGCGCCACGTCTTGCGGAAATCCCATGCGGCGCAGCGGATACTGGCGCTCGATCTTGGCCCGGTTGGCCTCCAGCCACTCCTTGTCGGCGTGGGCGGTTTCCAGCATCCCGAAGGCGACCGCGTTGGCCCTCACGTTGAATCGGCCGAGCTCCTTGGCGATGGACTTGGTGAGTGCGATGGCGGAGCCGCCGGTCGCCGCCTTGATGGGGATGTTGGCCTCCCCCACCCTGGCGGAATCCCCGACGATGTTGACGATCCGGCCGTCGGCCTGGTCGATCATCACTTGGGCGACGGCATGGCAGGCGTTGATGATGCCGTAGTGGCAGACATCGGTCTGCTGGCGCCACTGCTCGGGGTTGCTGTCCACGAACCGCTCCTGGATGGCGAGGCCTGCATTGTTCACCAGAATGTGCAGGGCGCCTTGGTCCGCAACCACCTGCCCAACCATGGCGCGGACGGCCTCATAGTCCGTGACGTCGGCGGCGTAGGCCTTGGCCCGCCCGCCGCTGGCGGTGATCTCCTTGACCAAGCTCGCCGCCTGATCCGACGAGCCTCTGAAGTTGATCGCGACGGTTGCGCCTTCCGCGGCGAGCGTTCGGCTGATTTCCGCGCCCACGTCGCGCGCTCCGCCGGTGACCAGCGCGACCTTGCCTTTCAGTCCGAGATCCATCTGTCACTCCTCTTTGGTTCGCTGATTCACGGGCTCGCTTTGGGCAAGATCGTTCCGCACGGCGATAACGGCGTCAACGATGTTCTGGTATCCCGTGCAGCGGCACAGGTTGCCGGAGAGCAGTTCACGAATCCGCTTTTCGTTATCCAGCGGATACTTGTTCAGCATGTCTTCGATGGTGGCGAGAAAACCCGGTGTGCAGAATCCGCACTGCAGCGCATGGCACTGCTTGAACGCTTGTTGCAGAGCGCTCAACGATTGGGCCCGCCCGTGCCCTTCGACCGTGCGCAGCTTCGCGTTGTCCGCCTGAACGGCAAGCGTGAGGCAGCTACGAACGCTGTGCCCGTCGATCAGCACCGTGCAGGCGCCGCAGATGCCCTGCTCGCAGCCGACGTGAGTGCCGGTCAGGTTCAACTTTTGACGCAGGAAGTCCGAAAGCAGCAGGCGAGGTTCCACGCTGCGTTCGTGGCGCACGCCGTTGACGGTGACGGCGATCCTCCTTTCGAATGGCACGGTCAATGGTTCCTCAAGCGTCTACAAGGACAGTGTTGCTGGGTGCCAATGCGGCAAATGTGCCGTTTGACGGGTGAGTCATCTACAGCGGAATGTCTCACGGCTGAACCATCCGGGCAATAGGCAGCCTCGTTAGCACTGGATTGGGCTATGATCGTTGCTATTGCGGAGACTCGGGTGAATCCATGACCATCCAGGTTGTCTGCCTGCTGATTGGCGGGCTGCTGCCCTATGTGTGGTTCGGCGTGACGGTGCGGCACAGCAAGCGTGAACTCGGTTCCATCGGGATTGAAGCGCCTCGCTCGCATGTCGCCAAGCTAACCGGCGCTGGCGCCCGGGCCCGGGACGCCCAGCACAATGCCTGGGAGGCCGCGATCGTATTCGGGCTGGCCAATTGCGCCGCCTTGGCGGCTGGCGTCGAACCGTCCGGCCACTGGGCGCTGGCGGCACCGTTGTGGGTGGCGGCGCGCCTGATGCATGGCGCGGCCTACGTGGCTGGCATGGCGCTGCTGCGAGGCCTGTCATTCGCCATCGGGCTGGCCATGAGCTTATGGATTTTCATTTTGGCCCTGACGGTCGATTGAACGGGTGGATGGATCAGGGCGCAACAGCATCCCGGAGCCAAAGCCGCACATGCAACCAGAGATAAGGAACCTGCACGCAAATGTCTGTCGAAACCAAACTTTTTGACCTCACCGGCAAGGTCGCCCTGCTGACCGGCGCATCCAAGGGCATGGGCCAAGCCATGGCCGAAGGGCTCGCCGAGCACGGCGCCAAGGTGGTCATCTCCAGCCGCAAGCTCGACCAATGCGAGGCCGTGGCGGAGGGGATCAACAGCCGCTGCGGAGCGGGCACGGCCATCGCCGCGGCCTGCAACATCGGCTACAAGGAGCAGCTTGAAGCCTTGGTGGAGATCACCCGCGAGCGTTTGGGGCCGATCGACGTGCTGGTCTGCAACGCTGGCGTCAACCCGTTCTACGGCTCGATGTCGGAGATTCCCGATTGGGCCTTCGACAAGATCATGAGCTCCAACGTCAAGTCCAACCACTGGCTTTGCCAGATGGTGGCCCCGGACATGATCGCCAAGGGGTCCGGATCGATCATGATCACCTCTAGCACCGGCGCCTTCGCCCCGTCGGAGGTGCTCGGCGCCTACAACATCTCCAAGCTGGCGGACATCGCCTTGGTGCGCAACCTGGCCATGGAATGGGGCCCCAAGGGGGTGCGCGTCAACGCCATCTGCCCGGGCCTCATCAAGACCGACTTCGCCCGCGCCCTGTGGGACAACGAGGAGGCTGCCGCCCGGGTCAACCAAATGACGCCCTTGCGCCGGCTTGGCGAGGCCGAGGATCTCAAGGGCGTTGCCGTCTTCCTCGCCGCCGAAGCCAGCGCCTACGTCACCGGCCAGGCGTTGGCGGTGTGCGGCGGAACCCACATGCACCGATGACCGCAGCGCGCACCGCCATGCCCCTGCTGCCGTCGCTGCGGAACCTGCATGCCGTTGTCGTTGGCGACCTCATGCTAGACCGCTACTGGCACGGCGAGGCGCGGCGCATCTCCCCGGAGGCCCCGGTGCCGGTGGTGGCGGTCAGCGAGGTGGAAGACCGCCCCGGCGGCGCCGCAAACGTCGCCCTCAACGTCGCCAGCCTCGGCGCCCGCTGCACCTTGCTCGGCTGCATTGGCAAGGATGCGGAAGGGGCGGCGCTCAGGTCCATCCTGGAAGCGGCTGGGGTGGTCTGCGACTTCGTCGAAATCGACCGTTGGGCCACGACGCTCAAGCTGCGCGTGGTCAGCCAGCAACAGCAATTGCTGCGCAACGACTTCGAGTCCCCGGTGCCCGCCGCGGCGGCACAGGAACTGGTGGCCAAAGCGAGTGCCCATCTATCGGACGCCGCCGTGCTGATCGTGGCCGACTACGACAAGGGCGCGGTAGCGGATCCCGCAGCGCTGATCCACGCAGCCAACGCAACCGGGACGGCCAGCGTCGTCGATCCTAAGTACAAGCCCCTGTCGAGCTATGCCGGCGCCAGCCTGCTGAAGCCCAACCGCCAGGAATTCGCGGCTGCCGCGGGCCAGTTCGCCAATGTCGATGCGCTGGCCGAAGCCGCCCAATCACTCTGCCGCGCCCACGAGTTCGGTGCGATGGCGGTCACCGCCGGCGCCGACGGCATGACCATTGTTGACGGACCGCACACCCACCACCTGCCCGCCCGCCAAGTGGAGGTGTACGACGTCACCGGCGCCGGCGACACCGCCGCCGCCGTGCTCGGCGTGGCCTTGGGCGCCGGCCTGCCGGTGCTGGACTGCGCCCGTCTGGCCAACGTCGCCGCGTCACTAGCCGTGGCGAAGTCCGGCACCGCCGCAGTGAGCGGGCCGGAACTCGCGCTCGCGGCGACCCAGGAGTCAACAGACGGCGGGGTGTTGAGCGCCGACCAACTTGCGCTGGCGGTTGCCGCGTCCCGCGAGGCCGGTGAGCGAGTCGTCTTCACCAATGGCTGCTTCGACATTCTGCATGCCGGTCACGTCGCTTATCTCGAACAGGCCCGCGGGCTCGGCAACCGCCTGATCGTCGCTGTCAACAGCGACGCCTCGGTTGCCCGAATCAAAGGCCCCAAGCGCCCCGTCAACGCCTTGGCCCGGCGCATGCAGGTGCTGGCAGGCCTCAAGTCGGTGGATTGGGTGGTGAGCTTCGACGAGGACACCCCGGAGCCGCTGTTGGAACGCTTCCGCCCGGACGTGCTGGTCAAGGGCGGCGACTACGAGCGCCACCAAGTCGTCGGCGCGGATCTGGTGGCCAGCTACGGCGGCGAGGTCCAAGTGCTCGACCGAGTGGAGGACTGCTCAACCACGGCGATCTTGGACCGGTTAGCCTAAATTCGCCCTAGCGGTTTCCCCGCGGGGCGTCCCGCCCTCGATTGCTTGGTTGGAATGCGCTTGCCATCGGGAAGCTGGAGTATGTTCCATGTGAGTCAACCTTCGACAACGTCCATCCGTATAGGCGATACGTTATCGGAGCCCAAATGCACGAAAGCCCGCCGATTTCCTTACCCTCACTATTCGTGCGATATGTCTCTGTATGCCGTAAGCCATATCCCGCCAAAGGTGGCAATCTCTCACAACTCCTAACGTCTTTAACCTAATGATTTTCCTTGTTTTTCATGGCACGGTGGACCTTTCTCCGACAACCAAGCAACTCCGTGCCCATCGTCCATCAGCCCACCCAAGGCTCCGTCCCGCGCCGATGGCAGGGGCGGCGCTATGATATGGTGGGCGCAGCAAGGCAACGGCCCGCCCAAGGAGCGCCCCATGCCCACATCCCAACCCATGCCTGCCCACCGGCAAGCCCTTCGGGCACCGCCCGCCAAGCCGCCCAGGCGGCAGACCCCGGCGCCCGTCGAGTACCCGGAGTCGGATGGTAAGCCCATGTCCGAGACGCCCATCCACTGGCACGCGACGGTCGATTTCGCGCATCCGCTCATGGACCGCTACGCCAATCGACCGGATTCCTACGTGGGCAGCGACATGTTGTGGTACTGGGAGGAGGGCAACAAGGACAAGCGGGTGTCGCCGGACGTGTTCGTGGCCTTCGGCCCGAAGAAGAAGCCGGCGCGGCGCGTTTGGAAGGTCTGGGAGGAGGGCACAGCGGCGGACTTTGCGCTGGAGGTGACGTCGCGGAGTACACAGGGCCGGGACGAAGGGTTCAAGGCTGAGCTATACGAGCGTCTGGAAGTGACGGAGTACTGGCAGTTCGACCCCACGGGGGACTACCTGAGCCCCAACCTCAAGGGCCGACGCCTCAACGCGGACGGGGCCTACGAGCCGATTCCCCTGGAGCGGCGAGACGGCCAACTGTCGGGCTTCTCGGAGGTACTTGGCCTTGAGCTTCGTCCCGAGGGCCATGCGCTGCGCTTGTTCGACCCGGCGCTTGGCCAGTTCCTGCCCACCCCCAGTGAAGCGATGGCGAAGCTTGCCGCAGCTAAAGCCAGAGTAAAGGAACTCGAACGCCAGCTAGGCCTAGACACCTAAGGACTCTCGCCAAAATAAACTATCCGAAATGAGCTCATTCTGTTATGCTCGCCGCCATGGCGACGGAGACGGAATCGCTGCGGGGCAAGTACGCCGTCCTGGGCCCGCTGCTGGACGAGCGGACG
>JAPPIX010000245.1 GCA_028820495.1 Gammaproteobacteria bacterium
CGCCGCCTCGCGCACGGTGGAGCCGGGGCGCAACGCCCACTCCCTGCACGGCTACTTTCTGCGTCCTGGCGAGATGAACACCCCCATCCTCTACACCGTGGACCGGATCAGGGACGGCAACAGCTTCACCACCCGGCAAGTGGCGGCCATCCAGAACGGCGAGGCCATCTTCGCCGCGTCGATTTCCTTCCAGGTCGAGGACGCAGGGTTCGCGCATCAGTTCGAGATGCCGGACGCGCCGGACCCGGAGACCCTGGAGGACGAGGCGACGGTGCGCGCCCGCCACGCCAAGGGCCGGCCAGCGGGGCAGCCGAAACCCAATGCGCGGCAGCGGCCCATCGAGATCCGCCCCATCAACCCGGTCAACATCTACCAGCCCAGCGCCGGGGCGCCGCGGCAGATGTGCTGGATGCGCAGCCGGGACCGGCTGCCGGACGACCGCCGCCTGCACCAGTGCGTATTGGCCTACCTGTCCGACGGCTCCCTGCTCGACACGGCCGTCCTGCCCCATGGGGTGAGCTACTTCGATGACGGCATGCAAGTGGCGAGCCTCGACCACGCCATGTGGTTCCATCGCCCCTTCCGCGCCGACCAATGGCTGCTCTACGTTCAGGACAGCCCGGTGTCCAGCGGCGGCCGAGGCCTTGCCCGAGGGCTGATCTACAGCCAAGCCGGCGAGTTGGTGGCCTCAGTGGCCCAGGAAGGGCTGGTTCGCCGACGATGAACGCTCCGCTCCAGAGCCTTCAGCTTGCCCCGGAACCGTACACCGCCGAAGCCGAAGCACCACCAATCCGGCTGTTGGGAGAAACGGCGCTTCGCGCCGCCCGAGCTAGCCGTTCGGAAAAAAAGCAGGCTGCCATGAACCCCCTGTGCTGCATGACATCAGATACATGTGCAGGCGTGGCTGCCTCGCCGATATAATGGTTTGCCTCTAGAAGAAGCCCTTATCCTGATCGGTGCTTGCGGAGGTTGGACATGCGTGGAGACGATGACGAATTCAAGGCACTGAGGCGAGTGCTCGCCGAACTAGCCCGGCGCAGCGATCGGGAGAAGCCTTATGCCTTCGTAGGACGAAGGGGGGAGCGTGCGCACTTCCAGCAACGGACCGAGCAGCTGCCGCCCTACGACGGCGGGGCGGGCGGCACGACGCTAATCACAGGCGCGCCTGGCGCGGGGAAGACGGCGCTCAAGGATCAGGCCGTCGCCGACTTCAAGGAAGCCCACCCGAGCGCAGTGGAGATCAAAGTGCCAAGCGACAGCGAAGAGCCGCCCCATGGGGGCATGAGGCGCTTCCTTCGCCAAGTCGCGCACCATCTCGTGGCATCGCCCGACCCATCGGGGCCAGAAGGGACGGCCAGCACGGAGGTCAAGGGAGATGTCAACGCCGGCTTCGTGAAGGGCGGGACATCGGAGACCACGACATTCGATGTGTTCGGCAATCCAGCAACCTTTCAAGATGTCCATGCGTCGGCTGTCCAACGCGGCAAAGGGCAACCTAGGTTCGGCCCATCAAGCTGCTTGCTGGTGACCATGGACGAGGCGCAGAACGTCAAGCCGGGGACCTGGCCCGCGCACTTGATTAACCAAGCGCGCCTTCAGGACGAGCTTCCCATCCAAGTGAGGGACTTGCGCTGTAGGGATTTTGGGCGGGTTCGTGCACGACGGATGCTGGCGGGGACGACGTTCGGTCGGCCGATGACGCCGGATTTGCGCATTCCGGGAGCGTCGAGAGGTTTTTTGGGGCCGGCTTCAGCCCATACAAACGAGAACGGTTCGCATTGGGGCGCGTTGGGCGCAGGGGCGATCCCCATTCCCAGGCTTCACAAGCCCCTTCAGCGCCCTTGGGGTGAACATCCCCGATTCCGGCCTTGGCGGCGCCCTCAAATTGCCGCCCTTAGACAGCACGAGTACACTTCCCCCATGGCGGACCTGATTGACCCGAACTACGTTGACGATGGCGAACTGCGTGAGCAGGACCAAGTTTCCCTGGACAACTACTTGGCGCAAGGCGACAGGGCCAAGCCCAGCGAGCAGCGCGGCATGCCTTTCTTTTCCGGCCGCGAAGCGGAGATCAGCACATTCCGGCGCATGGCCGATGGCATTGCCCGGGGGCACAAAGCTGATGCAACGCTGGTTGTCGAGGGACCGCCGGGCGCCGGCAAGAGCGCCCTGCTCTGTCAGTTTCTCGAGGAAATGCGGAACTTGCCCGCCATAGGCGACCCGCCCCGGCGCTGGCTGCCCACCTTCATTAACGGCGCTTCCGCCCTGTGCCCCGATGAGACCATGTGCGCCGTTGACGAAGCGATCGCCCGCCAACTTGCAACGGACACGTTGAACAGCAGCCCCGATCAATCGAGGGCCAAGGCCAAGGCGCTTCTTGAGTTTCTTGGCGGAGACCGAATCGACAACGCAAAATCCTTGGCCCAAGATGTCCTTGACCGAGGCGTTTCCGCATTTGGATTCAGCATCCAAGCCAAGAACCGAACAATGCCCTCGTCACTGCGTGAGGTCGCCAACCTTCGCAACAAGGACTGGGGCAAGTGGCAGATCATGCTCATGGTCGATGAGGCCCAAGGCATCACCATGCGCGCTCCCGGCGCACACCCAGGCGCACTCTCTGACATTCATCAAGGCGCGACGCCGCTGAACCTGACTTTCTGCGCCTTTGGCCTGCCCGGCACCCTTGCAGCCCTCGCCGAGGTCGGGGTGTCCAGAATGTCCAAAGGCCATCGGATCCAGCTTCGCGGCCTCGACGAAGCAAGCTCAACAAAGGTCATTGAGCGCTGCTTCGCCCGCTACGGCGTTGTCGATGCCGAGCCTTGGCGGGAGGCCATCCTGGAGCGCAGCGCCAACTGGCCTCAACACCTGTCCACCTACTTGACCGCCACATTGTCAGCCATACGGTGCCATATCGGCGACACGCAGGAGCTTGGCGCACCGCCTGACGACCTGATTGAGGGGGCCATAGGGGACGGAGACATCTTGCGGGCGGAATACTACGATGGCCGCATCGAAACACTCACTGAAGCTCACAGCGGTCATGTGAAGTGCGCCAAGCACATCATTCCCATGCTACGGGAGGCCGACGGCCAGCTCCCCGAGGACGAGATCAGCGATTCGCTGGCGTCTCCCCCGTTGAGTTTGGACGAAGGCCAGATCCAGACCTTCCTTGAAGCAGCCAAGCACAGCGGCTTCCTCGCTCCGGGAGGGCGCGCCACCCTCCACCTAGCGATTCCGACCTTTGCCGGATACATTTTGAACGAAGAGCCCCCGCCGGTGGGGGAACCGGCGGGGGACCTGGAGCCCTAACCCCGTCAAGCCCGCTAACCTTAAGCAACCCTTTATGGCTAGGGAACCTCAATCCATCACGAGGGACTTGCGCTGTAGGGTTTTTTTTGTCGGGCCAACGGGCGGCAATGACAGATTTGAGTGGTGGCCGGTCGACCGATGACGCTGGATTGCGCCTTCCAGGGGCGCGGGGACGGTTTCGGGGCCGGTTTCCGGCCCCACAAACGAGAACCGTTCGCATTTGCCCGCATCAGGCGCAGGGGCGCCCCCGGCCTGCTGGCCGATTGTTGGGAAGGCTTGCGGGAGCGGCGGCGTCAGGCCGCCAGCGGCAGCCCGGGGTCCACCAGCGAGCGCATCCGCTCCGGGCGGCCATTGGCGACGGGCGGGGGCGCGCTGTCGGACGTGGACGCACTGCGCGGCGACGCGGTCCAGCGGGCGGCGGCGCAGCCTGCTGTTCGCCTCGTGCTGCTTCCGGCGCGACTGGCTGTTCTTCGCCAGCCTGCGGCTTGAGGGCGGCTAGGCTCAGGCCGCCTGCCCCGGCCCTTCCTACCTGAACGCCCGTTCGACGCCGTGGCGGAGCCGCCCGACCGCCGCGCTCGTGCCTAACGCCCGGAAACTGTTCATCCATACATGCGGCGCGGCCGTTCATCTCGCTTCCCGCCGCGCTCGCGCCCTTCCCCGGCCCGCCCCGACGCCCAGCCCCCCCATGTGGGCTTCAGTGGCGACTGGAATGCCTTAACCGGGGATCAAGGCGTCCTCGCTTGCAATCGGGCATGTTCGGCAGGGGTTATCATGCGTGTTTAGCCCTTGGACGGCGCAGAGATCAACACACCAATTTGCGGCTGGCCGGAACGCGCCCGCAATGACTCGCCATGAGGCCGCTCCACTGCCCTTTGCTTGAACCGAGGCCACAGGGCCCATGAGGCCACTTCACTACTACCTGCTCGGCACTGACAGTTGGTTTCTGTCGGTGGGCATTCAGGGGGTCATGTTCGCTTGGCTGGTGACCATGGTGCTGCGCGAGTCGCCGGACCGGGTGGGCATCGCGCAGATGATGCTGCTGCTGCCCGGCACGCTGTTCATTCTGGCGGGCGGCAGCGTGGCCGACCGCTACGGCGGGCGGCGGGTGGCAGCGCTCGCCCAAGCCACGGCCACTCTAGCGCCCCTTTGGCTGCTGGCCTTGGTGCTCACCGACCAACTCACGTTCGCGGGCCTGTTGGCTTACGCCTTGGTGATGGGCTGCGCCCAAGCGTTCGTGACCCCCGCGCGGGACGGGCTGCTCAACGACGTTGCCGACGGGCGCATACAGCGCACCGTCATGCTGGCCAGCATCGCCCAGTTCGGCACCTCGATCCTCGGCTTCCTGATCGCCTCCACGGCGGATGCGGTCGGCCCGGCTCTCATATTGGGCATCCAGGTTTTGATTCTCGCCGTGGGCGTGGCTGGCTTTCACAGGATCGCCCCACCCCGGCGAGCGCATCAAGCCGAATCCCGCGCCACCTTGGTGGCGTCAGTCATCGAAGGTGCCAAGACCGTGGTGCAGCATCGGCAATTGCGCATGGTGGCCTTGCAGAACGTCGCCATGGCGCTGTTCTTCATGGGCTCCTACATCGTCACCCTGCCCCTGCTCGTGCGCGAGGCGTTCAATGGCTCGGCAGCCGACCTCGGGCTGATGAATGCCTGCAATTCAATCGGCTTGGTGCTGACCATCTTGCTGCTGCTGCGCCGGGGCGACGTGGCCCGCCAGGGCCGCGCCTTGATTCTGGCCCAGTTGGTGGGGGCCATCGTGCTCGGCGCGACGGCCTTGGCACCGAGCTTCGCCGCCTTTCTGGGCATGGTGTTCGTTTGGGGCACCTGCGGCGGCGTCGCCATGACCATGTCGCGCACCATCATGCAGGAGCAGGCCCCGGACGGACAGCGGGGACGGGTGATGGGATTCCACTGGTTCTCCTTCATGGGCGCGGGCCCCTTGGGCGCCCTGGGCAGCGGCTACTTGGTCGACCAGTTGGGCGCCCAAGCTGCCCTCGGCATCAGCGCCACCGGCATGCTGGCCGTGGTTTTGATGATAGGATTTCTCTCTTCCTTGTGGCGCATGAAGGCGGCTCCGTGACCCCGGTTCGAATCGCCGCCGACATCGGCGGCACCTTTACCGACCTCGTGCTGGACGACGGGGCTCGCCAGCACACCGCCAAGGTGCTGACCAGCCACTCCGACCCGGCCAACGCCGTGCTCCAAGGCCTTGGGCAAGTCATGGCTTCGGCGGGCTGCGAACCTGAAGCGTTGAGCCTGTTCCTGCACGGCACCACCCTAGCCACCAACGCGCTGATTGAGCGGCGCGGCGCGGTGACCGCCCTGCTCACCACCGAGGGCCATCGCGACGCCGTGGAGATGGCCTTCGAGAACCGCTTTGAACAGTACGACATCAACATCGACCGCCCCGCGCCCTTGGTGCCCCGCCGGTTGCGCATTCCGGTGCGCGAACGCATCGCCGCCGACGGCGGCGTGCTTAGAGCCCTCGATACGGCCTCGCTGAACCATGCCTTGGACGCACTTGAGGAGCGGCAAGTAGAGAGCGTGGCCATCGGCTTCCTGCACGCCTATCGCAACCCCGAACACGAGCAGCGGACGGCGGCGGCGGTGCGCGAGCGCCTGCCGAGCGCCTCCATCACGCTGTCCAGCGAAGTCTGCCCGGAGATTCGGGAATACGAGCGGCTGTCCACGACCTGCGCCAACGCCTATGTGCAGCCGCTGATGGCCGCCTACTTGGACAGCTTGGAAAGGCAACTTCGGGCGGCGGGCATCCACTGCCCACTGTTGCTGATGACCTCCGGAGGCGGCCTGACCGACATCGCCACCGCCAGCCGCTTCCCCATCCGCCTCGTGGAATCCGGCCCCGCCGGCGGTGCCCTGCTTGCCCAAAACATCGCCCGACAATGCGGCTATGGTCGTACCGTGTCGTTCGACATGGGCGGCACCACGGCCAAGATCTGCCTGATCGACGACGCCAAGCCGCTGCTCTCCCGTGCCTTCGAGGTGGACCGTGCCTACCGATTCAAGAAGGGCTCCGGGCTGCCGGTGCGCATTCCGGTGATCGAAATGGTGGAAATTGGCGCCGGCGGCGGCTCCATCGCCGCCGTCGATAACCTCGGCCGCATCGCCGTAGGTCCTGCCAGCGCCGGTTCCGAACCGGGGCCTGCCGCCTACGGGCGGGGCGGGGTGCTGCCCACGGTGACGGATGCCGACACCCTGCTTGGCCGCTTGCGGCCCGAGTTCTTCGCAGGCGGCGCCATACGGCTCGACGCCGACGCCAGCCGGTGCGCCATCGATGGCGATGTGGCCACCCCGCTTAAGCTCGACACCTTGGCCACGGCGGCGGGCATTAGCGAGGTCATTGACGAGAACATGGCCGCCGCAGCCCGCGCCCACGCGGTCGAGTGGGGCAAGGACACCGGCGGCCGCACCCTGATCGCCTACGGTGGCGCGGCGCCGCTGCATGCCTGCCGGGTGGCGGACAAGCTCCGAATCGACCGCATCCTTATCCCTGCGGGCGCGGGCGTCGGCTCGGCCTTGGGCTTCCTCTTGGCGCCGATCAGCTTCGAGGTGGTGCGCAGCCGCTTCATGACCCTTTCCGGCCTTCGCTTGGCGGAAATCCGCCACTTGATCGACGAGATGCGCGCTGAGGCCACCGCCGTCGTTGAAGCGGCAACGGACCAACCGCTTAGGGAGACGCTTCGAGCCTACATGCGCTACGCCGGCCAAGGCTTTGAGATCGCTGTCAATGCCCCGCCCCAAGACGCCGATGACTTCGCGGGCCAACTCGGCGACGCCTTCGCCGCAGCCTACCGAGTACTCTACGGGCGGACCATACCGGATCAGGACATCGAAATCCTAAGCTGGACGCTGGCCCTGGGCACCGCGCCCCCAGTTCAAGATCCGGAGTCCCCGGCGCAACGTTTGCGCCCGGCGACGCCGGATGGGGGCGTCGAGCTCTTCAATGCGATCCCCGGTGGTATGCGCGAGGCAGCGCTGTACCAACGCCAGCGACTCAGCCCCGGCGACCACTTTGACGGCCCCGCTCTGATCGTGGAGGACCAGACAACCACGGTGGTCGGCGCGGGTTTTTCCGGCGTGGTTCACGCCTGCGGCCACCTGATTCTGGAGCGGACCGCCAATGACTGAAGCGCCGGACGCGATTCGTACCCAACTGATCTGGAACCGGCTGCTGGCCATCGTCGAGGAGCAGGCTCAAACCTTGATGCGCACAGCCTTCTCCACCGTCGTGCGGGAGGCTGGGGATCTATCCGCCGGGGTGTTCAACACCCAAGGTGAAATGCTGGCCCAAGCGGTAACCGGAACGCCCGGGCACGTCAACGCCATGGCAGCTTCGGTGGGCAAATTCCTGAACCGGCATCCCTTGGCGACGTTGGAACCAGGCGATGTGCTGCTGACCAACGACCCTTGGGACGGCACCGGCCATCTGAACGACTTCACCGTGGTGACGCCAGTGTTCCGCTCCGGCCGACCGGTCGGGCTCTTTGCCAGCACCAGCCACATCGCCGACGTCGGCGGTCGAGGCTTTGGGCCGGACGCCTCCCAAGTGTTCGAGGAAGGCCTGAACATCCCCATCGGCTTCCTCTTTCGGGCCGGGGAGCCGAACCAGACCCTGCTGTCGATCCTCGCCGCCAACGTCCGCGATCCGGTGGTCGCCCAAGGCGACCTGTACTCCCTGGCCGCTTGCAACGATGCGGGCGGGCGCGAGTTGCTCAACACCCTCGACGACTTCGAAATCCCTGATCTCGACAGTGCGGGCCGCGCCATCCTTGAGACCTCCGAACGCGCCATGCGCCGCGAGATCGCCGCCCTACCCAACGGCCAACACCACTATCAGATGCGGGTGGACGGCTACGATGCGCCGGTCGATTTGCGCGCCTCGCTGACCATCGCCGGGAAGGCCATGCGCATTGACTTCGCGGGCACCTCCGGCCTCTCGCCGTTCGGCATCAACGTGCCCCTGCCCTACACCCAGGCCTACGCCTCCTTCGGCGCCCGCTGCATCGTCGGCAACGACATCCCCAACAACGCCGGCTCCCTCGGCTGCATCGACGTGACCGCTCCGCCGGGCTGCATCCTCAACGCCCTGCCGCCGGCGGCAGTCTCCGCCCGCCACGCCATCGGCCAGATGCTGCCCGACGTGGTGCTCGGCTGCTTGGAGCAGGCGCTGCCCGGCCAAACTCCGGCGGAAGGCGCCTCCTGCATCTGGAACCCGGTATTCCTCGGCGCCGGCCAAGGCGCGCAAGGCGCCAACACTTCCGGCGAGGATTTCGTCATCAACCCCATCTTCAACGGCGGCGCCGGCGCCCGTCCCACGAAGGACGGCCTATCGACCACCGCGTTCCCGAGCGGCGTGCGCACTACCCCCACCGAAGTCAACGAGGCGACTTCCCCCTTGGTGATTTGGCGCAAGGAGTACCGCCCCGGCTCCGGCGGCCGGGGCAAGTTCCGCGGCGGCCATGGCCAGGTCATCGAAATCGCCCACCGCGAAGGCGCGCCCTTCCACATCTCCAAGATGTTCGACCGCATCCGCTTCCCGGCCCGGGGCCGGGCCGGCGGCGAGCCGGGCCAGCCCGGTCGGGTGTATCTGAAGGACGGCCCGGAGCTGCCTGGCAAGGGCAAGGACCTAGTGCCCGCGGGCGCCGTCCTAGTGCTGGAAACCCCGGGCGGCGGCGGGATGGGGGATGCGAGCGAGCGAGACCCTGGTGCTGTTGAGAAAGACAGGGAAGCTGGGCTGGATGCCCTGCAGGCCGCTATAACCTTGGGCGTTGAAAGCGGTGAGTCTGGAGAACTGGATATGGAGGCCATCAAGAAGAAAGCCATGCTATTAGCGAGGATTGATACGTCCTGATGCCCCGCACAGTAAAGCAGGCCCAAGCCGAACAGGACCTGCTTGAGCTTTTGGTTAAATAGTCAGATACTTGGTCAGGAAAAATCAGAGGAGCGCAATAGGGTGACTGGAATTTGGCAAATTCAGGAGGCGAAGGCCCGCTTTAGCGAATTCGTTTCGGCAAGTCTTAAAGAGGGTCCGCAGGTGGTAACGCGGCGAGGTGTCGAAACGGCGGTTCTTGTGCCGATAGCGGAGTGGCGCCGCCTGCGGTCCGTTGCAACCCCACGGCTAAAGGACTTGCTGTTGACGGCGGAAGCACGGACGGACAATCTCACTCCGCCACGCAAGGCGGAGCGCTTGCGCCAGCCACCGAACTTCGAATAGTGGCGTACCTCCTTGACACCAACGTCGTCTCGGAACTTCGACGGCCAAGACCCAATCCCGCTGTGATGCGGTGGATTGAGAGCGTTCCTGCGGAGAGCCTATATCTATCCGCCGTTACCGTCGGGGAGATACAGGCTGGCATTGAGGTGACTAGGGAGCAGGATTCCAAGAAGGCCGACGAGTTGGAGAGGTGGCTTGCCCAAGTTGTCGCGAGCCACCAAGTCTTGTCAATGGACGCGGATGTCTTCCGAGAGTGGGGGCGCGTCAAGCATCGACGCTCCAACACGCTAATCGTTGACGCGATGATCGCCGCCACGGCAAAGGTGCACTCGCTGACCGTCGCAACCAGAAACTTGGACGATTTCAATACGTTGGGCGTTTCCGCCTTCGACCCATTCACCCCGTCTTCGGAATGGGCGCAGTAAGCAAGACTGGCATCCGTTTGCCTATCGAGGCGGTGGTCGTGCCGAGCGCCGCAATCTATTCTCGTGACACAAGGGCAACGACGTGCAGGTGGAGGTCAAACACTAGCATTGACAACGGCCCTGAGGCGCGGATGAACTGTGCTAACCAATCTGTCCAGTCGATCACGCATCCAAGAGACGGCGCGATGGAACTCATCGCTTTCGACACCGTCAGTGACCAACGGGAACTCCACCGACTGCCTAAAACCCAGCCTCGTACTGCCTCGGTTCTCCCATTGCTCGAAATCGGCTAGCTGGTCCAGCGATACCTCCAGTTCATCGAATACGCGAACGGTGGCGGGGAGGTTCTTTTTGCGCATCAGGAAGCAGCTAATTTCAGATGTGTCTCTATCAAGAGAAGCGCAAAACGCCGATCCCCCGCCACCGCTTGCAACATTCGTCAAGCTCACATAAATCGATGATCGCTTGGATTTAGGCGGCACCTCAACCACCGGGTCAGAGAACGCGTAGTCAATCAGCACGGCTGACCAAAAGCGGAAATTCTCCTGCTCGAGTTCCGGAGGCGGTTTGTCGAGTTCTTCCAAGCTCTCCCCATCCGCCCTGTCCTCGACTACAAACCGAGGCACGATCTCCGTTCTCACCAGGATCCTAGGTTGGACAATCAGGCGGCTGTCCGCGCCTCTGTACAAGGCAGCCTCGACCAGCGCTAGATTGAAACGCAGGCCGCTGTGCCGCTGGACGAAGTCAACGATGTTTTCCACCCCCTCCCGAATGCCATCCCCGACAATCAACAGCAGGAACTCCCCGCGCCGCAGATGCCGCGTCACGTTGTCCACGAACTCCGCCTCGTTGGTTTCAGGCTGGCCGTCGCGGATCATTTCGAAGAGGACGTTTCCCTTCCTGCCGAGTGTCTTCGACACCTCCCTTTGCAGGTCTTCATATCCCCATGAAGCGAATTCCTTAGCGTAGTCGAGAATCTGGCCGATGACTTCACGGCGGGCCTGCGGATTGCGCCACAGCTTGAACTCAGCGAGGATGAGGCGACCTGCTGAATTGACGTAAAGAGCGTCAACACGACCGGCCGACGTTGACAGTTCCTTGCATACCGGGACGGGGTTTGCATAGGCCGCGTCAATTGCCGAAATCGGCAAGGTCTCGGGAACGCGGAACAGCAGGTCCCGTAGCGATGCCTCATCCATACCGCCATCCGCCACCGCTGCGCCGAGGCGGTTCCTCGTCAAGATCTCATCTGCCGAGTCTTGCGCCTCGTTCAAGACAATCAAGTGTTCGTGCATTCACCCACACCCGCGAATCGCCGCCACAGGTTTACCTGTAAAGACCTCACCCGCTCGCCGCACGGAACTTTGCCGTACCGAACACCCCTACTGAATCTCGTGCAGCAACGGCGCGGGCAGCATGGACATGCCGCCGTCCACGATGAACTCCTGGGCGGTGATGAAGGCGGATTCGTCGGAGGCCAGAAACACCACCACGTCGGCGATGTTGCCTGCAACGCCGAGTACCGGCGCTTCGGCTGGGTCCGGCACTTGGACGTCCCCCGGTCCACCCATGCCCGCCACCTCCGCTTGGCGGCCGAAGTTCCGTACCATGGGCGTGTCGATGCTGCCGGGGTGAATCGAATTGCAGCGAATCTTGTAGCCCGATTCCAAGCAGTGGGCGGCGATTGAGCGGGTGATGCCCTCCACCGCTCCCTTGGCGGCCGCGTAGCCCACGATGCCGCTGTAGGCAAGCTTGGAGGCCACCGAAGCCATATTGATGATCGAGCCGCCGCCGCTCTCCACCATCAGCGGGATGGCGTGCTGGCAGCCGAGGAAGGTGGCGTCCGCGCTCACCGCGACCTGCGCCCTGTAGTCCGCGTAGGTCTGGCTTTCAATCGAGCCCGGCAGCACGATGCCCGCATTGTTGACGAGGACATGCAGGGCACCGAACTCCGCCTTGATCTCCGCGGTTAGCTGCTGCCAGCGCGCCTCATCCGTGACATCATGGCGCTTGAACACGCCACCGATGTCTTCGGCCACCGCTTGGCCGGCATTGTCGTCCACGTCGGTGAGCACCACCTTGGCCCCTTCCGCGGCGAGCGCCCGCGCATCGGCCTCGCCAAGACCCTTGGCGCCGCCGGTGACCAGCGCAACCTTGCCTGCAACACGTCCTGTCATGAACGGGATCTCCAAAACTCAATGGGAAAGGCCATCTTGCCAAAGTCTGCGGGACATGGGCACCCCAAGGTTGAAGGACCAGCAATTCTCATTTTGGCCAGTAACCGCTTAGCCGGAAGGATACCCTGACACCGAAACCGCCCTACAGAGCGAGATTTCGAGGGCGGGACGCCCTCGCTCCGAGGGATCCCGCTCCGGAGCGAGGGCATCTTGCCCTCGATTGGGTAACGGAGGACAGATTTGATCCAAAATGAGAATTGCTGTTAAAGGACTGGCAGAGTCCCAAGACATGGCGGATCGTTCCCGCTCGGACATCAAAGCGGACTTATCCTCCGAAACCCATTTTTATAGAGGTTCCTAACTGTATGTTATATATAGGTACTTCTAGCCAAAGAAGCGGACATGAAAGCGGACATATCCGAGTTGGAAGACCGAGAAGAAGTCACTGCGGCGATGGAGCCGTTGCAAGTTAGCGAGGGCTCCCCCCATCGACTGGACCTCACTGACCTCGCGGTGGAGTTGGCGGCGAGGTCAGCAGGGCTGCGGCGCAGCCTGCCGGAAGGGGCCATCGCCGCCTTGGCTTATCTCGTCCGGGCCATGAATTGCTATTACTCCAACCTCATTGAGGGGCATGACACCCATCCGATTGACATCGAACGAGCCATGCGCAACGACTACAGCGATGAGCCGGGAAAGCGCAATCTACAGCTTGAAGCCCGAGCCCACGTCGCCGTCCAGGAGTGGATCGACGAGGACGGTCTCGCCGGCAGGGCCGCCACCCAGTTGGGGATCTGCGAGATCCACCAACGCTTCGGGGAGCAGCTTCCCGACGACCTGCTATGGGTGGAGAATCCCGAAACAGGGGAACGCGTCCGGATGGAACCTGGCATGCTTCGCAATCGGGATGTCAGGGTCGGCGCCCACGTCCCAATCAGCCCTGGGGCGGTGCCCCGATTCCTGCGGCGATTTGAAGCAGTCTATGCCCAACTCGGCAAAGCCGCCACGATCCTGTCAGCGGCGGCGGCGCATCACCGTCTGCTTTGGATTCACCCCTTCCTCGACGGCAATGGACGGGTGGCGCGTCTCATGTCCCATGCGATGCTGCAAGACGCTCTGGGCACCGGGGCCGTCTGGTCAATTGCCCGCGGACTGGCACGGCGAGAGAGTGCGTACAAGGCGCACTTGAGCGCCTGCGATCAACCTCGTCGCGGCGATCTCGATGGGCGGGGCAGCCGCAGTGAAGCGGCGCTGGCTGACTTCACGCGCTTCTTTCTGCAAACCTGCCTCGATCAGGTGACCTTCATGGAAGGCTTGATCGAGCCCCGCCAACTGCGGGTGCGCATCCGCCTCTGGGTGGAGGAGCAAGTGCGCACCGGCGATCTGCCGTCGCGGTCGGGCAATGTCATGGATGCGGCCCTGTACCGTGGCGAACTCCCGCGCGGCGATGTGGCGGGATTGGTGAACACCGGAGACCGACAAGCACGACGCATCGTTGCTGCGTTGCTGAAGGCCGGGGTCTTGAGTGCCCGCAGCTCCCGAGCGCCGCTCAAGATCGCCTTTCCTGCCGCATTGGCCAGCCGATGGCTGCCGGGGTTGTTCCCGGAGGGATGAGGACGAAGCCTCAACGCCCCGTCACGCTGGGTCGAAAAGGCCCTCCGCCTGCACGTCGGCCAGCGACTGCTGGAACACCTCGATCAGCCGGTCGATCTCCGCCTTGCCGTGGGCGCTGGACAGGAAGGCGCGCTGGGTGCCAGGCACCAGCACACCGCGGTTTAGGGCGTGCAGGTAGAAGGCCTTCTCCGCGGCGCTGCCTATGGATTTCACGTCGCGCATCGATTGCAGCGGCTCGCGCTGGAAGAACAGGTGGAACATGCTGCCCACATGCTTCACCTGCGCCGGAATCTGGCGAGTCTCGGCAAAGGCGTTGACCGCCCCGGCCAGCCGGCTGCCCGCCGCCTCCAAGTCATCATAGATTTGCGGATGGTCCTTCAGCCAACCCACCGCCGCAACGCCCGCCTCCATGGTGAGGGGATTGCCGGAAAACGTGCCCCCGGAGAAGACCCCCCGCTCCGCCGCCAAGCCGGTGAAGACGTTCATCAGGTCAGCCCGTCCGGCGATGGCGCCGATGGCGAGGCCGCCGCCGAGCACCTTGCCGTAGGTGGCCAAGTCCGGGGTGACCCCGAACCGTTCCTGGGCGCCGCCATAGGCGACCCGGAAGCCGGTGATGACCTCGTCGATGCACAGCAGCACGCTGTTGGCGCGGCAGACGTCCGCCAGTTCGCGCAGGAATTCGCCCACTTCCGGTTGGGGATTGGAGCTTTGCACGCCCTCGATCATCACCAAGGCCAGTTCATCGCGGTGCTTGCGCACGAGGTCGAAGGCGGCGCGGCGGCGGTAGGGCAGCATCAGGTTCAGCCCGCCGAGCGCCTTGGGGATGCCGTGGCCCATGGGCAGGTGGCTCGGCGCATCCACCGGGCTGGCCGGGTCGGCCACCCACATGCCGTAGTCGTGGGCGCCGTGGTAGCAGCCGTCGAACAAGGCGATGCGCTCCCTGCCGGAGAAGCCCCGCGCCGCCCTGATGGCGTACATGGTGGCTTCGGTGCCGGTGTTGCAGAACACCACACGCGCAGCACATGGGCTGGCGTCATGGAGCAGTTCGGCCAGCCGCATCTGGCTGGTGGTGTGGATGCCGAACATCCAGCCGAGTTCGGCGCGGTCCTTGATGGCTGCCTCGATCGCCGGATGCCGGTGGCCGAGCATGTGCAACCCGAAGCCGACCGAGGTGTCGATGTAGCGGTTGCCGTCCGCGTCGAAGACGTACGCGCCCTCCCCCCGCTCGATGAAAATGGGATGCGGCATCTCCAGGTTGGCGGCTAGGCCGGAGTTGAGAATCTCGGCCCGCCGCTCGGAGATGCGCTGGGAGGCGGGAGTTTTGGCCAGCAGCTCCGCCCGCGCTTCGGCGACGCTGGCCAATGGCAGCGCCCTACTTCCCGGCTAGACGATCCACCACCGGCGCAAAGGCCTCCATGACATCGGCGCCGATGGTGAAGTAGGAGATGCCGAACAGCTCCCGGCGCCGTTCGAGTTCGTCGCAGATGTCGTCCACGCCACCGAACAGCGCATGGGGGTGGCGGGCCATTTCGGCCTCGGGCAGGCCGAACATCTGCGCGAATCCCGCCAACACCGGCGACGGGTCGTCCATCACCATGGTGAAGTAGGCGCCGATCTCGATTTCAAGGTCATCGAAGCGCTCGCCCGCGCCTTCCTTGATCCAACCGAGCTTGCGGCGGGTTTCGTCTTCGGTGGAGGTTTGCACCCCGTCAGGGCCGATGACGCCCGCCCGGTTGTTGAAGTTGAGGCTGACGATGTCCGCCTCCCGGCCCGCCAAGCGCAGCACCCGAGGGCTGCCGCCGCCGACCATGATCGGCGGTTTGGAGACCGGCTTGGGCAAGCCATCGAAATCCCGCCAAGCGAGTGTGCCGTTGGCGACGTTGGCATGGCCTTCGCCGCGGAACGCCTTGACGCCCTCGATGACGTCGGCCAAGCGGTCGATGCGCGTCTTGGGCGGGTCGAAGGCCAGGCCCACCGCCGCATACTCCTCCTGCAGCCAGCCGGCGCCCAGCCCGAACTCCAGGCGGCCCGAGGACAGCATGTCGATGGTCATGGCGGATTTCACCAACACCACCGGATTGTGGTAGTCGATGCAAAACACCCGGCAGCCGATGTGGATGCGCTCGGTCACCGCCGCCGCATAGGCCATCGCAGGAATGGCAGCGAGGTTCTGCACCGGGTGGTTGGTCTTCTCCAGGGCCGGGCCCGGACCGAGCAGGTGGTCCGCCAAATGGAACGCGGAGTAGCCCAAGCGCTCGGCGGTTTGCGCCTGCTTGGCCCAGTCGGCGCCGGTCTCGGCGTTGAAGGACTGAACGCCGAAACGGAACGGCTTAGCGGGCATGAGCTGAACCTAGTGCCTCGTCAAGCGTCAAGCCGCCACTCGGTCGGCGCAGTAGCGGATGCCGCGGCGGAGCAACTCGTAGAACTCCTCCCGCTTCCAGCTACCGCGCTCGATTTCCGGGTAGTAGTCCATCAGCGGCTGCATGTCGTAGTGGCCCCGGCTGTGGCCCAAGTTGAGGAAGAGCACCTCGCCGTCGCCCACCCGGTTGATGTAGTACACCGGGCGCGGCTCGTCCTTCGGCCACTGGTCTTCGACCCAGCCCTGACACTCGCCGTGGAAGCGAGTTTCCAGCAGCATGTGAAGTTCGCCGTGGATTTTGCTCAGATAGAGCTCATCGTCCGCTTCAAACTCGCTGATGCCCTTGACCAGCTCATGCTCCGGGTCGGAAAGGGTCACCTTGAACGGCTGGATGGGGGGGTGGGCCTTGAACTGCGTACCCAAGGTTTCCATTAGAACCGGTGCAATCTCCGGAGTGTCGACGCGGCCATCCTCAAGGAACCGGGTAATGGCGTTGGTGCCGTGCAACGCGAACCAACTTTTGCCCGAGGCAACGTAGTCGCGCAACGCCAACTGCTCGTCGTCCGTCGGTATGTGGTCGCAGGTATAAGTGATCAGGAAATCCGATTCGCCTATCGCCTCCAAGTCATGGTAGTCCGTGGCGACCTGCACCCGAATGCGCTCGTCCTCCGCCAACAGCTTCAACAACTCAAGCCGTGCGTGGTCGATGTCATGGTACTTGCCGGCGGCCACCATGTAGGCCTTGACAGCTCTTTGTTCGCTCATGGCCGGACTCAGAACTGAATGCGCTTGGTGAAGCCACCGTCGATGACGATGTTGGCGCCGTTGGTGTAGGCGCCAAAGGGGCTCGCCAGCAGCACCGCTTGGGCCGCCACTTCCTCGGCACGGCCCATGCGTCCCACCGGGATGCCGGCCACCGTGGACTCATAGAAGGGCGTCATGTGCTGCTTGATGTTGTCCCAAGCGCCACCCTCGATCATGATCGGGCCGGGGGATATCGCATTGACGCGAATGCCCTTGGCGCCCGCCTCCTGGGCCAAGGCGCCGGAGTAGTTCAGCAGCGCCGCCTTGATGGCGTTGTACGAATGTGGACCGATGAAAGCCTCAAGGGCGGCGGTCGTGGAAATGACCAGAACGCTGCCGTTGTCGGAATTCTCCAAGTGCGGCATGGCCGCCTCCACCATGCGCACGGTGCCGAGCATGTCGTGCTCGAAGTTCGAACGCCAGTGCGCCTCGGTTCGGCCGTTGCCTCCGGAGACGTTGGAGACGATGTTGTCGATGCCGCCCAGTGCTTCGGCGGAGGCTTCGACCCAAGCTTTCAGGGCGTCACCGTCGCCAACGTCCACCGCTTGGCCAAATGCTGTCACGCCTTTGGCGGACAGCGCAGCAACGGCCTCGTTCACTTGGTCTTCGTTGCGGGCGCAGATGGCCACGTTGCAGCCCTCGTCAGAGAGTGCCTCGGCGATGGCCCGGCCGATGCC
>JAPPIX010000055.1 GCA_028820495.1 Gammaproteobacteria bacterium
AAGCGACCCAGCATGCGAACTAGATTGAAGATGTCCACGGAGCCTGAGTCGTGGTCCGGCATGGGCGTTGCCCAATCAATGATCAACGCATGGCCAGCAGCGGCTCGGTCCTTGGCGACCTGCGGCGGCGTTCCGGGGGCGTGGTGGTTGCTCTCCAGGACCGCCCGCCAGCGCTCAAGAAAGCGCGAGTGGTTTTCCGTTTGGTAGCGTTTTTCGCCCTTTGATGGGTCGGTGCCGGAGGTTGCGCCTTCGCGGTGCACGACTTTGGCAAAGGGCTGGTAGAGCACTCGGTGACCGGCTTTGCGAACCCGGAATGCCAAGTCTGTGTCTTCGTAGTAGGCGCGTTCGTAGTAGCTGTCGAAGCCGCCCAACTGTTGCCACAGAGCGGTTGGCAGCATGATAGCGGCGCCGCTGCAGTAGTCCGTATCCCGCACGTAGTTGTACTCCGGCTTGCGCGGGTCGTCGCCGCGTCCGAAGTTCATGGCGGAGCCGTCTGACCAAACGATGCCGCCAGCCTCCTGAAGGCTACCGTCCTCAAAGTAGAGCTTGGCACCGACCAAGCCCACGTTGTCGTGAACGTCAAATGTGTGGGCGAGCGCATCGATGGTGCCGTTCTCAACCAATGTGTCGTTGTTCAGGAGCAGGATGTAGCGGCCCCGAGCCAGCGCCGCACCGCGGTTGCAGGACTCTAGGAATCCTTGGTTTTCATCGTTGCGGAGATAGCGCAGGCCAACCAGCGATGGGAGTACATCAGCGCTCTCATCGGTTGAAGCGTCGTCCACCAGAATGACTTCAAATGATCGTTCATCCCCCAAGTCGTTCAGGGACTTGAGGCAGCGCAACGTCAGATGGCATTTTCCAAAAGCCGGTATCACGATGGAAACATCCGGCTGCGGTGGGCATTGCAGGCAAATGCCAGCGGGCGAAGCGGTATAACCGGGACCGACCGGGGCCACCTGCTTGGAGACCAACGCTGCTGCGCCGGAAAGCAAACCGGCACCAGTCAGCGGATCCGGACGCACGGGATCAACGGGTTGCTGCGCCACCTCGTCCACGGCATTCCGCGTTGCCTGAAGGAAGGCGTAGCCGAAGCGCTGGTCGGGCTCGAGATAGGCACCTTCCCCCCACTCGTTCCAAGCATTGATGAAGAGCAACCGCTCACTAGTGGAGTGCTTTTGGGCGAGTGTCCAGCGCATGGCCGAGCTCAGCCACCGGCCGTAGCTTGCAGGCGAGTGGCCTTGGAACAGGTGTGCCTCCGAGTTCCGCCGCGGGGTGTTGTCCCAACCCGGCATCACGCCCCGCATCTGAGTCCAAGGCTGGTCCGGCTGCTCCTCGCACTTGGTGGCATAGTCCTCCCAATCAAATACGTAGCCACGAAACTCGGACTTCGATGGGACGAGATGGGCGGTCACGTCGGTTGGCAATCCGGTATGCCAAGGGAATTCAATCGCGGCATCCATGCCGTAGGGTCTGGGGTCCAAGTCCTGGAAAGATTGGACCATGGCGACGTACAGTTCGCCGATGCCGTTTTCGCGACACCAACCGCGCCAACGAAGGACCGTCTCCTTGGCGCTTGGAAACAACGCTGGCCGATAGACGAGCAGCAGCGGACGGTCGTCGATGCGGATGTATCTGGAATCGCTCAAGTAGCGCGAGACGTACTTGATGAATTGCAAGTCGTCTTCCGGTGAGTGCTCTTGGCCGATGAGCAAGTCTTGGTCCCTGCCGTCCCAGCGCCGGGTCCAGTTTTCATTGGCCCAGCACAGGCAGAACGGTAGGTCCATGGCACTGTCGTTGAGGTAGTTGAGCAGTGGAGTTTCCAACAGGCGGCGTCCGGCGAACCAATAGAAATAGAAGCAGAACCCGCCGACGCCATAGCGTTTGGCTAACTCCACCTGACGGCGTTGAGCGTCTGGGTCGCTTAGATCGTAGTAGCCGGCGTCAATGGGCACCCGCGGCTGGTAGTGCCCCGCAAACTGCGGCGTTGCCGTGCGCACGTTGGTCCACTCGGTGAACCCTTCTCCCCACCAAGCGTCGTTTTCGGGTATGGGGTGAAACTGAGGCAGATAGAATGCGAGGAGTTGCACCGGGCTGGATGCCGGGGGTTCACCCCGGAATTCGGGCACGAAAAGGGAACGTCCGGGTGCGTCATCAGCGTCAAGGCCCTGATGAGGTAGAGCGGAAGGCGAGATTGGCGTGGTCGAGGCCCTGAGCCAATGACGCATTCGGCGGGGAATGAGGGAGCCCAGCCAGCGTGGCGCGTGCCTGCGGTAGAACGGCAAGGCGGCGTGGGCTGCTTTGCGGAGTTGGCCTGTGCAAAGCCAGCCGCAGATTTGCGCCAAGCGTAGGCTCTTGCGAAGCAGCCATCTCAGGGCGAGCCTGGATTGGCGCAGCGGCGCGGTGAGCCGCCAGCTGGAGGATCGCAGCAGGGCGTCAATGCGCCTCTCCCGCTCGTTGACGGCCTGCAAGAGGGCGCCAACCTGATCCCGGGTATTGGCCAGCGCGTCATTGAGGGCCACCGATTTAGAGCGTTGGCCGTCGATCGTCCGGTCCTGTTCGATGATGTGGGCTTGCTGCCGGGTGAGTTCAGCATGCTGACGGGCGATTTCCGCAGCTTGCTCGACCGTCAATCGGGTGAATTCAGCGCGTTGCTTGGCGAATTCCTCTGTTTGTTCGGTCCTGGACTGGCGCAAGGATTCGATTGTGCCCTTCTCTTCGGCGACCACCCCCTGCAGTTCCTCGATCCGGCTTGCCTCCGCTGCGAGCTGGTTGGCCAGTTCGTCCCGCTTGCCCTCGAGAATGCGCACGTCGCGCATCGCGCTTCGTCCGAGCAGGATCGGACGACCGAAAAGCGGCCCCAAGGCATTGAGGTTTGAACTGATTTCATCGAGCGTGGCGAGATCAGAATCGTGTTCCTCACCGGCTGACCACCTTTGCAGTATGTCGTAGCTTTCGGCAATCCAGCGGACGCTTTGAACGTCGGATTCCACCTTCGTTCGGGTGTCCGCGTGATGATGCAGTTCCGGCGTGAGAAAGTCCTCGATTTCCGAGCTGGAGGCGCTCGACATATTCGGCCATGAGACCTGCAGTTCCTCTCCGATGCGCGCCACAAGGCCCTGCCAATCGTTCAGCAGGTCCTCGAAGCAGACTGTGACGCGCTGGCAACTGCGGCTGCCCGCCTCGGCGTCGAGCACATGGCGCAGCCACAACAGTCGGCCGATAGATGGATCGATGTCGTCCCTGTGCAGCAGGGAGGCTGCGACCTCGTGGGGGTTTCGGACCGGCATGACCACAAGAGGTGTGGCCTCTAGGGATTCAATCACATTGATCCATAGGTCCATCAACCGGCAAAACCGCGGATCCTTGATGACGAACAAAGGGGTCGATGGATATTCCCGCCTCAACAGCGCCCGAGCTTGTTCAAAATACTTGTCGTACAGCGGGGAGGCGTACCAGCTAGGGTTGATTGCTTCCCAGTCGTCCCAACGCGAGCCTGCGGAGGCTAGAATCTCGCTGTTCAGCTCGTTGATGCCTTGCGACTCCCAGTGGCCGCGCTCATTGCCTAGATTGTCTCCTCCTACCAGAATCTTCGCGATCTCGCAGCCCACCAAGTTCAGCGTTCGGCTGAGAGCCGAAGTCCCGCTGCGGTGCATGCCGGCAACTACGATGACCTTAGCTTTGCTTTCCTTGTCTGCCATTGGAACTTCTGAAGCCTTGCCATTCAGAAAATCTTATTTGACTTCCAAAACAGCGCAGAGCTTGGATTTGCCTGCTCTCACAGCGCAGCCAACTGGGAAATTGTCATCGCGTAGGTGCATCGAGGGCGCCGGCAGCATGATTGGGTGGGGACGCGAGGCGAAAACCTCCTAATTGGCTAGAATACCGCCCTAGCGCGTTGGGCTGCAAGCGTTGGCCAGCCTGACCCTCGAGTCTAGGAGCTTTATTCACCCCATGAACCTGCGCGACCTCAAATACTTGGTGGCTCTCGCCGAGCACCGGCACTTTGGCCGGGCTGCCGATGCCTGCTTCGTCAGCCAGCCCACCCTGTCCACCCAGTTGAAGAAACTGGAGGAAACCCTCGGTGTGACCCTCATCGAGCGCAACCGGCGCCGGGTGATCCTCACGCCGGTGGGCGAATCCATCGTGGCGCAGGCGGACACCGTGCTGCAGAACGTCGAACAGTTGCTGCGGCTGGCGGATGAGCATCGCGACCCGTTGGGCGGCGACTTTCGCTTAGGGCTCATTCCCACGTTGGCGCCCTATTTGCTCCCCCTGGTGCTTGCGCCGGTGCGCCGGGCATTGCCCAAGCTGAGGATGCAGATCACCGAAGGCCAGACGGCAAGGATCACACGGATGCTGCAGGTCGGGGCGCTTGATGCGATCGTCTTGGCGTTGCCGCTGCCGGAGGAGGACTTGGTGCAGACGCCGATCTTCGATGAGCCGTTTCACTTCGCGGCCTCGATCCGCCATCCCAAGGCGTCCCAGGCCGCCATCACCGAGGCGGAACTCGACCGGGAGCAGGTGCTGCTGCTTGAGGACGGCCATTGCCTGCGTGACCAGGCCTTGGCGATTTGCAAATCCCGCAACGCGGTGGAAAACACCGACTTCCGCGCCACCAGCCTCGAAACCCTGCGGCAGATGGTGGCCGCCGACGTGGGGGTCACGCTGATGCCGGAACTGGCCATCACGGAGGCCGTCGCTGGCGTGCGCTACATTCCCTTCAGCGGTTCGAATCCGCCCCACCGAACCATTGGCGTCTGCTGGCGGAGCAGTGCGACCCGCACGCCGCTGCTCAAGGAGTTGACCGAGGTTCTCACCCAAGCGGTCGCTAGTCGAGATCGCTGAGCAGCGAATCGCGGACCGCGCCGTCCGGCTCCACCGCGCAGGTCATGGCCGGATGGTCGATGCCAAAGCGCAGGCGCATCGCTTGGCGCAGGGCGCCAATTTGATCAGCACTGAGTTCAAAGCGCAGAAAGTGGACCGCAGCGGTCTTGTCCTCGTTGGAGCGGTCGAGATCCTCATTGGCGATGGCGACAATTCGGTCCCCGTCGCCCACTTGGGCCCAGACTTGCCGCTCAATGTCCTTGAGTTGCTCAAGCGCCCGACGCCGTTCCTCAACGTCCGGGTACTCGATCATGAAGGTCGCCTTCCAGTTGCTGCCATCCGGAATGAGAGGGTTGTAGGCCTCGACTTCCGCCTCGATTTCGGCTGGCTCGAAAATGCGCTCCACCCGCAGCATCTCCTGCACTTGGTACTTCATGGTGAGGAAGTCCTCGAAGTAAAGCGCGGCATGGGCGTTCAGGCGCACCCTTCGGTGGCGCTTGTGCGCAATGACCTGCTGACGGAACGCGGGGCGTTCCATCGCGTAGGCTTCCAGGCCCCAGAGCTTGGAGCGATCAAGTTTCTCCATCCTTTCCCTCAGATGCCGTAGGCGAACCGCGCCATGGAGATGGGGTGCTCGGCAGCGTCGGCGTCGCCGCCGAGCGCGTGGCCGATCAGGCGCCCGGCCATGGGGCAATCGGAGCCGAACCGGTCCGGTTCGGCCTGCTTCACCCGGTTGACCACCGGGCGGACGATCTTCATCGCCTTGGCGTAGGTCTCCGCCTTGGCGGCGTAGGTACCGTCGTGGCCGGAGCACCGTTCTATGGCAGTGACCTCGGTGCCGTCAATGAAGCTGAGGAATTCGCGCGTCTTCGGGCCGATGTTTTGCACCCGTTGATGGCAGGCGACCTGGTAGGCCACCTTGCCGAGCGGGCGCTTGAAATCCGTGTTGAGCAGCCCGGCGCGATGGCGGAGCATCAGGTACTCGAACGGGTCGAAGAACGCCTGCTTCACCCGTTGCGCGTCCGCGTCGCCAGGGAACATCAGCGGGATTTCCTGCTTGTACATCAACACGCAGGAGGGGATGACGGCCATCAGGTCGTAGCCGTCGTCGATGGCGCTCAGAAAGATGGGCAGGTTGGCTTCCTTGGCCGCCGCCACCCGCTCCAGGTCGCCGAGTTCCAGCTTCGGCATGCCGCAGCAACGGGCGTCCTTGAGCACCTTGACCGGGATGCCATTGTGGTTCAGCACGGCGATGAGATCCTCCACTACCTCGGGGCAGTTGTGCTCCCCGTAGCAGGTGGCGTAGATGGCCACTTTGCCCGTCGTGCGGTCCGAAGGCTCCGCCGCCAAGCCGTTGCCCGCGATGCCTTTCACCCGCCGGCTGAGCGGCTTGGCCGCAAACTTGGGCAGCGGCGCTTCGGCGTGCAGCCCAATGACGGGCATACCGGCCTTGCGCAGTGCCGGCACCGTGGCGGCGGCGTTGGCCGCCTGGGCGACGCCGGGCGTTGACAGCATCTTGAACACCGGGCCGGTGCTGGTGATCAGGCGGTCGCGCCAGCGGGTCTTGCCCGCCTTGAAGCGCTCGGCCTTGGCGCGCAGCATCAGATGCGGAAAGTCCACCGCCCATTCGTGCGGCGGCAGGTAGGGGCACTTGGTCTGGGCGCATAGGTCGCATAGAAAGCACTGCTCCACCACCTTGGCGTAGTCCGCCGGGTCCACGCCGTCCACTTCCAAGGTGTCCGACTCATCGACGAGGTCGAACAAGGTCGGGAAGGCGTCGCACAGGCTCACGCAACGGCGGCAGCCGTGGCAGATGTCGAATACCCGCTCCAGTTCGGCGTTCAGGTCCGCCTTGTCGTAGAAGGCGTCGGAGCGCCAGTCAATGGGACGGCGCTCCGGAGCCTCCAGGCTGCCTTCACGGACGGCCATGGGAATCCTAGTCCATGGCATCCAGGGCTTTTTGAAAGCGATTGGCGTGGGAGCGTTCGGCCTTCGCCAAGGTCTCGAACCAGTCGGAGATCTCCTCGAAGCCCTCATCCCGGGCGGTCTTCGCCATGCCCGGATACATGTCGGTGTATTCGTGGGTCTCGCCGGCGATGGCCGCCTTGAGGTTGTCGCTGGTGGTGCCGATGGGCAGTCCGGTGGCCGGGTCGCCGACCGCTTCCATGTACTCGAGGTGGCCGTGGGCGTGGCCGGTTTCGCCTTCCGCCGTGGAACGGAACACCGCGGCGACGTCGTTCTCGCCCTCGACATCCGCCTTGGCGGCGAAATAGAGGTAACGCCGGTTGGCTTGGGATTCGCCGGCAAAGGCGTCCTTGAGGTTTTGCAGGGTTTGGCTGTCGTTCAGATCCATGGGATCGCACCTCCTTTAAGATGGTTTTGACAAGTGTCCGCAGGTGATTGCCAAGCCAGAATACACGCGAATGTCCTGCCTTCGCCATTTGAAAGTTTGAATCAACGCCATAGCCGTTGTCTATCAGAAATGCCGAAATTCCAAGTTCTTCTATATGATAATCATTATCGTTTGGGGCTCGCCAACGGCCGCGCCGTCCCCAGGCTCGCGTTCCGAGCTAAAATGACGGCCTTCCCCCCCAAGGTGGCCGATTGCCGTGGTTCGACAGGAGTTGAGTCAGCTTGTGCGGCTGGCGTTGCCGATCATTCTGGCCCAGCTCTCGCAGATGGGCATGGGGGTGGCGGACACGGTCATGGCCGGGCGGCTGAGCGCCGCTGACTTGGCCGGGGTCGCCCTCGGCGGCAACCTGTTTTGGCCGGCGATGCTGTTCATAACCGGCGTCATCATGTCGATCACGCCCTCGGTTTCGCAACTGCATGGCCGGGGGCAAGGCGAACAAGCCGGGGAGGTGGTGCGTCAGGCCCTCTGGATGGCACTGGTCGGCGGTGGCGCGCTCATCGTGCTGTTGCGCAACGCGGAACCGATTCTGCGTGGCATCGAGGTTGACCCGCTGGCCATTCCCATTGCCGGCGCCTACCTCAAGGCCCTGTCCTGGGGCGTCCTGCCTATGCTCGGCTTTTTCGCCATGCGCTACCTCTGCGATTCGATGTCCTGGACTCTGCCGGCCATGGTGGTGGCGCTGTCAGGGCTGGCGCTGAAGGTGCCGCTCAACGCCCTGTTCATCTATGGCGGGTTGGGCATGCCGGGTCTTGGTGGTGCTGGCTGCGGTTATGCCAGCGCCATCGTGATGACGAGCCAGATGTTGGCCATGGCGGGCATCGTGGCCTTCTCGCGCATGCGCAGCGCCGGTCTGTTCGCCCGCTTCAGTTGGCCGGACTTCCGCGAAATCGGGTGCCTGTTCCGGCTGGGCGCCCCGATTGGCGCTTCCCACTTTCTCGAGATCAGCATGTTCTCGGCCGTCACGCTGCTGATTGGCCGCCTCGGCGTGGACGCGGTGGCGGCTCATCAAATCGCTGGCAATGTCGCTGGCCTCACCTTCATGGTGCCACTGGCCCTGGGCATGGCGGCCTCCGTACGGGTGGGCTTCAACGTGGGCCGCGAGGATTGGTCGTCGGCCCGACGCAGCGGCAATGTCGCGCTGGGCGTCAGCATCGCCTTCGGCATGGCCGCGGCTGTGGCCATTTACCTTTGCCGGGACCTCGTGCCGGGCTTCTACACCAAGGACCCAGCCGTATTCGCCTTAGGCGCCAATCTCATGCTTTTCGTGGTGGCGATTCAAATTGTGGATGGTGCCCAAGGCACCGCCATGGGCGCACTGCGTGGCTACAAGGACACCCGGATGCCGATGTTGTTCGCCGGCCTCGCCTATTGGGGCGTGGGGCTGCCGCTGGCGGCTCTGTTGGGGTTCGGATTGATCGGCGTGCCTGCATTGGGGGTCTATGGCTTCTGGACCGGCACGATCATGAGCCTCGCCGTGGCCGCCGTGGCGCTCATTACCCGCTTTCAGTGGCTGTCGCAGCGACCGCACCGGATTCGCCAACTGGCTGGTCGCTAACGCTCATGCTCTGGGTGTGGCTCACGCTGGGCGCCGCTGTCATGCAGAACGTGCGCTCGCTGCTCCAGCGTCAGCTATCCACCGCCGAAGGGGGTCGACTGACCGTTCTCGGTGCCACCTATGTCCGTTTCCTCTACGCGGTGCCCTTCGCTTGGCTGGGCGCTGCGCTCTTGTTTGCCGACCGTCCAGTTCCCGAGGCTGGCCCGGCATTTTGGCTCAGCAGCGCCCTTGGTGGCGTCGCCCAGATCGGCGGCACGGCAGCCTTGCTGGGGTCCTTCCGGCGGCGTAGCTTCGCCGTGGGCACGGCGTTCTCCAAGACGGAGGCGATGCAGACCGCCGCTTTCGGTTTCGTGTTGTTGGGCGATTCGCTGTCTTGGCTGGCCTTGGCGGGCATCTTGATCAGTCTCGTTGGGGTGATCGTCATGACGGTTCAGGGCACTCCCACGAAGGCGGCGCATTGGCAGGGCGGGGCCGGCTTGGGCGTGCTGGCAGGCGCTGGGTTTGCGGTTGCCGCGGTCTGCTATCGAGGCGCGGCGCTTAGCCTGCCGGAGGGCGCCTTCTTCGAGCGGGCGGTGGCGACCTTGGCGGTTGCCTTGACGGTGCAGACCGTGGCGATGGGCCTCCTTCTGCGCCTGCAGGAGCCAGGTACTCTGACTGCCGTGCTGGCCGCCTGGCGTCCAGGCGCGGCGGTGGGTGCGGCCGGCGCCTTGGCCTCGGCAGGCTGGTTCTCCGCCATGACGCTGCAGAATGCGGCGCTGGTGCGGGCGCTCGGCCAAGTGGAGCTGATCTTCGCCTTTCTCACCAGCGTTTGGCTTTTTCGGGAGCGCGTTCGGTGGCGCGATGCCCTCGGTGGCGGCCTACTTCTGGTGGGCGTGACGCTGTTGATTTAGGAGTGCGTCGTTAACCCGCTAGGCACCGTTCAGGACGTGCGGCCACTCCAAGTGCAACCAGGGCGTGAATTGGCTGGATTGTTCGGCCAGCCGCCGTGTCAGCTCCGCGGGAGCCACCCAGGCCCAGTCCTCGATTTCCGTGACGTTGACCACGGGCTCGCCCCTAAACTGCGCTTGGAAAACGGAGCAAAGTTCGTGCTCGCTGCCCGCGGCGCCGAAGGCGGCGTGGTACTCGAACTTGTAGATGTAGAGCAGGTTGCGCACCTGGTCTGCGGGCATGCCAAGCTCCTGGTGGAGGCGGCGGCGCACAGCGGTTTCCATGGTCTCGCCGCGCCGGGGATGGGAGCAGCAGCTATTGGACCAATAGGACGGCCACAGGCGTTTGTCCGCAGCGCGCTTTTGGATCAGCACCTCGCCGCGGTCGTTGAAGACGAAAGCCGAAAAAGCCCGGTGCAGGACGCCTTTGCCGTCGTGGCACGATGACTTGTCGAGAAAGCCGACGGGGGTGTCCTCAGCGTCCACTAGTATGAGGTCTTCCGCGTCGGAGGATACGATCTCCGACTTGGTAGCCTGGGCTGGGCGAGCCATGGCGCTCCTCCGTTGCTGTTCGGAATGTTGACGATTCTAACCTGAATTGCCGCGAGGTACGTTGGCGGTGGATTGATAGGACCATAATCCGCTCTTCATGAGGCCGGTGCCGAAGATGACCAAGGAAATGGCCATGCCCGGCAACAAGCCGGCCATCGGATCGAAGCGCTCCACCAAGACGCCGAGCAGTATCGCGCTTACTGGGGCGGAAACCATGAAGCTCAAAATCAGCACGGACAGGATTCGGGCGCCTTCGTCGGCAGGCGCCAGTTCCTGGACCATGGCGCGTGGCAGGGTGGCCGTCATTCCTTGGTTGATGCCCCAGACGATGAGGGCGGCGTAGAAGAGCATCAGCGTGGGCGCAAGCCAAATCACGTACAGGATCGCCACCCGCGTAAGCTGCAGGATGAGAAACAGGCGCCCCGGCCGCCGCAACGGCATGAAGGGCAACAAGGCCACGTTGGAGCCGATGGCGCCCGTGGTGAAGATGATCAGCACGAGGGCGAAGGTATCCGGGCCGCCTAGGTAGACTTCCTTGACAATGTAGGGAATGACGATGATGTAGGCGCCAGCGTTGAACAGGCTGCTGAGGAAGTTGAGCCCGATGACATTGCGGACCAGAGGCATCTGCATGACAGCCTTGAGACCGGCGCCGATGTTGAGCCGCTGGGCTGAACGGGCGCCGGGCAGCGAGGGCAGCCGCCAGACCGCCACTAAGCCCGCAAGAAACGTCAGCGATTGGATGACGAGCACGGAGGCTAGGCCCAGCCTTTCCAGTTGGCCACCCACATACATGCCCCCGATGCCGACCAGCGAGGTGACAATGGTCATGATGGTCACCGCCCGTTGGATGTCGAAGCGCGCCACCCGGGCGAGGGTGGACTGGCGGACGGGGTCGGAAAGCGATTGGATGCCCGCCATCAGTACGCCGAAGGTCACCACCCACCAGTAGCTGAGCAACCCGAGCTCGAACACCATGGCGATGGCCAAGGGCGGCAGGCACATGAGCAGGTGCATGACCGCCAGATAGGAGCGCCCGTTGAAGCGGTCGCCGAGCACGCCGCCAATGAGCAATATCGCCAACGGGGGAAACTCGGCCAGAGAGCGGGCGACGCCGGTTTGGTCTGGGGGAACTTCCAGCACGCCCACCAGCAGCCAAGTGAACAGGAACCCCTGCAGGCTCATGCCCGCCATCCACAGGCTGGAGCTTGCCAGGTGCCAAGGGTAGGCGGAACGGGGTGGGAAGGGTTCAATTTTCATGCTGGCCGGGCGATGATACCCCGTTGCGCAATCGCCCCGTCGGGATGATCGGGCACTTCGAACCAGATGAAACTGAGGAGAAAACCATGAAAATCGGCGTCGCCATGGCGTTCAACCACATCACGCCGCCCGCCTTCATCGGTGAGGCCGCCCAAATGGTCGAGGCCGCCGGCTTCGATGCCATCTGGGTGCCGGAGCACGTCATCTTCTTCCCCGAGTACGAGTCCCGCTATCCGTACTCGGCGAACGGTCGCATCCCCGGTGAGCCGGAAGGCATTCTCGACCCCTTTGCGGCCTTGACCTACATCGCCGCCCACACCAAGCGCGTTCGGCTCGGCACGGGCATCTGCCTTGTGCCCCAACGCAACCCCGTGTACACCGCGCGCATGGTTGCGGACCTCGACTACCTTTCCAGCGGCCGGGTGGACTTCGGCGTCGGCATTGGCTGGCTCAAGGAGGAGTTTGACAACCTGCAAATGGACTTCGGCACCCGCGCCCGACGCACGGTGGAGTACATCGAGGTGATGCGGGCTCTCTGGAGCCCAGGACTGGCTGCCTACGAAGGTGAGACCTACCAGCTTGCCCCCTGCCAGTTCAATCCCAAGCCGGTGCAGTCGCCCCATCCGCCGATCTTCTTCGGTGGCGAGAGCGAACCGGCCCTGCGCCGCGTTGCCAGCCATGGCGATGGCTGGTACGGCTTCAATCTCAGCCCGGAGGCGTTCGCGGAGCGGCTAAGCCGCTTGGATGCCCTGCTCGCCGAGGCCGGCCGCAGCCGGGCGGATGTGCAGGTCTATGTCGGCCCTAGGCGCGACCTCCTGAACCCCGACGCCATCGCTCAGTTCAAGGCCCTAGGCGCCGACCAAGCCATCGTGCCCCTGATGGCTGCCAAGCTGGAGACGCTCAAGCCACGCATGGATGGATTGCTGAAAGCTGTAGGCCGCTGAGGCGCGCCCCTAGCTGACGGCTTCAAGATAGGCGCCTACCCGCGCCAAGTGACCGTCCACGTCCGTATCGCCGGCGTTGTGGGTGGCGACGGCGAGATGGGTTGCGCCCATCGCCCGCCACTTGTCGGCGTGCGCCCGCCAGCGTTCGGGGGTGCCGCCGGCGAACTGGGCTTGCGCTTGGATGCCGAAGCCCTCCCAGGTCTGGCCCGCAGCTTCGCGATGCGCGCGTAGCGCATCGATGCAGGCTTGGCTTTTGGCGCTGGGGCCGCCGAGCGGCATCCAGCCGTCGCCGAGTTCGCCGCAGCGCTTGATCAAAGCGGGCGCGCCGCCGCCAAACCAGATGGGCACCGGGCGGGACGGGCGTGGATTGATGCCGGCTTGGGTGATGCGGTGGTAGTCGCCCTTGAAGCTGAAGGCATCCTCGCTCCACAGGCGGCGCATCAGGCTGACCTGCTCCGCCTGGCGCTTGCCGCGGTTGCTGAAGTCCTCGTTCAGGGCTTCGTACTCCACCGCGTTCCAACCGGTGCCGATGCCGAGTCGCAGCCGATTGTTCGATAGCAGCGCCACTTCCGCCGCCTGCTTGGCCACCAAGGCGGTTTGCCGCTGGGGCAGTATCAGCACCGTGGTGACCAGCTCCAGGCGGGTGGTCACGGCAGCGACGAAGGCATAGAAGGTGAAAGGCTCGTGAAAGGCGATGTCCTTGTCGTAGGGGCCGCTCCAGCCGCCGGGCCGGTCCGGGTCGGCGCCCAGCACGTGGTCGTAGATCAGCAGGTGGGTGATGCCCAGCGCCTCAAGGCCCTGGGCATAGGCCTTGATGGCTTCCGGATCCGTGCCGATTTCGTTGTGGGGCAGGACAGCGCCGATTTGCATTGTTGGTCTCCGCATTGGGTTCATGGGTCTACCGTATCAGGGTGGGGGCGTTGTCGGTCGCAAAGCGTCGATTTCCCACGGTCGTGTAGGCGATTACGTACAGATTTTTCGAGTTGCAGGCCGGATGATGGCAGCCTGTCCCGCAAGCCGAAATCCGCCGTGCAGCCAGTTGCCGCCCGACAGGCTCGATCCTGTGCTAACTTTCGTTGCAGCCAACGGCGTCTTGAGCCCCCAGTCGAAGGAGCTTGCCATGAGCGAAATCCAACCGCTGCTTGCCAGCGGCCAGCCGGACTTCCGGCGGCCCTTGGCCAAGCCGCGCAAGCGCCCGGTCCTGACCCGGGACGACTACCCGGAATCGGACGGCAAGCCCGTGGGTGAGACCCGTCTTCATGTTCTGGTGACGTTCCGCCTGTTTGGCGCGCTCCTGCTGGCGCATAAGGGCCGCGACGACGTCATTGTCGGGTGCGACCAACTCATGTATTACGAGCAGGACAACATCAAGAAGTTCCTGGTGCCCGACATTTTCGTGGTGCTTGGCGTCAAGCCGCGTCCCGATGCGGAGCGCCAGACCTGGCGCATCTGGGAGGAGGGCGGCTACGGCCCGGACTTCGTGCTGGAGGTGACCTCGAAGTCCACCCGCAAACACGACGAAGGGCGCAAGCATCGAATCTACGAAAGGCTTGGAGTTCGGGAATACTGGCAATATGACCCCACGGCAGACTATTTGAAGCCGGAACTGAAGGGCCATCGCCTGGGTCCCGGCGGCAGGTTCGAGCCTGTGGCTCTTGAGCGGCGCGGCGAGCTGCTGCTGGCGCCGAGCCTGCTGGGTTTCGAACTCCATCTGCAGGACGGCGAACTCCGCTTCTTCGATCCGCACCGCGGCTACCTGCATGGCCACGAGGAGGAAGCCGAAGCCCGGCAAATGGCAGAACAGGCTCAGCAAGCGGCGGAGCAAGCACAGCGGGAGGCGGACGAGGCGCGTCGCGTCGCCGAGGCGCGGGTTGCGGAGCTTGAGCGGCAGTTACGCAGCCAATGATCGGCTAAAATCCTCCCTCCTTCCCTGACTTCCAGATAACCATGGCGGAACCGGCGGCAGCGACGGGCACCTTCTCCTTTGTGCGGATGGAGCACGAAGTGCTTGAGCTTTGGGAGCGCTCCAAGGTCTTTGAACGCTCCATGGACCAACGCAAGGGCAAAAAACCGTACATCTTCTACGATGGCCCGCCCTTCGCCACCGGGCTGCCGCACCACGGCCACATCGTTGCGAGCACCATAAAGGACATCGTACCGCGCTACTGGACCATGAAGGGGCGCCATGTGCTGCGCCGCTTCGGCTGGGACTGCCACGGCCTGCCCATCGAGCACGAGATCGACAAGCAGTTGGGCATGTCCGCTCAGCAAGCGGTGGCGAAGCTTGGGGTGGCGGGCTACAACGACGAATGCCGGGCCATCGTCGGGCGCTACGTCGCCCAATGGCGGCGGACCATCAGCCGCCTCGGCCGTTGGGTGGACTTCGACAACGACTACAAGACCATGGATGCCTGGTACATGGAATCCCTGTGGTGGGTGGTCAAGGCGCTGTGGGACCGTGGGCTGATCTACCAAGGCCAGAAGATCATGCCGGTTTCGACGGCGTTGGAGACGCCGTTGTCGAATTTCGAGGCGAGCGCCAACTACATGGAGGTGCAGGATCCGGCGGTCACGGTGCTGCTGAAGCTGAGCGATGAGGATGCCTACCTGTCGGTCTGGACCACCACGCCCTGGACCCTGCCGTCCAATCTGGCCGTCTGCGTCAACGCCAGTCTGAGTTACGTCAAGGCTTGGGACGCCGCTTCCGGCAGGCACATCTACTTTGCCGAGGAGCGGCTTGACGCCTACGGCGAGCTCGAAGTGAAAACCCGGCTGCGCGGCAGCGATCTGGCTGGACGGCCCTACGAGCCCCTCTTTCCCTACTTTGCCGACGAGCGGGAGCGCGGCGCCTTCCGGGTGGTGGCCGATGACTACGTCACCGCCAATGAAGGCACCGGCCTCGTGCACCAGGCGCCGGCCTTCGGGGAGGACGATGCCCGGGTGCTGCAGGCGGCGGGCATCGAGGCCTTCGTATGCCCGGTGAGCATGCAGGGCCGATTCAACGAGGAGGTCAGCGACTTCGCCGGCCTTTACGTCAAGGACGCCGACCGCGCCATTGTCCGGCACCTGAAGGATGCCGGCGCCCTCTACCGCGAGGAGACAGTGCGCCACGCCTATCCGTACTGCTACCGCTCCGACACCCCGCTGATCTACCGGGCAGTGCCGAGCTGGTACGTGCGGGTCACGGCCATCGTGGACAAATTGCTCGCGGCCAACGCCGAGGTGCGTTGGGTGCCGGAGCACATCAAGGACGGCCGCTTCGGCAACTGGCTCAAGGGCGCGGTGGACTGGGCCATTTCCCGAAATCGGGTGTGGGGCACTCCCATTCCCATCTGGATCAACGATGTGTCCGGCGAGGCGATTTGCATCGGTTCGCTGGATGAGCTTGAGGCCCTAACCGGGGTACGGCTTGAAGACCTGCACCGGGAGCACGTGGACCCGCTGACCTTTTCCATCGACGGCGAGGACGGCACTTACCGCCGCATCCCGGAGGTGCTCGACTGCTGGTTCGAATCCGGTTCCATGCCCTACGCGCAGTTGCATTACCCGTTCGAGAACCGGGACATCTTCGAGGCGGGCTTCCCGGCGGAGTTCATCGCCGAAGGCTTGGACCAGACCCGGGGCTGGTTCTACACCCTCACCGTGCTGGCCGCAGCGCTCTACGAGAAGCCCGCATTCCGCAACGTCATCGTCAACGGCATGGTGATGGCCGCCGATGGCAAGAAGATGTCCAAGCGGCTGAAGAACTACACGCCGCCCGACGAATTGATGGAGACTTTCGGCGCGGATGCCTTGCGGCTGTACCTCATCAACTCCGGTTTGGTCCGGGCGGAGGAGCAGCGCTTCGCCGACGCCGGGGTGCGCGACATGACGCGGCGCGCCTTGCTGCCCTGGGTCAATGCCTTCGCCTTCCTCAAGACCTAC
Source organism: Gammaproteobacteria bacterium (assembly GCA_028820495.1). Classification (GTDB taxonomy): domain Bacteria; phylum Pseudomonadota; class Gammaproteobacteria; order Pseudomonadales; family Azotimanducaceae; genus Azophilus. The sequence continues at coordinate 16,399 of JAPPIX010000055.1, forward strand.
GCGGAGATCGACGGCTGGTCGCCTGAAAAAGGCAGCCATCCCGGCGACAACATCCTCGACCAGTGGATTTTGTCCCGGCTGCAGACGTTGAAGGCGGGCGTGGCCCGGGAGATGGACGCCTACCGGCTGTACAACGTCGTGCCCAGGCTCTTTGAGTTCATCGAGGACCTGACCAATTGGTACATCCGCCTCAACCGCAGCCGCTTCTGGGGCGAGGGGATCACCGCCGACAAGATCGCCGCCTTCGCCACCCTGCACTCGACCCTGCAGGAGCTGAGCTTGGTCATGGCCCCCTTTGCGCCGTTTCTCTCGGAGCACCTCTACCAAGCTCTTGCCCAGTTTGGCAGCGGCAAGCCGAAACCGGAATCGGTGCACTTGTGCGACTATCCCAAGGCGGAGAAGGGCTTCGTCAAGCCCGCCTTGGAAACCGCCGTGGCGCGCATGCGGCAAGTGATCCTGCTCGGACGCGCGCAGCGCGAAGAGGCCAAGATTGGTCTGCGCACCCCCCTAAGCCGGCTCACCATCATTCACCGCGACCCGGACCTGCTCGACGAGATCGCCAAGCTCGGCGCCACCATCAAGGCGGAACTGAATGTGCAGACGCTGACCTTCGACAGTGACGAAGCGCGCTACATCGAACTCGCCGCCAAACCCAACTTCAGGGTGCTCGGCAAGCGCCTCGGCAAGCGGATGAAGGACTTTGCCGCGGCAATCGGATCACTATCCGCGGAGCAAATCGCCCGGTTTCAGGCCGATGGCGAGCTCATGCTCGACGGCGAACGCTTCGGTTCCGAGGAAATTGCCGTGCAACACCAACCCCTGCCGGATTCCGGTGCTGCGACGGACGGCGAAATCAGCGTGGTTGTGGACTGCACCTTGACCGATGACCTGATTCGCGGCGGCCACGCCCGGGAGCTGGTCAACCGGGTGCAGCGGGCGCGCAGGGAGCGCGGGTTCGCGGTGTCCGACCGCATCGTGCTGCGCTATGAAGCCGCCGAGGCCTTGGCGCAGGCCGCCGATGAACACCGGGACTACATCATGGGCGAGACGCTGTGCACCACCTTTGAGCGGGTCGAGCTCGGCGACGGCGACGCACCCAT
>JAPPIX010000030.1 GCA_028820495.1 Gammaproteobacteria bacterium
GGTCAAGACGCAGCGCCCGGACCTGCGCGTCACCGCGGCGGATGTTTCCGCTGCAGCGCTCGAAATCGCGCAGCGCAACGCCCGGCGCCACGGGGCGGACCTTGAATGCCTGCTAAGCGACTGGTTCAGTGCCCTTGCCGGGCGCTTCGACTGGATTGCGTGCAATCCGCCCTACGTCGCCGATTCCGACCCGGCGTTGAACGACCTCGGCGCCGAACCACGAATCGCCTTGGCGGGTGGACCCCAAGGGCTTGCCGCCATCAACGCCGTCATCACGGGGAGCGGCGCCCATCTGGAGGCTGGCGGCACGCTCGCGCTGGAGCACGGCCACGACCAAGGCGGGGCCGTGCTTCGGCAATTTGTTGACTGCGGATTTACCTCGGTCGAAACCCACCAAGACTTGGCCGGACACCCGAGAATCAGCCTCGGCCGTTTGCCCCGAACTCCATGATCCCGCCTAGGATGGGCGTAGTCCCCGGACCGAAGGATGACGCCGGTTACTCGTCCCCCATCACCCCAAATATGTGCAGCAGGGAGACGAACAGGTTGTAGAACGAGGCGAACAGCGTCACCGTGGCGATGATGTAGTTGGTCTCGCCGCCGTGGATGATGGCGCTGGTCTGCCAGAGGATCGCCGCGCTGGCGAACAGCACGAAGGCGCTGGAGATGGCCACCGAAAAAGCTGACAGGTCGAAGAACAGGCTCAGCACCACCGCGCCCATCAGCACGAAGAAGCCCACCACCAGAAAGCCGGACAGGAAGCTGAAGTCCTTGCGGGTGATGACGGCAAAGGCCGACAGCCCGACAAAGGCCGCCGCCGTGGTGCCCAAGGCCGACGTCACCAAGCTCGGCCCGTTGGCCATGCTGAGGTAGATGTTGATGATGGGGCCGATGGTGAAGCCCATGAAGCCGGTCAGCAGGAACGTGAACAGCAGCCCCAAGCTGCTGTCGGCGGTCTTGTGCACCGCGAAAATCAGCCCAAAGAAGCCGACCAGGGTGACGATTGGGCCTAGGTACGGCGCCCCCATCGCCATCGAGACGCCGGCCATGAGGGCGCTGAAGGCCAGCGTCATGCCGAGCAGCATGTAGGTGTTGCGCAGCACCTTGTTGATGCTCACTGCGCCGGCAGCGCGGGCGGAAATCACGTCGGTGGGAGCCATGGCTCAATCTCCTGTTGCGTCCTAGTTTCCTTGATCGCGGGGCGAGGTTGTCGCTTGAATCAACTTCTGCGCCCGACGACCAACCTCTCATTGGTCTGAGGCGTCGCCTCGTTAGTCCATATATTGCGATATCCGCCGGAAGTTTCAAGAGGGGGGTTGAAATTCAGGGACAGGTGGGCGAAGTTGTCCAAGCGGCGATTGTGAACCACCGCAACGACATGAAACCGAACGAGAAAGGCTACAACATCGATCTCAGCGCGCACATGGCGGAGTGCGACGCCAACTACCTGCGTGTGATGAAACTCTTTCCGAAGCTGCGCGAGCGCGCCCCGAGCGCCTTCGCCGTCAGCCTGAACGGGCGCCGTGCGCAAGTGTCGGTGGAGGTGGCGGAACGCAGCCGCTACACCACGGTCATTCGGCTGCGCCAGTCTCCTGACGCACCTTGGGGCACCAATCCCGTGTTTCGGGTGCGGCTTTACCACGACGCCCGCTGCGCCGAAGTGATCGAGTACCAGTGCGCCAAGCATTTCAACGCGGTCTATCCCTACCCGAACGCCGGCATGCGCCAGCGCGACGAGAAGGCCCAGGTCAATCGGCTGCTCGGCGAATTCCTGGCCTTCTGCTTGCGCCACGGGGTCAACGCCGCCCGCGAACCCCTGTTCGCAACATAAAGAGCGCCCTTGCTCGCAACATAAAGAGCACCACTGTTCGCAACATAGAGAGCACCGCTGTTTGAGACCCAATGAGCGCCCCGCGCCGTACCGCATCCGTTCTCCAGATCACTGACCTGCACCTGCTTGAACGCCCCGGCGCCAAGCTGCTTGGCATCGACACCACGGCCAGCTTGCATGCGGTGCTCGACGTGGCCTTGGCGGAGCGGCGGCCCGCGGCCATGCTGGTCACCGGCGACATCGCCCACGAGCCCACGCTCGCCACCTACCGGCGCTGCCTGGCCCTGCTGCGGCAACGCTTCGATGGCCCCTTGCTCTGCTTGGCCGGCAATCACGACCGGCTGGCGCCCATGCTGGCTGCGGGCCTGCCGACAACGCCCGTCGTCCTGGACGGCTGGTGGCTGGCGGGCTGGGACACCCATGAGGACGAGCGCCCCGCCGCCCGTTTTGACGCCGCGAGCTGGCAGGCGCTGGGCGATTGGGCGGCGGCGGCCGGGCCAAGGGGCATCGTCGCCACCCACCATCCGCTGATCGATGTCGATTGCCCTTGGCTCGACAAAGATAGGCTCCCAAACGCCGATGAACTGTTACAATGCCTGTCCAAGATGGCATCAGTGAAAGCCCTCGTCTTCGGACATGCGCATCAGGCGCTCGACCGGCGCCACGGGGCTTTGCCGCTGCTTGGAACGCCCTCCACCTGCTTTCAGTTCCGGCCCCGTTCGGACGCCTTCAGCATCGACGATGCGGCGCCCGGCCACCGCTGGCTGCATTTGCATGACGACGGGCGGGTGGGCACTGAAGTGGGCCGGGCCGAGGGCTTCCCGATGACCATCGACTTGAGCCGAAGGAAACCGAACGCAGCTTAGCCAAGCTGGAGGCCGCGCATGGCATCGACCTACTCCTCCGAGTCCCTGCAGGTACTGTCGGGATTGGAGCCCGTGCGCCTGCGGCCGGGCATGTACACCGACACGGCGCGGCCCAACCACTTGGTGCAGGAGGTGGTGGACAACAGCGTCGATGAGGCGCTGGTCGGATTCGCCCGGGACATCGAAGTGACGCTGTGCGCCGACGGCTCGATCATCGTCATCGATGACGGGCGCGGGATGCCGGTGGACAAGCACCCGGAGCACGGTTTGACCGGCGTGGAGTTGATCCTCACCAAGCTGCATGCGGGGGCGAAGTTCGACGACGAGGCCTACAGCTTCTCCGGCGGCCTGCACGGGGTGGGGGTCTCGGTGGTCAACGCCCTCTCCGCTTGGCTGGAGGTCGAAGTCAAGCGCGACGGTTGGCTGCACCGCCAGCGCTACGAGAACGGCGACCCCGCAACACCGCTCAAGGCGGTGGCCAGCGTCGGCAAGCGCAACACCGGCACCCGCATTCACTTCCTGCCCAACGCCGAGTACTTCGACTCCGCCAACGTGGCCAAGGGCCGCCTTAAGCACCTGCTGCGGGCCAAGGCGGTGCTGTGTCCGGGCCTGTCGGTCAGCCTTACGGTCGAAGGCGCGGAGGTGGAAAGCCAGCGCTGGTTTTATGAAGACGGGCTGGTGGGCTACCTGGACCAAGCCTTGGATGGCGCGGAGTCAGTGCCCGCCGAACCCTTCACCCACGGCGCCAAGGGCAACGAGGAGGCTGCGGAATGGGCGCTCACCTGGTTGCCCGATGGCAGTGCGCCGGTCACCGAGGCGTACGTCAACCTCATTCCCACGCCCCAGGGCGGCACCCACGTCAATGGCCTGCGTTCCGGGTTGATCGAAGCGCTCAAGGAGTTTTGCGAATTTCGCGACTTGACGCCCCGAGGCCTCAAGCTCACCGGCGAAGACCTTTGGGAGCAGTGCGCCTACGTCCTCTCCGCCAAGCTGAAGGATCCCCAGTTCTCCGGCCAGACCAAGGAGCGGCTGTCGTCGCGCAGTTCGGGCGTCTTCATCGGCGGCATCGCCAAGGACGCCTTCAGCCTGTGGCTCAACGAGCATCCCCAGGACGGCGAGCGCATCGCCGAATTGGCCATCGCCAACGCCCAGAAGCGGGCCAGTGCCGCCAAGAAGGTGGTGCGCAAGAAGATCACGGCCGGACCGGCGCTGCCGGGCAAGCTGGCCGACTGCTCGGCGCCGGACGCCAACAGCGCGGAGCTCTTCCTGGTGGAGGGCGACTCCGCCGGCGGCTCCGCCAAGCAGGCGCGCAACCGGGAGTTCCAGGCGGTGATGCCCTTGCGAGGCAAGATCCTGAACACTTGGGAGGTGGACGCCGGCCAAGTGCTCGGCTCCCAGGAAGTGCATGACATCGCGCTGGCCATCGGCGTCGATCCGGGCTCCGATGATCTCTCCAAGCTGCGCTACGACAAGATCTGCGTGCTGGCGGACGCAGACTCCGACGGTGCCCACATCGCCACCCTGCTGTGCGCCTTGTTCGTGCGCCACTTCCGTCCCTTGGTGGCGGCGGGCCACGTGTTCATGGCCATGCCGCCGCTGTATCGGGTGGACGTGGGCAAGGAGGTGTTCTACGCCCTGGACGAGGCGGAAAAGCAAGGTGTGCTGGAGCGCATCGCCGCCGAGCGCAAGCGCGGCGCCATCGTCGTGCAGCGCTTCAAGGGCTTGGGCGAGATGAATCCCAAGCAACTGCGGGAGACCACCATGGCGCCCGACACCCGGCGGCTGGTGCGGCTGACCCTGGACTCCGCCGCCAAGACCGATGAGATCATGGACATGCTGCTGGCCAAGAAGCGGGCGCCGGAGCGCCGCAGTTGGCTGGAGCGCAAAGGCCACGAGGCCAACTTGGCTTAAAGACATGCAAACCCAAACCGCTGAATTCGAAAGCCTGCCGCTGCGCACCTACACCGAGCGGGCGTACTTGGACTACGCCATGTACGTCATCAACGACCGGGCCCTGCCGCACATCGCCGATGGCCTCAAGCCGGTGCAGCGGCGCATCATCTTCGCCATGGGCGAACTCGGCCTTGCCAGCAATGCCAAGTTCGCCAAGTCGGCCCGCACCGTGGGCGACGTGCTCGGCAAGTTCCATCCCCATGGCGACAGCGCCTGCTACGAAGCCATGGTGCTGATGGCGCAGCCGTTCTCGTTTCGCTACCCGCTGGTGGACGGGCAGGGCAATTGGGGCGCGCCCGACGATCCCAAGTCTTTTGCCGCCATGCGCTACACCGAATCCCGGCTGTCCCGATACGCCCAGCTGCTGCTCGCCGAGACCCGCCAGGGCACGGTGGACTTCGCGCCCAACTTCGACGGCTCCCTGGAGGAACCGGCGCTGCTCCCGGCCCAGGTGCCGATGCTGCTGCTTAACGGCGGCACCGGCATCGCGGTGGGCATGGCCACCGACATCCCGCCGCACAACATGAACGAAGTGGTGAACGCGTGCATTCACCTGCTTGATTCGCCCAAGGCCGAGCTGGACGACATCATGGCCCACCTCAAGGGGCCGGACTTCCCTTCCGAGGCGCTGATCGTGACGCCGCCGGAAGACATTCGCGCCCTGTACGAGACCGGCCGCGGCAGCATCAAGGCACGGGCGGTGTACAGCCGCGAGAACAGCGCCGTCGTCATCACCGCCCTGCCCCACCAAGCCTCCCCGGCCAAGGTGCTGGAGCAGATCGCGGCCCAGATGCAGGCCAAGAAGCTACCCATGCTGAGCGACCTGCGCGACGAGTCCGACCACGAGAACCCGACCCGCCTGGTGCTCACCCCCCGCTCCAACCGGGTGGACTGCGACCGGCTGATGAGCCACCTGTTCGCCTCCACCGACCTGGAGCGCAGCTACCGGGTCAACATGAACGTCATCGGCCTCGACCAGCGCCCGCAAGTCAAGAACTTGGTCGGCATCCTCAAGGAATGGCTGACCTACCGGCAGACGGTGGTCACCCGCCGCATTCAGTTTCGCCTCAACAAGATCATCGAACGCCTGCACGTGCTCGACGGCCTGCTCATCGCCTACGTCAACCTTGATGAGGTCATTCGCATCATTCGCGAGGAGGATGCGCCCAAGGCGGCATTGATGCAGCGCTTCGAACTGTCCGACGCCCAGGCCAACGCCATCCTCGACCTGCGCCTGCGCCAGCTCGCCAAGCTCGAGGAGCACAAGCTGCAGGAGGAACGGGCCACCTTGGATGCGGAGCGCATCGACCTGGAGAAAACCCTCAACTCCAAGGCGCGCCTGAAGCGCCTGATCCGCGACGAACTGAGCGCCGCCGCCGAGGAGTACGGCGACGCCCGGCGCTCGCCCATGGCGAGGGTGGATGAGGCAACGGCTTTCACGGAGAACGAGCTCATCTCCAACGAACCCATTACCGTGATCCTCTCGGAGAAGGGCTGGGTGCGCTCGGCCAAGGGCCACGACCTAAATCCAGCGGACCTGTCCTACCGCAGCGGCGATGCCTTCGGCAGCGCGGCGCGGGGCCGCAGCAACGACCTGCTGGCCTTCCTCGACTCCACCGGCCGCTGCTACAACCTCTCCGCCATCAGCCTGCCCTCCGCCCGCAGCCAGGGCGAGCCGCTGACCGGCCGGCTGAAGCCCCCGGAGGGCGCCCGCTTCGTCGGCGTGGCTCTCGGATCAAGCGCCAGCCCGCTGCTGCTCGCCTCCGATGCGGGCTACGGCTTCATCGCCTCCCTCGAAGACCTCGTGACCAAGAACAAGGCCGGCAAAGCCTGCCTCAGCGTCCCCAAGGACACCGCCGCGCTGCCCCCCGCAACGTTCGCCGAGACGGCCGCCCTCCAAGTTGCGGCAGTCACCAATCAAGGCTACCTGCTGGTCTTTCCCCTGGAATCGTTGCCCAAACTAGCCCGCGGCAAGGGCGTAAAGCTGATCAACATCCCCCCCGCCGCCCGCAAGGCAGGCACGGAATGGCTGGTCGCCGCCGCCGTGCTGGGCCCCAAGGATGAACTGCTGATCCACTCCGGCGCCCGCTACCTGCGCATGAAGCCCCGCGACCTCGAAGCCTACTCGGGCGAACGCGCGCGGCGCGGACGCCGCCTGCCTAGGGGCTACCAACGGGTTGACCGGGTGGAGAGCGCACCGCGGTAGGCAGAGCCTAGTCCAATCGAGGCTGCGCGGAAGCGGCGACGGGAACGCTGCCTGTGGTTAAGTCCCACCGTTGCAGCGACATTTCGTGGTGGTGGTCGAAGAAGCTGTCGCCATGATGACGTTTTGGATTCATCCAACTCAGCATAGCAGCCCCCCAAAAGCCTTGCGCAAATATATTGGAATTTTATACAGTATTGATTATTGGCCGCATAAGTAAACGCGGCGCTGGCTCACGGAGAAACAGATGTCTGTCGAACTGCCTGCATGGCTCGCCGACTTAAGGCACCGGGAAATTGTCAGCCGAGTGAACGATGATCCTAGATCCGATGGCGGCAATCTTCTTGGCTACGATCCAAACACTGCCTTCAATCAAATCTTGGAAGGGGGCCAAGCAGACTTTGACGCACCGCTCGGCGACCTAAGCGCGGACGACCGCGCTTTGCTTTATGCCTATCTGCTCCAAAAAGGGCATTTGGAGGAACTGACAGCCGCGTTCCGCATGCTCTTCCCGGACAAAGCCAGAATATCAGCCCCAATCGTAGTGGATCTCGGTTGCGGGCCATTCACCGGTGGTCTGGCTCTGGCGGCTGCACTCGGAATTGAGGCAAAATTTGACTACATTGGCATGGACCAATCGGCAGCAATGCGGCAGTTGGGTGAGCGTTTGGCTTTGGCGTCGCCCCTACAGGGCGTCGAGCATCAGTGGTGCCGGAGCTTGCCCGCCACTATCTGGACCGAGCCGCCCCGCTGGCGTCCAGTGATCGTAATTGCCTCCTACCTGCTCAAAAGCCCCAACTTGAACGCGGCGGAACTGGTCAGCACCCTTTTGAACCTATTGAAAAAAATTGGTCGCGGGCCAGTAACGGTACTCTACACAAATGCGTACGGCGAGCAGCCCAACCAGAAATTCCCGGCCTTCCGGGATGCACTGCTCAATGCTGGCTTTAGCCCTAACGTTGACGCTGAAGGCACAATCAAAATCGAGCGACACACCGAGATCAGGATCCGTCGCCTACGCTACGCGCTGTTCCATCGACCCAAGCAAAACAGGATGAGCCTGGGAAAGAGAACATGAAACTGCCAACCTACGACGAACTCGCGGCAGTGGAGGAACAGCTCCAAGTTTTGGAGCATCCCCTTGACGAGTCCCTATTTGTGGCGGGGCCACCGGGCTCAGGAAAGACAGTGCTCGCTGTCCAACGGGCGCAAATGTTGGCGGGGGAGTCAACACCGCTTGTTACCTACAGTAGAATGCTGCGACGGTTGTTCAAATTGGTTGGCGATCAATCCGTCGTGCCGTGGACCATGCATCGATTTGTGTGGCACGATTTTCAGCAACGGACACAGCGCAACCCGGCTGAGTATCAGAGTGACAGCTTCCAACACGATTGGAGTGCCATGCTCGAATATCTGCGGCAAAACTCGACAGACAATCGTCATTCGCACATTGTCATCGACGAGGGCCAGGACCTGCCCAAGGGGTTTTTCCAATACATCCGTCTCTATGCCACCGAAGTGATGACAGTGTTTGCGGATGACGACCAAGCGATTGGAGAGCGGGCTACCACTCTGGAGGAAATCAAGGAGGCGGCTGATATGGACGATCCAATAGTGCTAGACCAGAATCACCGCAATACACCGCAAATCGCCCAACTGGCCGAGCACTTCCACAGCGGCCGCCTACCCGCTGCAACAGTGCGTCGACCGCCGGGGGACCTCCCTCGATTGCTCCACTGCGCCGGATCAACAGCCACCGCACGGCGGATTTCCGAGTGGTTTCGGAACCGCGGCGGCAGCATCGGAGTTATTGTTAATCGCAATACAACAGGCAGTGGTATCCGCGCGGCACTTGGACACCAACTTCCAGAGGGCACCCGACTGGACTTCTATGACAGTCAATCCAAGAACGATGAGACCATCAATATCTTGGAACCCGGCGTCACAATTCTCAACAAGGAATCTGTGAAAGGCCAAGAGTTTGATACCGTCTTCATCCTCGAACTGGAGTGCTTCCTTCCCTGTGCCAACAATGTGGAGCGGAGGGCTATGTATATGATGCGCGCTCGAGCACGAGACCATCTGTTTCTGGTTTACGACTCCAACCTTGGCCCAGTCGCTCGTGCCGCGCTACCGGGATCCGACATACTGGAGGCGTCATGAACAACAGTCAGACAGCGTTTCCGTTCGACCCGGGCAGCGGGCCATTGAAGACAAAAGATGTCCGCAAGACTCGAGAGGCCGAGTCGATGTGGCTGGGACTCGTCATTGATCACCGACGCTTGCTGGAGGCACTACAGGATGAGTGGCTGCATCCGGATTTGCCGAATGGCGGTTGGGTTTTGGGCGTTCAGGCATACAGCGCGATGCCGCCAAGCTCGTCAAAGCACACCATTCCAGTAAGAATCAAGCTTGACGCGGAAAGGCTTCCAAAAGTGGAAGCTCGGGTGCGCCACGATTCAGATTGGATAGCCGACACGGTCAGCGGGCGTTTGCCTAGGGGCCTTGCCCTGTTCTGGCCAGGCGCCCTGCCCATCTTTGCGATCCGCGAACTTGCCGTACCCTCTGATGAGCAACGCAATCGGCTGCTTGGGCTTACTCAGCAGTTGGCAAACGTGGATCTGTCCGACGCAGCAGTCATTGTGAATGCGGAGGACGGCCAGTTGGTCGAGTCCGTCGCCCCCCCCGTCGGATGTCAAGCCGATATTGACCTTGTTGCCGAAGCAAGACGCAATGCGTGGAGCTATGTCCATGGCGGTATGGGCCATTCCTCGCATTAACCCTTGGTTGGACGTTCTCGTCGCGAGCTTGTCACAAGACCACAAGCGGTTGAAGAAAGCGACGGAAAGCGTCGGGGCTAGTTGGTGGCAGTTCCCGCCCTGGAGCCACACAGACACAGCTAACTCCCCTAAGAGTCTTCAGCAGTGCCTCTGGCTAGCGGCCACTGAAACCTTTGCCGAAGCCGCGACCAACGGCGGCTTGGCTTCGAGCGAACTGGCACAACAGGTGGCGACCCGCGTGATGCAAGGTGGTGCTGCTTCCAAAGAGGTTGAACGGTGGCGTTGTGAAACACATGGTATTTTGCGCGGTGAAGCATCAATCGCACATCAGGGGTTTCCCCGAGATTGGCAAAATTCACCCGTTGAAATCGCCATACAGCTCGTGCTGTTGCGCCCAGATCCAATGGCGTTCAAGACTTGGTGCAAGGACATGCCGGATATGCCGCCCGCCGTCTGGTGGTCCGCAGCGGTCTTGTGTGGTCTGCTGCGCGGCTATCGGCGGTTGGCCATTCAATTCCGAGGCCCGCTCGGCCAGCGCGAGGCACTTGCAGCGCGGGTTCAGCTAATTGGCTGCGGCATGGGTGATCATATCCAATGGCCTTGCGGTAACGGCAAGCCTGATTGGCGCAGTGCAGGCGAATCGAACTTCACGTTGCTCTGGGGCGACAGGTCTTTGAGCAGTTTGCGGATACAGGCGCGTGGAGCATGGCATTTAGCTAATTTCAACGATTCCAAGGTTCTAAAGGAAGCGGAGTCGATAGCCAAGAATTTGCGCTGGCAAGGATGCTGGCATCAAGAAATCGAACTGCCGCCTGGCATCTATCACGCCCAAGGTAGTGGAAGGTTGGATTTGAAAGGTGACTAGGTAGCGGTGCGCAATGACAGTGTGCGCATCCAGCTTCCACCCGGAGCCTCCGTCAGCAAGCACTTCGATCCCGAAGCATTCCGTAATCATGTCACTGTGGAAGCAGGAGCACTGCCAGCGCCACCCCTCTCGAAAACGCCTGGGGGATGGCTGGGAATTCCTGGTTTGTGCTACCAACCGAATTTTCTGTGTGCTGAGGAAGAAGAGGACCTAATCCAATGCATCGACGCGGGTGAATGGCAGTGTGATCTGAAGCGCCGTGTCCAACACTACGGTTGGAAGTACGACTATGAAGCTCGCAAAGTGGGGCCGACAACGCGCTTAGGACCACTTCCCGATTGGGCCACTAAGATCGGCCAGAGACTCGTTGATCAACGCTTGTTGGCGCAGCCACCCGATCAGGTGATTGTTAACGAATACCGTGAACGCCAAGGCATCAGCAAACACGTAGACAAAACCGACAGCTTTGAGGATGGCATTGCCATGATCAGCCTCGCCGAATCATGGCAAATGGTATTCCGATTGGGAGAACGCAAGGAAGTGGGCACGTTAGAGCAAAGAAGCGTTACCGTAATGACAGGGGACTCCCGATACAAGTGGACACACGAGATACCAGCACGGAAGTACGAACCTGGTCCACCCAAGCGAAAACGCCACCGCCGCATTTCCCTAACGTTCCGCAAGGTGGCGGCGCAAGGCAATGGCCGCGACTTGGACCTGCGTCACAGGTCGGATGTGGCACGGCACCGGCAATCAATGCGACGGTCGAAATAGTTGGGACTCCGTATCGCCTGAGCCGCCGTCAAAGTTCAGGGCGCTGCCGGACTTCTGCACCTCGCGCATGGCCTAGTTCACTCGACCTGGCAGCCGCACACCCAGCTTCCGCCAATCTTAGGTGCACATCACAAGGCCGACAAAGCCTGCCTCAGCGTCCCCGAGGACGCTGCCGCGCTGCCGTCCGCAGCGTTCGTCGAGTCGGTCGCCCACCAGATCGCGACGGTCACCAATCAAGGCCACCTGCTGGTGTTTCCCTTGGGCTCGCTGCCCTAGCTCGCCCGCGGCAAGGGCGTGAAGCTGAACGAAATTCCCCCCGCCGCCCGCAAGGCAGGCACGGAATGGCTGGTTGGCGCCGCCGTGCTGGGCCCCAAGGATGAACTGCTGATCCACTCCGGCGCCCGCTACCTGCGCATGAAGCCCCGCGATCTCGAAGCCCATTTGGGCGAACGCGCCCGGCGTGGACGTCGCCTGCCCAGAGGCTACCAACGGGTTGATCGGGTGGAGAGCGCCGGGCGGTAGCCTGCCTACAGTAGCTCAATCAAAGTGGAGGCTTTGTTGGTGCGAAACATTGGCGCACTGGGTCAGTCGCCACTCCGGGTTCCAACCTGCTTCGACTCATCGCGAGTCAAGCTTCTTCCTTCCCGATTCATCCAGCGATGCGCCATGCGATGGCAATTCGCACACAGCATCAGCAGGTCGTGTGGGCTAGTTTTCCTTGGACCTCCTTTGGCCAGCGGCCTGATGTGGTGCGCTTCGATGAAGTCATCGCCCCAAGAGCCGTATTTCTTGTGGAAGTCGAAACCGCATGCTTCGCAGAACAGTCGGTCGTGCTTCACTTTGAATGCGTTCTTTGCCCGCCTAATCAAACTTGCATCTCGCTCCCGTTGGACATGAGTCACAAGAGCTTGCTTACATTCAACGGTTAGAGGTTCGCCGAGCGGTTCGACCGAGGGCGAGTAAGAACCACTTGATATCGGTTTGCTGTTTGCACAAGCGGCGATGTAATCGAGCAAGCGAATTCGAAATTCCTCATGCTCCACCCCTTTGTCTGGATAAAACAGTAAAGACTGCGTTCCCATCCAGCCTTTAGCGATTGGCACAGGAAATCTACGTTCGCTATCAGCCAGCAGGCGAGCATCCTCTTTCCGGCATCTCACAAAGTACTGAAATTCCTCTTGATCGTCGTCAGTTTCTATCCCCGCTCTACGGGCATCTGCTGCCAATGTCCTCCTATCTTGTCGATTCTGGAAATCGCTAAAAATTCTGGAGTTCTCGAACCAACCGACGACGCAGTTGTTACTGATGGAGCCTTTGTGTGCGACCCAAACGACCGTCACGTCGTGCATGCAGTTGGCGCCTTGGCGATCGGTTAAGCGCTCAACCACTGGCGTTGGATCGTGGCTTGAGTTTACGCGAGCGTAGCCGTACATGTGCCCACGGTGCGCCTTGAAGTTCCAGCACTCGCCTCCCCACCTATTTTCCCGGACATATCTGCCTGCGGGTACGATGGAATCGTTGGTGAGGCCTTCGTACTTATGCATCCATGAGATTCGGCAAACTAGAACTGCGGTCACTGACGATCACTCCAAGGTATCGATGAGAGATGGTAGCACTAGCGACTATCAGAGCCGCTGCCACATCTGGGGCCTATCGCCGTACCAAGCGCTCATCGAGCGGCTTCGCTTCCGCTCAGCAAATGACTGAGATTCCTCAGCGCCTGTTCGATCGGCAGCGCAGTGACGCCATCCATGTGCAGCGGCGTTGAGCCACCGTGGAACATGAAGCACTGCGCAGGCGGATAGTCCTTCTTGAACTCCCTCAGCGCCCGCGTGTCCTTGCGCTCGATGCGGCTTGATCGCTTGACTTCGATGGCCAGCAGTCCTCGGGGCCCGTAAAGGACGAAATCAACCTCCAGGCCGCCTTGGGTGCGCCAGAAGTGGATTTGGTAGCGGTGGTCGTGGCAGTCGTTGATTGCCCTCAACTCCAGCAGGACTAAGGTTTCCAGTGCCGGTCCATCGACTTCGGCGCTGGAGTCCAAGGGACCGATGGGCCGGATGGCACGAAACACGCCTGAATCGAAGAAGTAGAACTTGCCCTGCGACACAAGGCCTTGCTTGGCGCGGCGGGAAAACACCGGCAGGCGCACGGCGATCAGCAGATCCTCCAAGATGGAGAAGTAGTTCTCCCCCACCGCTCGCGACACTTGGGCCTCTCGGGCGACGCCGCTGATGTTGAGGGTTTGGCCTTGGGAGAAGCTCGCCACCTCCAGAAACCGGGAAAAGTGGCCGATGTTGCGGGTCAGCCCCTCCTGCATGACCTCCTCCGGCAAGCAGGTTTGCACGTAGTCCCGCAGGTAGGCGCTAGGATCAGGGTCGTTGAATCGGGCGGGCAGGTGCCCGTGCTGCTCTAAACTGAAAAAACCCTCGATATTTTCAGTTTACAAGTGAAATTCCGGTATTTTCGCTGACGATGTCGCGCTGTTGCCCACAAGCGGCCCCAGCGCCCGGGCGTCAGCCCTGTGCCATTGCGAAACCCCGGCAGGGAGTGGGTTCAATCGGGTTTGCCGTAGTCGTCGGTGTTGTAGCACTCGAAGATGAGGTGAATCCGGTCCGTCGAACCGCCGTTTGTGACAGAGTGAACGCGTTTGTTGTTCACTTCGAATATCTCCCCGGCCGGCAAGTGCATCTCCTTGCGGCCGACGCGGAACAGCGCCTGCTCGTTGGTCAGCAGCGGCACATGAATCTTGTGAATGTAGTGGCTGGCCTCGCCGTCGTAGTGGCCGGATATGTCGCCGCCTGCGGGCACCCTTGCGAACATGACGCGCGGAAAGCGGCAGTCGGCGTAGCCGAGGCCCTTCGCTGCCTGCTCCATGACGGGCAGGAGCACGTCCTTCCATTGGTCCCACAACACGGGATGATCGCTGTAATCGAATACCCGGTCGGTATCGGTGATGAAACGGAACATGATGTGACGGGTTTCGTTGAGTTGGGCGATCTTGTTGGGCTTGGCTTCGTTTTGCGAATCCCAAAGCGATTCGGGGATCTGCCGCACGCGCTGGATCAGGGCTTTGACGTTCGCCGTCCCCAGATGCTTGAAATAGTCTGTTTTGGGGTACTTGTGGGCTTCCGAGAACTCATAGCCAAACCGCTCGATGACAAGATGCTCTCGTTGCGCAACGAGTTGTTCGAGTTCCGGAGCATAGGCGCCGACGAAGTTCTTCGGACGGGAACTCGCGTTGAGCGCCTTGCCCTGTTTTAAATAGGTGGCAATTCCATTCGTTATCGGTGTACCGGTCTCTTCCAATAACCGAAGCGCTTCCTCTCGAAGGTTCTCGAATCGCCCGAAATGAATGATGTGGTCGCGTTCTGACCGAAACATGAGCTCGAACAGCCAGCTATAATAGCCGATGCCCTCGGGGAAACCTGCGAAGTGCTCCGATCTCAGGCCGGGCAGGTGGTTGCGGGCAGGCCGGCGCGCATTGATGACCCGGGGCGCGATCCTGGCAAGGTGTTGCAACAGTCTCGTGCTGCTGGCGCTGCCGTCGCCGAGATTCAGAAACCGGGCCACCGTTCGGTCGAAATCGAGAGTGCCGCGGTCGGATAGAATCTGAAAGACGAACTGCCCCTTGCGGCGGTAGTCGCTGTACATGGACACATACCAGACCCACGGGTTGCGCACGAAACCGATGACGGGCAGGTGGGCGTATGCGGCCGGCAGATCTTCCAAGTGGCCGTGATATTGAAGCATCCGGGCGCCGGGAACCTGGTTCATGATCAGTTTGTTGAGAAAGGTCCCGCCGGTTCGGGAGACGTGGATGTACACGAAATGTTCGGTGACGATCACGGCCCTTCCTGTCCCAGGGCCACGCTTTGGCCACGGTTGAACCGGCTGCTCATCTCAATCAGGAACGCTAGTGTCTGGCCAAAGATCAAGAAAATTCAATTGGTTAGGGCCGCCGGAGCCTGTCCCCCTACCGGTGACGCCGCAAGTTGGGCGGCGCTGAAGGTCGTGCCGACGAAGATGGCGACATCCACGCCGTCGAAACGCTCCGTGGTCAGAAAGGCCGGTGGTTGCCGCGTTCGCTGCTTGTCCAGCAAGGGGTTCTGCTTTTCCGCTATCAGCGCGTAGTGGACGCTCATGGGCCACGCCCTGCCTCGCTCCACCTCGCATACGGAAAGCAGGTACTTCACTATGGGCAGTGATCGGCGAAGTTGCTGGGCTGCGGCTTTCTTGTCGTTCAATGTCTTCTTCAGTTCCACGAAAACCACATCGCAGCGGTCTCCTAGGTCGTTCAGCAGGACGTAGTCGCATCGCTTGTTCCAATCAGATGCGGGCTCCTGCCTCAGCGCGGATAAGTGGCCAATTCTGGTGATCCGAAGGGCGATCAAATTGGGGGGCAGGGCGGTCACCCTGACGCGCATGCTCGCGCGGGGTTCCCCCAATTCAAGCCGCTCGCCCCCATCTGTGAGCTTTACCCGCGTTGGCTCAACAAGAATGTTGGTCAGGGTGCTGACTAAGTCGCCGACGGCCATCTTTACTCCGTTTGGTAGATCGCCGCGGAGAGTGCGTTGGAAACTCGATTGATCTCGTCGATGGTCTCGTCGAACACGGGCATTTCCAGCCCGTAGCGGCCCACCGCGCAGGGGGTAAGTCCGTGGTTCTCAGCAATGTAGGCGCGGACGGAGTCTTTGCTCAAGCCTTCCCCGGCAGCGTAGCCCAGCTGGCGCCGGAGGCTGTGGTTCGTTCCCTCATCCACTTGGCTCAACATGATGAGGTTGTTGATCTCCTTGATCAGGTAGTCGCTGTGCGTCGTGACCAGCACCTTGATGCCCGCCTTGACAAAACGGGCTAGAACGCGAGCGAATTGGATCTGGTTGGCCGTGTCCAAGTGGCTCTCGGGCTCATCGACGATGAGCAGATGGTCCTGCGATGCCTTGTGTCTCAAGTAGAAGTAAAGATCGGACAGTCCCCTGGCCGAAGATGAGGCCAAGTGCAGGGGAATGTCGAAGGTCCGACCTTTTCGCGCCTTCGACCTGAAGCGGATGTCGCCGTCGTTCGCCGTGTAGTAGCCGTCCATCAACTCCTTGATTTCGCTGTCGAGGCTGGCTGAATCCACCTGTACGCGATTGCGGAGATCGGGAATGCTCCTCGTGTAGTCGATGTTGTCCTTTACCGGCATGGCGTACCGACTGGCAATTCGATCAACGACCAGGAAAGGCGAGTCACGGCCGCGCTCCTTGTCGTCTCCGAGTTGCTGGAGCATCTCCACCAAGCGGTTCTTGGTGAAGTCCAGCTCCTTGTAGAACAGTGATATGCCGAATCGCTCCGCCGAAAGGATGAACGGTTCTGGCATGTCCGGCACGGCAACCTTGGCCAGCAGTCGATGCGGATTGAGGCGGAAGCGGTGGTCGGAAGGATCCTCAGTGGGGCGCGCTTCGAGGCGTACCTCGTCCTTGCTGTAGATGGCGGTGATCTCGCGACGCCTGTCGAGGAGTACGCGGTGCCTCCTGAGGCGGGGCGTCAGGTTGCTGTGCCGCACGGAGAGGGATGATTCCGCGAACGCTTCACTTGGCGAACTGAATGTCCTCGACATGCCGTGTCGGGAGAATCGTGAGGCCGAATTGCGCAGGAAGTGAGTGCGAAAGGTCTCCAGATCTTCGCGTGGTATGCAGACGGGGCCGTGTGACCGGTCTAGAAGCAGAGTCCGCAGTTGGTCCAAGGTGTCGGCCAAAGGGGAGTTGTCGGGAGGCTTCCGGTACTCGCGATCGGCCCCGTAGTCTAGCCAAGTCCGAAGAAAGCCGTACAGGGCATAGACTACATATGTTTTGCCAGTGTTATTCCGCCCGGCGATCAGCGTCAGATCGCCGAGCTCAAGGTCGGCAGCGTCCACGGGGCCGACTTTCTTGAAACGAAATCGCATGGGGTTCGCTCAGGCGTTACAGCGGACCGGGTTGGTCCGCCACGGATGCCGGTTCAGGTAACTTGGGTCAGTTGAATATACACCATGGAGGAAGTGCTTAACCCCGCATCCCCGACGAAGCCGTCTCAAGACTCAAGCGCCGCGTCTAGCTTGCCGGTGAGCCGTTGCAGTTGTGGCCCGGCGTCGTCCCCGTCGTTGACTTCAGGGACGTGGCCGTTGGCGATGTTGAGGGCTGCCATGACGGCGATGCGATCCAAGCTGAGCGAGCCGCCGG
>JAPPIX010000244.1 GCA_028820495.1 Gammaproteobacteria bacterium
AAGGCCGCCATGAAGGAAAGACTGTTCTCCCGGCTCGACGCTGACGAGGACGGCTTTGTTTCCCAAGCCGAGTTCAATGAACCCATTGAGCGTTTGCGGGCGCTCGACGCTAACGGAGATGGGCAAGTGGACCGGGATGAGCGGCGCTCTGGCCTTCGCAAACGCGGTCGCGGTTGAACCGCAGTTGTCCGCCGACAGCGACGATGCGGTCAACCTGGGCTTGGCGGGATTCGCCGCCGGGCGCATGTTCTCCGGCGTCCACAAGGGCCCGCTGCATGATCCGGCTTGGGGGTTGGCCCGCTCGCTTAGGGTTCTGCCGGAGGAGCGCCGCGATGAGATCAGGCCGTTGTTGCGTTCGCAGATGCGTGGCGTCGGGCGAGGCGTCAGGCAACTGCGCGGTGCCCAGCGGCAATTGATCGGGTTGGCGACTGCGGAGCCGTTTGACGGCCAAGCGCTGGAAGCAGCCTTGGCGCGCTTTCGCAATGAGCTGCTGGCCAGCCAGGAGCGCAGCCATCGGGCCTTGGTTGCGGTCATGACCGCCCTGACCGAAGCCGAGCGCAAGCAGGTGCTTGAGTCCATGCGCCGCCACGGCCCGCCACGCCACCGGAAATCTCCCCCTCCCTTTGACGATGCCACCGGACCGCCGGGATAATCCGGGGATGGACGCGCTGACCCTCGGCCCGATCAAGTCGCTTTCGGGCGAAGTCCGTTTGCCGGGCTCCAAGAGCATCTCCAACCGGGCCTTGCTATTGGCTGCGCTCGCCCGAGGCCGCACTCGGATTCTCAATCTGCTCGACAGCGAAGACACCGAGTTGATGCGCCGCGCCCTTGACGCGCTCAGCATTGCAGTGACGCAGGATGGGGATGCTTGGGTGGTGGCGGGTGGCAGTGGCCCCCTGGTCACCGACGGCCGCCGCGCCGAGTTGAATCTTGGCTTGGCGGGCACGGCGATGCGCCCCTTGGTGGCGGTGCTCACGCTGGGCAACGGCGAGTTCGTTCTCGATGGCACGCCGCGCATGCGGGAACGGCCCATCGGCCCCTTGGTGGATGCGCTGCGTGCCTTGGGCGCGGACCTCGATTACGCCGCAACGGCTGGCTACCCGCCCGTGCGCATTCGGGCTGGCGGATTGGCGGGGGGCGAGGCTGAAATCGACGGCAGCCTGTCCAGCCAGTTCCTGACCTCGGTGCTGCTTGCCGCGCCCTTGGCGCAGCGCCCCGTCACCCTTCGCGTGCGTGGCGGCCTGGTCTCCAAACCCTACATCGACATCACCTTGGATCTGATGTCCCGCTTTGGCGCGGTGGTTCACCACGTCGGTCACCAACGCTTTGAGGTGGCCAACGAAGGCTACCGGTCACCAGGGGAATGCCTCGTGGAGGGCGACGCGTCTTCCGCCACCTACTTCCTTGCCGCCGGCGCCATAGCTGGCCGCGGAGTTTGCGTCGAAGGCGTCGGCGCGGCCAGCATCCAAGGCGATGCCGCCTTTGCCGACGTGCTCGAAGCCATGGGCGCCCGAGTGGAGCGCAGCGCTACGAGCGTTGCCGTCAAACCGGCCCCGCTGTCGGGGATTGACGCCGATCTCAACCACATCCCGGATGCCGCCATGACCGTTGCCGTGCTGGCGCTGTTCGCCAAGGGCGTGACCCGCATCGGCAACATCGCCAACTGGCGGGTCAAGGAAACCGACCGGCTCGCAGCCATGGCGCAGGAACTGCGCAAACTCGGCGCCAAAGTCGAAGAAGGGCCGGATTACCTAGCCATAGAGCCGCCGGCAGCGCTCAGGCCCGCCACCATCGAAACCTATGGCGACCACCGCATGGCCATGTGCCTTTCCTTGGCGGCCTTGGGCGGCGTTCCCGTCACCATCAAGGACCCAGGCTGCGTGGCCAAGACCTTCCCTGACTATTTCGAGAAGTTCACCACGTTGATCGACGGTTGAGGGGTCGAATCCGCGGTGGCTCTCTGGCTACGCCTTTGCCTCGACAATCCGGCGCCTGACCTCCTTGACCGCTTCGAAGACCTCGGCGGGCAAGGGCTCGATGGTCTCGCCCAGTTCCGCTCTGGCCGCGTGCCAAAGGGCCTCAAGCCTTTCGTTTCACCCTGTCCCAGCGCGTCGGCTCTAGCGTCCCAGCGCTTGTGGCCTGTGGCGAAGGACAGATGGCGCAGCGCGGCGATCCAAAAGTTGGCCAAATCGGTAGAGAGGTGAGGTTGGGAATCACAACCGCTACACTTTGATGTGAGACCGGCGACCCGGCAATCCTCAAGCAACTCGCATCATGAACCAGGATAACTTCAGCATCACCCGGAGTAACGCTGGCCTCGCCGCTGACGTGCGGGACATGATCGGTCAAACTCGCAGTGGCGTCGCACGCACGGTCAATGCGGGCATGACGTTCCTTTACTGGCGGATCGGCAAGCGTATCCAAATGGAAATCCTTCAGCATGAACGCGCTGAATACGGGAGGAGAATTCTTGCTACGCTGTCGCAAGAATTGAGCACTGAATTCGGTCGTGGCTACAGCTATTCCGCCCTTAGTCGCATGGTCAAGTTCGCAGAGGTCTTTTCCGAAGGGGAAATTGTCGCGACACTGTCGCAACAATTGAGCTGGTCCCACTTCGTGGAGCTCTTGCCGCTGGACCGGCCTCTCCAGCGAGACTTTTACGCCGAAATGTGCCGAGTCGAGCGCTGGAGCGTCCGTACGCTTCGCGACAAGATAGATTCAATGCTCTTCGAGCGCACCGCGATATCGAAAAAGCCCAAGGAACTCGCAGAGGCCGAAATAGCCGCGCTTCGCACCGAGGACCGGATTTCTCCGAACATGGTTTTCAGGGATCCCTACATCCTCGACTTCCTGAACCTTAAAGACAGCTACCTCGAAAAGGATCTCGAAAACGCCATCTTGCGGGAACTCGAAACCTTCCTCTTGGAACTCGGCAACGGCTTCGCCTTCCTTGCCCGCCAACGGCGCATCCAGATCGATTCCGACGATTTCTACCTAGACCTCCTCTTCTTCCACCGCAACCTGAAACGCCTCATCGCCATCGATCTCAAACTCGGCAACTTCAAGGCCGAGTACAAAGGCCAGATGGAACTCTACCTGCGCTGGCTCGCGCGCCACGAGCAACAACCCGGCGAAGGGCTTCCCCTGGGCATCATCCTCTGCGCGGGAAAGAAGGAAGAACAAATCGAACTCCTCGAACTTGGCGACTCTGGAATCCATGTTGCCGAGTACCTGACCGCGCTGCCATCACGAGAACTGCTGCAGCGGAAACTCCACGACGCCATCAAGATTTCGCAAGCACGATTGGAAGCGAAGAAAAGAGAAACCGAATGAGCCTCTCCGCCGCGCAGCAATAGCGCATGCTTCCTCAACCTGGCGAGCGATGTGGCGTCGGTCCGTGCTTCGAGATTCTGCGTCATGTGACGACCTTGTTCCGCGATCCAAGAAATTAGGGCAAACTGCCGCGCCTGCTGATAGGGGCACGGACATGACCATCATTCTCGACGGCGGCATGGGGTCGGAGCTCATCCGCCGGGGCGTCGGCGATGCGCGCGGCCTGTGGTCCGCACGGGCGCTGCTTGAGGCCCCGGAAGCGGTGGTCGAGGTGCATCGCGACTACATGGCCGCGGGCGCCGAGATCATCATCACCAACACCTACTCCACCATTCCCAGCTATTTGGGCAAGCTTGGCATGGAGCGGCGCTGGCTGGAGCTGACCGAGTTGGCGGGAAAGCTGGCGCGTTCAGCGGTCGATGGGTCTGCAAGCAAGGCGCTGGTGGCCGGGTCACTGCCGCCACTGAGCGAAAGCTACCGGGCGGACCTAGTGCCGCCGGATGCCGATGCGCAGCCACTCTATCGGCAAATGGTCGAAGCCCTCGACCCCTACGTGGATCTCTTCATCTGCGAGACCATGTCCTCGGCCCGGGAGGCCCGCAACGCCGCCAGCATGGCCCGGCGCCATTCGACCAAGCCGGTCCACGTCTCCTGGACTTTGGCGGAAGCGGCCGGCGCGGGCTTGCGCAGCGGCGAGACGTTGGCGGCGGCGCTTGATGGTGTTGCCGACTTGGTGCCTGACGCCTTGCTGTTCAACTGCACGTCGCCACAAGCCATTGCCAGCGGGCTGGCGCAGTTGGCCGAACTGACGGACAAGCCCCTAGGTGCCTATCCGAATCGGTTCAGCGTACCGGACGGCTGGACCTTGGACGGTGACGCGCAAACCGTGCGCCGGGAACTGTCCGTCGAGGCCTTCGTCAACCATGCCCTGCAATGGCGGGAATTGGGCGCTTCCCTCATCGGCGGCTGCTGCGGCATCGGCCCGGAGTACATTTCCGCAGCGGCAGATCGATTGCGATCAGCCTGACGCTGCGCATCAGCCCCGCCCCGGCGTATCCTCGATCAGTCCCTTAACCAAGGAGGCGGCGAGCAGCGCAAACACCAGCAGCAGCGGCACCGAGGTCACCACCACCGCCGATTGCAGGGACAGCAGGCCACCGACGTAGATCAGCGAAATCGGCAGGCCGCCGATGGCGAAGGCCCAGAACACCCGATGCAGGCGGGCCGGGTGCTCGTGTACGGGGAGCGACCGGCTGGCGCACGAGGCCAGGGTGTAGGCGGCGCTGTCGTAGCTGGTGGCGGCGAAGATCATGCAGATCAGCACGAACAAGGGCAGCACGAAATCGCCGAGCGGCAGGGTGGCGAGCATTTGCACCATTGCTTCGTTGGCCCGTCCATCGTTGACCAGCGCCAGCACCTCGGTTTGGCCGTTGAATTCCTGGTAGTGCGCCGTGCTGCCGAGAACCACGAAGAACAGGGTGCAGCCCAAGGTGCCCCAGCCCAAGGTGCCCAGCACCACTTGGCGAATGGTGCGGCCGCCCGATATCTTGGTGATGAACATACCCATGAAGGGGCCTAGAGCGAGCCACCACGCCCAGTAGAAGACCGTCCATGCCTCATCGAAGCCGGACGAGTTCGACAGGTCGAGCCAAGTGCTCATGGTGATGAAGTTGGCTAGGAAGTGGCCCACTGAGATGGCGCCCTGCTCCATGATGTGGCCTGTGGGCCCGAACGCCAGCACCAGCGCCAGCAGCAGGAAGGCCAAGCCCACGTTGAGGTTGCTCAGCCGCTTGATGCCGGCTTCGAGGCCCACGTAAACGCTGACCGCGAAGGTCGCCGTGATGGTCGCGATGACCACCAGGTCCAACCCAAAGCTCGGGGCTATGCCGGTCATGCGAGTCAGCCCAGCGCCGATCATGGCTATGGCCAGCCCCATGCCGGTGCTAACCGCGCCCAACAGGCCGATCATGAACAGCAGGTCAACGATGCGGCCCAGCCAACCGTCAGCGCTGCGGCCGAGAACGGCCTTGCAGGCGGCGCTCAACCGCAGCACCGGCATTTTCCGCACATGGTAGGCGTAGGCGATGGCGACGCCCGGCAGGCAGTACAGCGCCCAGCCGATGAAGCCCCAGTGGAAGATGGGGTAGCTGGCTGCCCAGCGCATCGCCTCGTCCGTGCCTGGGGTGACGCCGAAGGGTGGCGCGTTGTAGTAGTAGGCCCACTCCACCGTTCCCCAATAGAGCACGCTGGTGCCGATGCCGCCGCAAAACAGCATGGAGGTCCAACTGAAGTCGCCGTAGTCCGGGGCCGAGCCGTCGCCGAGCACCACCTTGCCGAAGCGGCCGAAGGCCAGGTAGAGCAGGAACAGCAGCACCGCGCCGGCTGTGACGATGTACACAGTGCCGAGGCCGTGGGTGACGGCCGCAAAGGCCGTGGTCAAGGCCGACTTGCCCCACTCGGGGAAGACAATCAGGGGCAGGCAGACAGCCAGGATGCCCAGCGCCCCGGCGCTGAAGATGAACCAGTCAACATTGGCGCGGTATGACGATGGTTCCGCTTGGCTCACGAGAACAGCCCGGCATCCTGTTCGAGGGCCAGCAAGGCGCGCTTGACCTCCAGGCCGCCGCCGAAGCCGGTGAGCGAACCGTCGCTGCCGATCACCCGGTGGCAGGGAATGATGATGGGGATGGGGTTGCGGCCGTTGGCCGCGCCAACGGCCCGCACGGCGCGCGGCTTGCCGATGGCGGCGGCCACTTCCTTGTAACTGCGCGTCTCGCCGTAGGGGATGGCTTGCAGCGCCTCAAGCACTTTGCGCTGGAAGGCGGTTCCGGTCGGCGCCAAGGGCAGGTCGAACCGCTGCCTGCGGCGCGCAAAGTAGCCGTCGAGCTGTTCCTTCACGTCGCCGAACGGCGCATTCGACAGCTCCCAGCCGAGTTCTGGCGCTTCCCGTTCGCCGTCCAGCGGAAAGCGGATGGTTGTCAGGCTTCCATTCCGCCCGGTCAGCAGCAGGGGGCCGATGGGGCTGTCGTGATAGGTGTAGTGCATGGGTGGGTCCCCTGTGCCTGCCTTTACGGTCTTGGTGGATTCGTCCACTATAACCGCTCAAGCGCGAGTTGCGTCAGGAATCGGACATTGGCCCGGATCAAGATCGACCCAAGCGCCCCCGTCAAGCTCGAGCCGGTGACCGTGGCCAAGCCTTGGGGCCGCGAAATCTGGCACTCGGCGATTGAGGCGAGAGGGGAGAGCGCGGTGCGCACTGCGGCGGGTTCCGTGCCGTTGTCGCGTTATCTTGAAGCGGCAGGCATCAAGGCGCCGGTGATCCTGTTGAAGGTGCTTGACCCCCATCCCACGCCGATTCTGGGCGATCTCTATTTCGAGGTTCACGAGCGCAAGCGCGAGGTCTACATCGTCACGGCCATCGACCGCGAGGCTTGGCCTGATGGGCACGGCCGCATCCGCCTGGGCATGGACCAGGCGCGGCGGCAGTCCTATGGGAACGACGACGCCTTTCGGGCGGCTTACTTGGCGGCGGTGCGGGCATATGAGCGGGAACGCCGCGCCATTGATGCAGGCGAGCGCCCTTCCGGGGCGGCTGAGCAGCAGCGGCGCGCCGCCATGGAGGCATTCACCGCTTGCGCCCCGTTGCAGGTCGGCGATGTCGTCACCGTGCCGCCTTGGACGCCGCACGCCCTGCAGCACGGGGTGCGGGTCGTGGAGTTTCAGACGCCGACCTATGAGCGCCGCGTCATCTCCTTTGCCCAAAAGGTGCTCACCCAAGGGCATTGGGACAGCGAGGACGCCATTGCCCGCATGAGCCTCGACCCGCCACAGCAGACACCCTTCGAGCCGGTTGCCCCCGGGGTGGAGCGCATCGCCGCCTTTGACGACTTTGGCGTCTGGCGCGCGGCGCTGGATCCCCATCGTCCCACTGCTCTGCCCGCCGATGCGCCGTACGCACTGTGCATGGCCATCGGCGGCGCGGTGCAGGTTGGCGGTTTGCGCCTGGACGCCGAAGAAGCCTGCCTGGTGCCGCGGGCGAGCTTGCAGCGCACCCATTTGCAGGGAGAGCGGGGGACCACCTGCGTGCTGGCGGCACCCGGCCTTTAGCGTCCGTGGGTTGCCTAGCGCACGACCGCAGCCGTATGCTTGAACGCTCTCGGTGTTGAGATTTGGCGCATGCTGGAGTCAGCCGGAATCGCTCTGTGACCAGGACTCAGTGAGTCGTCAAGGCATGGCAACAGAACCCTTCGCAAAGCGTTTCGCCGAACGAATCCTTGCCCTCCGCTGGTGGGTTATCCTGGGAACGCTCATTTGGGTTGCCGCCGCATCGGGCGGCATCGCCCTGCTCGACTTCTCCGCCGACTACCGCATCTTTTTCGATGAGGACAACCCGCAGCTTCTGGCGCTTGAAGAGCAGGAAAACACCTACGGAAAGAACGACAACGTGGTCTTCCTGGTCGTGCCGGACAATGGTGACGCCACTTCGCAAGCCGCGCTCAGCGCCGCAGTTTGGTTGACGGAGGCCGCGTGGCAGACCCCCTATTCCCGGCGCGTGGACTCCCTGGCCAACTTCCAGCACACCACTGCCGATGGGGACGATCTTTACGTGCGGGATCTCATCGACCCGCAGGCTTTGGACCAGGCCGAGGCGCGCTCGCGGATTCGAGCCATTGCGCTGTCCGAACCGCGCATCGCCGGCAGCATGCTGGCCTTGGACGGCACCGTCAGTGTCGTCAGCGTCACCATAGAATTGCCCCCAGGCGATCAAGTGGCCACGGTGGCGGAAGTGGCTGAATTCGCCAGATCCCTCGCTGCTGAGGCACAAGCGCGATTTGATGGCATCGACCTTCGCGTGGTCGGCACGATCATGGTCAATCAGACCTTCGTGGAAGCCTCGATCCAAAGCCAAATGATCTTCCTGCCGGCGAGCCTGCTGCTCATGGCGGTGGTTCTCGCCGTCCTCACGCGGGGGCTGTCAGGGGTGGCGGCGACCGGGGCGGTCATGGTCTTTTCCATTCTCGCGTCCATCGGCCTTGGCGGTTGGGTCGGGTTGCCGTTTTCCCCGCCCATCGCCCCAGCGCCCACCATCGTGCTGATGATCGTGGTGGCGAACTGCGTGCACATCCTGGTGACCTTGCAGCAACGCCTCCGGGCCGGGGATGCCAAGCGTGACGCCATCGTTGAAACCCTGCGGCTCAACTTGCATCCGGTGTTTCTGGCGAGCCTCACCACGGCACTCGGCTTCCTGAGCATGAACTTTTCCGAAGTGCCGCCCTACCGTCACCTTGGAAACATCGTCGCGTTCGGCATCGGCGCCTCCTTCGTTCTCTCCGTCACCTTTTTGCCGGCCATGCTCTCGCTCATGCCAATCCGCTCCGGGTCCGACCGCCGAATAGCCGGTCCCTTTCTGAACGTCATGGCAGACCTTGCCTTGCGCCGAAGAGTGCCGCTCGCAGTTGCGTGGGCCCTGGTCGCAGTTGCGATGGTGCTGGCCATACCGCGCAATGACCTGAACGACGTGCTCGTTCACTTCTTCGACGAAAGCGTGGAGTTTCGACGCGACACCGACTTCATGGACGAGCACCTCAGCGGCAACACCGTGCTCGACTACTCCTTGGAAGCGGCGGGTACCGATGGCGTTCTCGATCCCCTGTTCCTTGCCGATGTTTCAAACTTCGCCGAGTGGTTCCGCGAGCAACCCTCGGTTCGCCACGTATCGGTCATCACCGACACCTTCCGGCAGCTCAACAGGAGCATGCACGGCGACGACCCGGAGGCCTATCGCCTGCCGGAGACGCGGGAACTGGCAGCCCAGTATCTGCTGCTCTACGAAATGTCCCTGCCATCGGGCTTGGACCTCAACAACCAAATCAACACCGCAAGGTCGGCAACGCGCATGACGGTGTCGGCGGCAACGCTCTACTCGCGGGACTTGCTCGATCTCAACGCCCGAGCGGAGGCTTGGCAGAAGGAGAACGCGCGGCACATCGCCAAGGTCAACAGCACGGGCCCCTCGGAAATGTTCGCCTACATCGGGCAGCGCAACATCCGAGCCATGCTGATCGGAACCGTGGCCGTGCTGGTGGCAATTTCCGCCATACTTCTGTTTGCCCTGCGGTCGCTGCGGTTGGGTTTGGTCAGCATCGTTCCCAACCTGCTGCCCGCGGTCATGGGCTTCGGCATCTGGGGATTGACGGTCGCCGAGGTGGGGCTCTCGCTGTCCGTCGTGGCCGCCATGACCATAGGCATCGTCGTTGACGATACGGTGCATTTCCTGAGCAAGTACCTCAGAGCGCGGCGCGAATACGGCAAAAACCCCGAACAAGCGGTGCGCTACGCCTTCGACACGGCAGGCCGGGCGCTGACGACGACCACCGCAGTGCTGGTGGCGGGATTCTTGATTCTCGTGTTCTCCCCGTTTATTCCCACCGCACAGGTTGGCGTCCTGGTCGCCATGATCATTGGTTTCGCTCTGGTTGCCGACCTGACGCTGCTGCCGGCGCTGCTCACGGCAGTGGACCCTGACGACAAGGAGGCCGTTCGTGCCCAACAACCCATTTGACTCGTTCCACGACATGGTTGCCGAAGCCAAGGCGGAACGCGAACAGCTTGACCGCTTGCTGACCATTTCCACGCCGCGCGAGCGCCTGCTGGTTGCCGCCATCGGCTTGTTGCTGGCCGTGCTGGTCGGGTGGCTGTTCCTGGGCAGCGTTGCCCGAACGGTCACCTTGAACGCTGTGCTGGTCGAAGGCGAGAAGACAGTGCAAGCGTTGGCCCGGGCCGAGAGCGATGTGGTCCCGCACATCAAAGCCGGCATGCCAGCCGTGATCGAACTGAGGGCGGCGCCCGGAACCCAAACCAGGTTCAACGGCACGGTCGCCGCCATTGCGGTCGAGCCGTCGTGGCATGGGCTTTCCGCAACCGCGCACCGCGTCGATGTCTCGTTCGATGCAGATCCTGAAACGGCAGCCAAGGTCGGTGCACTCTGTTGGATCACCATCGAACTCGGCCGGCAGCCTCCGACCGCGCTTTTTGGAATGGGGCGGTCGTAGGATGCCGCCGCGCACTGCCAGCAAAGCGGCAGGCAACAAGGCCAAGCAGCAGCCCTCGAAACAGAGGGCGGCCACGCCGGTCCTGCTGCAGATGCACGCCACGGAATGCGGTGCCGCCAGCCTTGGCATGGTGCTGGCCCACTTCGGGCGTTGGGTGCCGCTCACCGAATTGCGCGAAAAGTGCGAGGTGAGCCGCGACGGCAGCAGCGCCGCAAGCATCGCCCGCGCCGCCCGGCACTACGGGCTCGAATGCCGGGGCTTGAGCCTGCGCGCCGAGTCCCTGAAAAAGGTGGAGATGCCGCTGATCCTGTTCTGGCAGTTCAGTCATTTCGTCGTGCTCGAGGGATTCGACGAACGCAGTTTCCATCTCAACGATCCGGCCACGGGCCGGCGCACGCTGTCTGCTGAAGAGTTCTCGAAGGACTACAGCGGGGTGGCGCTGCGCTTCAAGCGCACCGAGAACTTCCAGCCGGGCGGTGAACGAGCCGGATTGTTCAGTCAACTCGCTACCTTGCTGGATGGTTCCTGGAGCGTGTTGACCGGTGTCGTTGCCTGCGGATTCATGTTGACGCTGCTGGCCTTGGCCATTCCCCTAGCGCTCGGTGTCTTTGTGGACGGCGCGCTGCAGAACCAAGGGCCTTGGGGCGCCTTGGTGGTGGCCCTGCTCGGCGGCGGCATCCTGGTGTACGTGCTGTCCCTGCTCAAGCACCGCTTCCTCAAACGGCTGGCGGTACGCATCTCGGTCACCGGCTACAACCGCGGCTTGACCAAGCTCCTGCGCTTGCCGGTGGAGTTCTTTCAGCATCGCTTGGTCGGCGACCTGACGGATCGCGTCTCGTCCATCGACCGCATCGCCAAGAATCTCACGGAGCAGTTTCTGGTGCTCGTTGTTGACATGGCCATGAGCGCGGTCCTGCTCATGGCCATGCTGGCCTACGATGTGCTGCTCACGCTGATCGTGCTGTTGCTCGCTCTCCTGCACGGCGTGCTCGCTCGCTCGCTCAACGCGGCGCGGGCCGTTCGCAGCCAGGCGATGCGGCGTGAGCAGGGCATGTTGATCGGCGTGGGCATGCAGATGTTGAGCCATGCGGACAACCTGCGCATGACCGGCACGGACGACCGGTTCTTTTCCCGCTGGAGCGGCCAACAGGCTAAGGAACTGCATGCGCGCCAGCGCCATTCGGAACTGAGTTCGGTCAGCTTGGCGCTGCCGGGATTGATCTCCGCGTTCCGCGCCGCGGCGATCTTGGGGGTAGGCGGAAGTTTCGTCATGGCCGGAGACATGACGCTGGGAGCGCTGGTCGGGTTCTACATCCTAGCGGAGATGTTCCTGTCGCCGGTGGGGCGTTTTCTTGAGTTCGCCGACCAGCGCCAGGCGCTGGAAACCGATCTGCAGCGACTCGATGACATCTCTGAATCCGCGGAAGACCCCACGCTGCGCCGGCGCAGCCGGGAATCGGAGTCGATTCCGACGTTCAAGGGGCGTCTCCAGCTTGCCGGCCAACTCGAGCTGCGCAACGTCGCCTTCGGATACAACAAGGGCAAGCCGCCGTTGATCAAGGACTTCAACCTAGTGCTCAAGCCCGGCCAACGGGTTGCCTTGGTCGGCCCGAGCGGCTCCGGCAAGTCGACGCTGGCGCGCTTGGTTTCGGGCATAAGTCAGCCTTGGTCGGGCGACATCCTGTTCGACGGCCATCCCCGGGATGAGATTCCGGAAGAAGTGCTCCGGCGCTCCATCTCCATGGTGGACCAGGATGTTGTGCTCTTTTCCGCTACAGTGCGCGACAACATCACCCTATGGAATCCGGCGGTTCCGGATGAGGTCATCATCGCTGCGGCTCGGGATGCCTGCATCCACGATGAGGTGTTGATCCGGCCGCAGGGCTATTCAACCCTGGTCGAGGAGGGCGGCTCGAATTTCAGTGGCGGTCAGCGCCAACGGCTGGAAATCGCCCGGGCATTGGTGAGCAACCCCACGGTGCTCGTTCTGGACGAGGCGACCAGCGCCCTTGATGCGGCAACCGAGGAAGCCGTCGATGACGCCCTGCGGCGGCGCGGCGTCACCTGCCTGATTGTCGCGCACCGGCTAAGCACGGTGCGGGATTGCGACCAGATCATCGTGCTCGAAAAGGGCAAGGAGGTGCAACGCGGCTCCCACGAGGAGTTGATCGCGGACGAGGAGGGCACCTACTTCAAACTGGTCAAGTCAGGCTGATGCCGAACACGCGCCCCGAAGACACCTCGATTGCCGAACTCGCCGCTCGGTCGGGCGCCTCCGTGCCCTGTGCCGGCAATCTACCGGTACGCTTGGACGACCCGGATCATGTCTGGTTCATCGACCAGGGCGTGGTCGATCTGTTCCTGGTCGAATTCAGCGGCGAGTCCGAGCAGGCGGCACCGCAGCATCTGCTGCGCCGCGAGGCGGGCAACCTGTTGCCGGGTGTCGCGCCGGACCACTCGAGCGAGGACGGCAGCGGCACCACGCTCAGCGTGGTCGCCAAGGGCCTGCCGGGCACCGTTTTGAAACGCCTGCCGACCAGTGCGCTGTCCGGGGTCCGTGCAACGGAATTGGCCGGACAGGTAGATGCTTGGCTGACCGACATCACCGACACCCTATCTCGCTTTGTGAGCGCCCCGCCGCGTCCAACCGCCCTGGCCGAACCGGGCCAAACCCGGACCCTTGCGCCCTGCACCCTGTCGGCGCGGCGCGGCGTGGTGTGGGTATCCGAGCCATCCCTGGGGGCAAGCTTGTTCATGGACATGGTTGACCAGGTCGATCTTGCCGGGAAGAGCGGTCGCGACACAGCCATGCTGCCGCTAACGCGCACAAGCTGGCTCACGTTGTTCGACGAGGCGGTCCTTTCCAGCGAGTCCACGGAGACCTTGATCCGCCGTGGCGCATTGTTGCCGGCGCTTGCCAGCTTTCACGCCGTGGCGTTCGACCTGGAGCGCCTGAACCGCCGGCTGGCCGTGGTTGACGACGCGAATCTCGAGCGCGAGCGGACCACCAGCCGTCAGGCCGCCGAACGAGCGGCCAGGGCGCGGCTGTTCAACATCTACGACCTGCCGGTTGACCAAGATGCCGATGTCGAGGAGCGGGCGCTGGCGGACGCCTTGCGGATGATTGGCCGCCACCAAGACATCAACTTCGTCGTGCCAAGGCGTTCGGGGCCTTCCGCTCCCCCGGTGGGACTCGTGGACGTGCTGGATGCATCGGGCGTGCGCGCTAGGCGCCTGCAACTCAAGGCCGAAGACCAATGGTGGCGCGGTGACAGCGGGCCCATGCTGGCCTTTCGCGCCGAAGACGCCCGGCCCGTGGCGCTGCTGCCTGGCCTGTTCGGGCGCTATCGGGAAATTGACCCGGCTGGCAAGCAGAGCGTGCGGATGACGGCGGCCCGCGCCAAGGCCTTGGCCGCCGATGCTTGGATGTTCTATCGACCCTTGCCGGCTGGGAAGGTGGAAGGCGCCGATCTCTTGAGAATCGCCATGCGTGGATCGACCGGCGATCTGATGCGCCTGTTGGCAGCCGGCCTGGTTGGCGGCCTGATCAAGCTGCTGCCGGCGGTCGCCCTGGGCTTCGTCGCCAATCACATCGCCGGGGGCGGAAACGCCGGCGCGCTCTATGCAGTGGCCGTCACATTGGCCGGGTTTGGCCTGATCGGCGCACTGCTGCACCTGTTCCAGAGCACCGCGATGATGCGCATTGAGGGGCGCTCGGCGTCGCGGGTTGAAGCCGCGTTTTGGGACCGGCTCATGCGTCTTCCATCCCGCCACCTGAACCGTCATCCCGCTGGCGATCTGGCCATGTCGGGCATGACGTTCCAGCATCTTCGCGATGGTTTGCAGGGCGTGGTCGCCGACAGCCTGCTGTCGGTTGTTTTCCTGTTGCCGGTGTTCGGCGTCATCTTTTTCCTTGACCCGACCCTTGGCGTTGTTGCCTTGGCGTTCAGCTTGGTCGCGATATTGGTCGCCGTGGCTCTCGGAATGCGCCAGATCGCCCCGCATGGGCGCATGATCAGCGCTGCGCGCCGGGTCGCCGGACGGCTGTTCCAGATCGTGGAGGGCATCGCCAAGCTGCGCGTCGAGAATGCGGAAGGCTCGGCTTTCGCCATCTGGGCGCGCGACTACCGCAAGCAGAAACGGGCGGAAATCCAATTGGACGCGCTGGAGGGACACATTCGCGCGTTCGGCGCGGCGCTCCCCTTTGTGGCCGGCGGCGTGCTGCTTTTTGCCGTGATGGCGACCGAGCGCAGTTTCCCGATCGGCGACTTCCTGGTCACCTACATCGTTTTCATCGCCTTTCAGTCCGCCATCGCCCGGCTTGGCGAATCCTTCGGCGCCATCGCCGCCGCGCTGCCGGCATTCGAGCAAATGCGCCCGTTGCTCGGCGCGATGCCCGAGTCCGAATCGGGGGGCGAGCCGGTAGGGCTTCTCGGCGGCGAGATTCTCTTCGACCGCGTTTCCTTCCGCTACGACCCCGACGGCCCGCTGATTCTCGACGATGTCACCATCCGTGCCCGTCCGGGCGAGTTCGTGGCGGTCGCCGGCGAATCCGGTGCCGGCAAGAGCACCCTGTTCCGCCTTGCGCTCGGCATCGACCGGCCCTCGGCCGGCGCGGTCTATTACGACGGGCGCGATCTGCGGCATCTCAATCTCAAGCAGGTGCGCCGGGAAATCGGCGCGGTTCCGCAGTCCGTGAGACTCCACCCCCAAGATCTCTGGGACAACATCGTCGCGCACCACGAAGGCGCGGCGGTCGAGGATGTGTGGAAGGCCGTGCGGACGGCGGAAGTCGAAAGCGAAGTCAAGGCCATGCCCATGGGCTTGATGACGATGGTCGGGACGAGCGGGTCGGTGCTGTCGGGCGGCGAAAGTCAGCGCGTCACCATCGCCCGCTCACTGATCGGCAGTCCGCGAATCATGCTGCTCGACGAAGCGACCAATTGGCTCGACAACGAAAGCCAAGCCGAGGTCATGCGCAACCTGGCGTTCCTGAGCTCGACCCGGATTGTCATCGCGCACCGCCTGTCCACGCTGGAGCAAGCGGATTGCATCTACGTCATGCAGGCGGGAAAGGTCGTGCAAAGCGGCACCTTTGACGAACTGATGGCCGTTGACGGGGTGTTCAGGGAACTGGTCAGAAGGCAGATTGCGTGACGCAGCGCGGCCCGGCCCGCGATCGGGTCGGCGGGCCGGGCGATGTCACGCGGACTTTGGCCCGGCCGGCTGTGCGAGCTGGCGCGGCAGCTTGACCCGGAGACGGCCGCAAAGGTCGCCGAGCTGCTCGACCAAGGGGAGTGATGGCAATCTGGAGGCTTCGTCTGGCCGCGGACCTTGATGGCGCGCCCATCGTCGCCTTCATCAACGAGGTGTTCGGCACCCAGCTCGGCATGTCGTTCGTGATCCCGCCGGGCCTGCAGGAGAAGACCGACCTGGTGACCCTGCGCCCCGCCAGCCCGGTGCCGCCGCGGCAGTTCTTCAACACCGCCCGCCAAGTGATGCGGGAGTACGGCGTCACCATCCGCGAGCAGGACGGGGTGCTCACCTTCCTCGCCACCTAGGGGATCGAGCCGGCGAAGTGCCGCTGCCGATGATGGAGTTGATGCTGAAATGAGTGTGCGAGATGTCTGAACCTCGCGTGCGCCGTTTCCGGCGCAGCGGGGCAATCTCGCACGAAACGCGGCGCTTCGATCCTACAGATTTTTCGTGATTCCCTTGCCAACATCACCCGTCCCGAAGCCAACGGAACGGGCCGATGCCCCGCCGCCTCCGCCAATGCCGAACGCGCTCCCGACATGCCCGCGCCTGGGCGGGGCGGCGCTGTGCTAAAGTCGGCGGCGTTAAGCAACGGCCCCGCCAAGGAGCCCGCCATGCCGCAAGCCGAACCCGTTTCCAGCCGACCCCGGCCGCTGGCCGCCGCGCCGCCACGTCGCCGCCCCCCGACGGCCCGTGTGCATTACCCTGTCGAGGACGACCAGCCGATGTCTGAGACGATCAAGCACGCGCGGGTGTCGGTGGATGCGAGGATTGTCCTGGAGATCCATCACGTCGGCCGCGCCGACGCCTGCGTGGGGGGCAACAACTTCCTGTACTACGAGGAGGGCAACCCCAAGGCGGTGGTGTCGCCGGACGTCTTCGTGGCCTACGGGGTGCCCAAGGAGACCGACCGGGAGGTGTGGAAGCTGTGGGTCGAGGGCAAGGCGCCGGACTTCATCCTGGAGGTGACCTCGAAGAGCACTAGGAAGCACGACGAGAGGAAGAAGAAGGCCATCTACGAGCGGATCGGGGTGACGGAGTACTGGCAGTTCGACCCGACGGGGGACTACCTGGACCCGATCCTCAAGGGCCGCGCGCTGGCGGACGGGCGGTACCGTGAGCTTGAGCTTGAGCTTGAGCGGCGGGACGGCGGGCTGTGCCGCTTCTCCGAGGTGCTGGGCCTGGACCTTCGCCTGGAGGACGGGCGCCTGCGCTTCTTCAATCCCAAGCGCGGCGAGTACCTGCTGACCCCCGAGGAACAGCACCAAGTCAATAGGGAGCAGCGCCATGCCCTTGAGGAGCGGGACCGCACTGTTGACCAGCAGCGCCGAGCCCTGGAGGCCGCTGAAGCCCGCATTCGCGACCTGGAGCGCCAGCGCCGCCCCGAAGGCTGAACCGGCTTCCTCCCCACCCCCAACCCCCAGGGGGGAGTGCTTGCCGGGGGTCCGGGCGACGTTGAGGTTCGCAAGGCGCTGCGCCTGTGGGCGCTGGCGCTGCTGAGGGCCAAGGCTTGGGACGGCGACGGGCTGGCGGCATTCGAGGACGAACAGGGAGATGGCGACATGACGACTTTGCTTGAGGCGAACGGCAGGAAGATCCGGGCGGACATATTTGAGCAGGGCATCGCCCAGGGCATGGAGCGGGGCATCGCCCAGGGCCGTTCGGAGGGCATCGCCCAAGGGATGGAGCGGGGCCGTTCGGAGGAGCGC
>JAPPIX010000119.1 GCA_028820495.1 Gammaproteobacteria bacterium
GGACCAGCGACCTATCCTACGAGTACGTCCGCATCAACGCGGAATACCGGACCTAAGGCTGGCCGCGACCGCCTCCGTCGGTTCCTGTCCGTCCGGGCCTTGGTCAGCAACCTGAGAAGTTCAGCGCTTGAGCGCAGCTTGAAATCGAGGGCGGAACGCCCTTTTCTCGCTCTCCCGGAGAAGCGTCTGGCGCGTCAGGTCGTTGAGACGCCGCACAGCGTTCAGGGCGAACCATGTACCTCCACACTTTCAAATCCCATGGAGATGGGGTGTACGTCATCCGTAACGGTGTCCCTGCCGCATAGGTCGATCAGGCGAGTGGATGGGCGACCAAATCGTTCGAGATCGAGGCCGAGAGGTGTGGGAAAGGCGGGCAGGCTGAGCTTTTGCCCATGAATCGTGCGGTCCTTTCTCGGAGATGGAAGGAAGACTTGGTAGACCTCGTTACCGTATGCGAGTACAAGAAACGCATATGGGACGTCAACGGATGGTGGCTGGCGTCGCATCAACATGGCGACTATCAGGTCATTGGGCATGGGCCCCGGCTGGAACGTTTGGAAGACAGGAAATTCGGAGACGAAAGGCTGTGTATGGTCGCGGTTGCGAACCCACTCTAATGTCTCAGCGAAATTGGCCAATTCATCGTTTGGGAGCAGGATCAGCCCGACTCTCACAAGTGCCTTGAGGACGGCGACGGGCGTGTAGGGGTCACGCTTCAGTTGAAGACTGAACTGGCGTTTCTCGATGTCCACCTTGAACTTGGGGTTGCTTTCGCATTCGGTCATCCGCAGGCCTGTCCCATCGGATTTGATGCGCCAGCCTTCCTTTTCGTTTTTCAAGGTCGGTACGCCCTTCTTGCCCTTGATTCTCGAAAACGCCCGCATGGGCTTGGTCCAGTTTCCCAGATCGTTCTCGATGGTGGAGCCGAAGAACCGGTTGCACTCGTCGCACTCTTCACGCGTGAAGAGCGTTCGGTTGCCAAGAAGTTGCGGGATTGCATGAGCGTCATGGCGGAATGGAGTGCTGGCGCTGTCTTGTCCGCAGAACCGGCATACTCGTGGGTCTGGCGCGGCTAGTACGAGTCGCTCGCCGGGGCGCAGGAAGAGTTGGGGGGGGGGAACCGACGTACCTCTCATCGTAGAATTGCGCAGCTTTTACTCCACTTGCATCGAGGACAACAGGGGCGTCCATGGTCGAAGGCCTCCTTGGACTTTCCGGTTTGGCAGCCAGCGGTGCGGTGCCCATGCAGGGGTTTCAGGGATGACTAGCAATGCGAGGTGAATCGTCGATGGCGTAGGTGAACTTGGTGTTTGGGCCCGTCTCCGGTCCGACCGTGTCGGTGACGGTCACGCCAGCAAGCTTCTCGAACTTCCTGCTACGGAGAGCACCAACAACGTTAGGAGTGTTGTGCTGCAGGTTCATGGACTTGGCGACGTCTCCGGCGCGTATGGTGATGGTCGCAAATCCTTGCCGCCGGGCGGGGTCGATTATCGTTTCTTTGGCGTACCGGCGGATCCGGTCGGCTTCCAACTCAGCAGTTGAGTCTGATGGTCGGGTTTGGCCAGCGCTTGGATTGACCTCCGTGGCCAAGCGTCTTGCCGTTTGGCGGAGTTGGTGCCGCTCAAGGGAGTCGAGACGACGACCTAGTACATCGGCCGCGCCACGGAGGAGCACACGATCGAGTTCGGCAGGTATTCCCTCGTGGTCGTCGAGAGTTGAGAGCGCTGCGAGTTCAGTAGGAGACCGCGCTCGGACGAAGTCATCCGCAACCGAGTCGAGCTGCTTGGTGGCGTTTGGAGCCTCGTCAGCGCGTTGCTCCGTTTGACTCAAGATGGAGCCTTGGGCTTGACCGATGTCGAGGAAGGTCTCTATGTCCGGTTGGCACCACTCCGTAGAGGTATCGGATTCCTGGCGGAGGAGGCGGGACTGGTTGCCTTGGTTGTCGCCGGAGGGTTGAATCCCGAGGAGGTGGACGCGGACTCCATAGGTTTGGGCGATCTGCACGCCGATGCGGACATCTTCGTCGCCCGAAAGCAGAACGGCGTCCGAAATAGCATGGTTGCGTGCGAGTTCGATGAGGTCGGTGACGATGAGGGAATCGACGCCCTTCTGCCTTCCTGTGTAGCCGATCCCGCCCAAGCGGAGCTTGACGTCGTTGGCGTCGGCAAGCGCTTGCTGTTCAGCGGTTGGCCCAGTACGCGGCATGCCATCGTACCAGTAGATGCGGAGCAGAGATGACGACGGCGAGCTTGCTTCAGCGGCACGCCGTAGCGCCTGGAGTGCTGCGTTGAGATCGAGCTGGAAGGAGCTGCGTGGGAGAGCGTTACCTGAAAGGAGCTTGGAGCCGGCGGAGAAAAGATAGCCAGCGTCGACAAAGACGGCTGTGCGCATGGAGATTGCCTATTTGATCGTAGTATTGGGTATGAGGGCCCCTGGCGGGACCCTCGGTCTAGTTCACGCTCCAACCGTTGTATTAGTCCGGGAGACGCTGAACACAGGGAATCCTAGGGGAGCCGCCGCTGGACGTCAAGAAAAATGCGACGGAAAGTTCGATGGTGCCAATGGTATCAGGTTCCCAGAACGTAATCGGCCCACTCCGGCATGAGTTCCCGTCGTTTCTCGTGCGTTTATCAAGGAGGCCGCTTCGGAATAGGCTCTGGCTCTCGCGAGTCTGGGGGCCAGTAAGTTCGTGACCGTCCAAGTGGCCAGCGGCACCACGGAGGCCGAGTGCCTGCAAGTGGCCCACAGGGTAGTCCCCTTGGTCAAGACCGCCTTGTTCGCCAGCGACCCCTACCAGGGCCGCTTCTGCATGACCATCGGCCGTGCCAGCATCCCCGAACTCGACCCGGCGAACAGAGCGTTTGGACCAGCGACCTATCCTACGAGTACGTCCGCATCAACGCGGAGTATCGGACTTAACTCTGGCCGCGACCGCTTCCATCCATGCCTGTCCATCCCGGTCTTGGTCAGCGACCCGAGAAGTTCAGCGCCTATGCGCAGCCTTAAGTCGAGGGCATCAGTTCAAAGTGTATCGATCCTTGAGGACCGCGATACGCCAATTCGACAAAACAACATTGTAAAAAATCACTTGTATTGATTAATCTACATGTTGTTGTATCGAATTTCTGGAAACTATGTCGAACATCCTCCATCGGCAGGAACTGGGCGATCTTGAGCGTTGGTTTGCGCAACGGCCACGTAAGCCGTTGGTTGTTCGCGGTGCCCGCCAAGTGGGCAAATCGACGTTGGTGCGGGAGTTCGCTCTGCGCAAGGGCGCGCCGCTGGTCACCATCGACTTCGAGCGCAATCCCGAAGTCCGCGATGCCTTCCGCACACGGGAGCCGGCAAGGATTCTCTCCACCCTCAGTTTGCTGACCGGCCAAACCGTTACACCGGGAAAGGACTTGCTGTTTCTCGACGAGATTCAAGCGGCCCCGGAAGCCTTGGCGGCATTGCGCTACTTCCACGAGGAACTGCCTGAACTTCCCGTGGTGGCGGCGGGCTCCCTGATGGAGTTTGCCCTTGCTGATGCACAGTTCGCCATGCCTGTCGGCCGAGTTGAGTATCTCCCTTTGGGTCCGATGCGGTTTGAGGACTTTGTGGAAGCCTTGGGGCATCCTGAGCTCAAGGCCCATCTCCGTAACCTGCCGCTGGACGATCTTGAGGGCGCTTTCCCCGAGGCCGTGCATGATCGATACATGGACCTGCTGCGTCAGTACTGGGTAGTTGGCGGGCTTCCGGAGGCGGTTTCGGGCTACGTGCAAGCGCTGCGGGAGTCTGAAAGCGGCTTCGAGCGGGTGGCCCACATTCAGCACAGCGTCGTTGCGACCTATCGGGACGACTTCAGCAAGTACAGCCACGGCACCGCCCGCGACCGACTGCAAATGACCTTCGACAGGTTGCCCAGTTTGGTCGGGCGCAAATTCAAGTACGTTCAGGTCAGCCGCGACCACCGCGCCGCCGATCTGGCGGATGCGCTGCAACGGTTGTGCATGGCGCGAATCGCCTACAAAGTTTGCCACACGGCTGCAAATGGCGTGCCGCTGGCGGCGGAGATGAACGAGCGGCACTTCAAATGCCTGTATCTGGATGTCGGCCTGATGTGCGCCGCGTTGGGCTTGAACGTTCTCGACTTGAGCCGCCAGGATTTGACCCTGGTCAACGCTGGCGCCGTCGCCGAACAGTTCATCGGCCAACACCTGCTCCACAGCGGCCCAAGCTTCCAAACCCCATCGCTCCACTACTGGACCCGCGAGGCCAGAAACGCCGCTGCTGAGGTGGACTACCTGATAGCCCTCGGCGGGCGCATCGTGCCGGTTGAGATCAAGGCGGGCACCAGCGGCTCACTCAAATCGCTGCACCAGTTCCTAAAGGAGAAGGGCGGCGGTCTCGCCCTGCGCTTCAACGCCGACCCGCCCAGCCTGCTGAACGACGCCAAGCGATTGCCTACCGGCGAGCTCGTCAACTACAGGCTGCTGTCGCTGTCCCTGTATATGGTGGATCAAGCTAGGCGGTTGCTGTGGGACGAAGGATTGAGTTGAAATGAGTTCGACTACCATTGGAAGGCGAAGCCATGCTCATGCGCGACCCACCTCACGCAGGGCCACTCATCAGGCGGCAATGCTTGGAGCCGTTGGGGCTGACCGTCACCGAGGCCGCGAAAGGACTTGGTGTATCGCGCAACACGCTGTCTAGGCTGCTGAACGGTCGCCTTGGGATTTCTCCGGAGATGGCTATCCGCCTATCCAAGGCGTTCGGAGGGAGCTCAGAGAGCTGGCTGCAGCAACAGATGCAATACGACCTTCGGCAAGTGCAGCAGCGTTCGGATGATGTCACTGTGGGGAAGTTCACAACGGCGCGACGGCCATCGAGATGACCCAATTCTCTATCGGCCCGGACAGTTGCCGTCCTTGTCCTGAATGTTGGTACTAGCTCCCGCTGCGATGAGTGCTTCCACACAAGCCTTGGACCCCGCATCGTGCGCCTTGTGCAGCGCGGTCCTGCCGTCTTGGTCCCGGACGTTGGGATCGGCGCCTGCCTCAAGTAGTGCGTTCATCCAGTTAGGGAGTGCACACTCCGCTGCTATGTGAAGCGGTGTTTGACCTTTCTCGTTTTGCCCATTAGGAGCGCCGACCAAAGCCCACACCATAGCGGGGCCGACCTTGTGTTCATCGGCCTCTTGGATTGGCATCCAATCTGAATAATCTCGACCGTGGTATGGGTTGGCACCTGCCTCCACCAACACCCCGGCGACTTCGGCATTGCCTGCTGCAGCGACATGAAGTGGTGTTTTTTCTTCTGCGTCCCGCGCATTAAGCTGCGCGCCAGCATCAATGAGTATCCTTGCTTGCTCCGCGCTTATGGCCATATGAAGAGCTGTCTGATCGAGTCGATCATCCTTCG
Organism: Gammaproteobacteria bacterium; assembly: GCA_028820495.1. Lineage (GTDB taxonomy): Bacteria > Pseudomonadota > Gammaproteobacteria > Pseudomonadales > Azotimanducaceae > Azophilus. Next base: position 5,404 of record JAPPIX010000119.1, read on the forward strand.
CGTTGACGTCGGCGCCCCCCTCCACAAGCGCCCGCACGATGGTATCTCGCTCGTCCCCAGTCTGGAGGGCGTAATGCAATGGTGTTGCTCGATTCCTCCGGTCCCTTGCGTTGGGATTCGCACCCGCCTCGAGTAGCGCCTTGATGAACACTTCCTCTTCCGCATGTTCACTGGTCACCGCCAAGTGTAACGGCGACCGGCCTAGGTAGTCGGGCGCATTTAACTCGGCACCCGCATCGACCAAAGCCTCAAATGCTCGCAAAGCAGGTTTTTCTTCAGGGCCCATCACGAGGCAGTGCAGGGGTGTCATGTCCATGCGGTCAACGATCTTCGGGCTTGCGCCACCTTCGAGTAGCACACAGACTGCGCTTGGTAAGTTGAAGTTCGCAGCCGCCAAATGAAGCGGTGTCGCGCCGTTGTTGTCCTGTGTGTTGGGTTCGGCGCCAGCGGCAAGGAATCGAGCTACAACTTGGCTGGCAAGCAAATCATCTTCGCATTCTCCACTGTTGGCCACGAAATGCAGGGGCGTTTGTCCCTCGCCGTTTCGGAGATTTAACAAAACAGACCGCCTCTCAGGGCATTCGTCGTCGAAATCATACTCCCCACTCGAAAGCTGGTAGGGGTACTCGCCAAAACCCCAATAGTGTGGCTCCTCCGGGTCGCCCTTAAGCTCGCCAATTAGCGTCTCGACCAACTGCAGATCACCCCGGTCCGCTGCCAAATGGAGCGGTGTTGTTCCGTGGTCATCCCGTACGACGGCTTTTGCGCCCGCATCAAGCAGAACGCGAATCGCTTCACCCTGACCTTCGCTTACTGCTACGAGTAGCGGTGTCCTACCCGAGTGGTCGTGAGCATTAACGTCTAATCCTGCGGCAATGAGCATCTTGAGGACACGCACTTCGCCTGCCACCGCAATTGGAAACAAACAGGTTGCACCTTCCCGGTCCCTTTCACCCAAGTCCGCTCCCACATGCAGCAGCCGTTCAATGCCCTCGGCACCTTCTTGGTGCCAAGTTCGCCGCCAGTCGATCGCCATCCAAGCCGATCCAATTCAGTTTCGGGGACTATAGCATTACGCTTGATCTAATGTGCATCGACGGATTGGATTGCACCACCGAACAGGCTGTCTTGATCGCGCTAATGACTGTTTCGAGCTGAAGCCAGAGCTCTGCAATCCATCAAGATGCACTTGCTGCCCAGATTGCTCTACTTCACACTGCGTATCAACATCGCAAGGAAAATCCGCTATTGGATAAGAGACTCGACCTGGCAGTCATTGAGAGCCGTTGGTGGACCCGCCGCAACGATTCAGTCCGCGGCGTCTTCGACATGCTTGCAGGGACCTTGGCGGGCAACCCTTTCGCTTACCACTACGAGATGTTTAACAACGCGGAGTCGATCAAGGAAATGATCCCCCGCATAGCGAGGACTAGCGACATACACCACATATACGTAGCCGCTCATGGCGACGAACAGTCGATCTACGGGGCTGGCGATGCCAGGATTTCACGCACAGTGCTCGCCAATGCCTTGGCTGAAGTTCACGCCAAGCAGATTTACGGTGTCTTCTTCGGTAGCTGCCTGTTCGGCTGGAACGTCGACGCCCTGATGGAGCAGAGTGGGGCAACTTGGCTTGCTGGCTACTCAGAGGAGGTCGATTGGCTGCATTCGTCTGCGATGGACCTCTATTTCTGGTACGCATACTACCAGAGCGGCGCATCGCTCGCGGCACGGAAGACTGATCGGGCGGAAAACATGCTCACACTCTTGACCGCGCTGCTGATTCGGGTGCCCTACCTTTTCAAGGAACTGGGTTTCCGTGTGAGTGTCGCGTCAGGCAATCAATACTTGACGTTTCCCGACGACTTCTTCGATGAGGATTCTGGCGAACCGGATCGCGATTATCGCGAGTCATACAACGTCGTTCTGGACTACATCAACGACCATGAGCCCGGTGTTTGGCCGAATGCCCAAGACCTGCGCCACTAAAAATTCACGCTGAACACGTCTTGGCAAATAGTCCTACTCAGACGCTCGCTCCCACCACTGAGTCACCATTTCCCATTAGGATCGCAGCGATACAACTCCCGCAGTGCCTCCTCGGCGCTCTGTCCTTCATAACCACGGGACGACAGAAGCTCCGATATCAGCACATCGCGCATCGATCCTCCGATAGTGATCACTCTCGGCGACAGCCCCTAGGACGGAGGCGAAGCGGCCCCTGCGTTCCAGGAAGCCGCTTCGCCATTCAATCACCGCGAGCGCGGTGGATTGTTGCCGCGCCCCCCTCCGGAGGGGTTTCCGGTTCTGCTGGGGGCGTTTGGCGGACTCCCACCCTGGCGTCCGCCGCCGGACCTTCCGCCACCCTGCCTAGCTCCGCCGCCTCGGCTTCCTCCTCGTCTGCTCATGTCGTGCTCCTTCTTTGGTTGTTGATTATCCACCGTCATCAGCCGATCTCCGGCTCCTCCGGTAGCGAAGATGCTGAAGCAACGTGCATGAACGCAGCGTGAACGGCCGGCTAGACTGATCCAATCGGTGCTTTCCTGCCACCCTATCCCGCAAGCACGGCGTACATCTCAGGGCTCGCCAACATCAACGCCTGCAACTGCTGGTCGGACAATGAGCGTTTTCCGCCGCACGTTGACGACCAAGCCCAGTTTCCTACGGGTGCTCCGCCCGCAACATTTGCCTGTCCCCGAGCGCGTATCAGCCGCCCCCTGGTTCGCGAGTACCACGGGCGTACAGGTTCACGCACAAACCGGGACCAAGCGCTCAGACGCCCGCGACGGCCCTCCGTCTTCCCTAGAATGATCAGTTCGTCCGGGAAACGCCACACCCGATAGATTGCTGGCCCCACTTGGATCTCAGCGGTTGGCGGCTGTGGCCGACGAAACGCCCAGAACGCGCCAGCACGGTGGAATTCGTCAACTCTGTCCCCGGACGCTTTCAATTCTCTGACGATACGGAGTAGCATCGACCTTGGCAGCCTCACCCCGGATTTCTTCGCTTCAAATTCCGCGATCCAGCCGAGTCCTTCATCGTCACGGGTAACTTCCAGCAGCGCCAAGGCCGCTCCTGCCCGTAGCTGCCAGAACTCCGCCGTATTCCTGCGCAACCGACGATGGTATTCGCGGCCGAACTGGTCGTTGTGAGCTACGCAAAGGTGTAGATGGCGACCGATGGACTCCATCTCCGCAACCGACACGACCCGTTCAAGGTGGACCTGGCCCAACGCATCTGTTTGCCCAAGAGGGACCGATGCCGCCTCACACATTGCGGTCTGCTTAGCTCTCTTCTTGCCAAGCCGCTGCACCTTCCCTGCATAGCCGCGAGCCTCAGCAGCCAAAACCTTGAAGTCGCGCATGTGATGCGCTCGCTTCAGCAGTTTCATGGCGTACCGAGCCTCGGGCGTGCCCCCTGCGTTCACTTTCTTCACGGCAGACTTCAGGTGCCGCAATGTCTTTCGTATCTCTGCCACCGTTCCTGATCTGAGCCCGCGGCCGTCACGATTGTCCGGCTGCTTGCAGTACTCCTTGATGAGGCGGTCAACCTGCGACGGCATACCGGCCCTCGAACCGGAGCCCATGTCCAATTTGGGCCAAAGGGCGCAGAGGTCGGCTAGGTCTTGTCGTATTGCTTGATGCATGGCATATCTCCAATGTTGTTAGTGGTTCGTCCACAGCGACGCCGCACGCGCCTTCCGCCCTGATCTGTCCCCTCCAAAATTCGCGCACGCAGACCGCCCGCGCACCAGCATCGGGCACGGTCAAGCACGGCCTATTGGCCGAGACAGCGTTAGGAGTTAGGGGTCATCGAACCGCAAGAACAACGCGGTTCGAGTAGATCAAGGCTAGCGAGAAGTCGTCCGGGCGGACAAGCTTCGCCCTCGCCATCAGACGATGACGTTACTTCAACATGGTGGTGCGGCGGGTGTCAACTCTTTCTCAGCGCCCGAATGGCTCAAGGCTAGGTTAGAGCCGGGCTCGCGGACTGTCTGGGCCCGAAGGGTGGGGCGTGACAGTTCTTCGACTTGGGGAAACCACCAGATCCATGTCTTCCATCGGAATGGCGCCCAACAGCGCTTGGTCACCCATCACAAAGGCGCCCACAAAGCAGGTTCGTTCGCCGAAACGGACCCGAATCGGGCCAGCATAGGGCACGTCGATGCGTCGGCCGTCAGCGACTGTGACCGAGCGCACGGATTCGACTTCGAGTTGGAGGTCACGGGCAACTGCTTCCGGCAAGCACATCATGAGCGAACCGGTATCGGCCAGCGCCCGTACTCGAACCGTGGGCACTTCGGAGCGTCTTGGATTGCTCAACTCAATGTCTGCGTAGGCGGTTCCCATCGTGCGTCTCCTTGATGCGATTATCGACGGTTAGATTCCCAGCAACCAAGCGGACTCGGCGCGAAAGATCAGCACCAAGCTGCCTGCCCCAGCCAAGAATGGGCCAAAGCGAATCGGCGCATTGCGGTCGCGGCGGCCCAGCAGGATGGGCGGCAAGGCGTACAGGATGCCGGCAACGGCGGATAGCAACGCCACCGCGGGCAGCGCCTGCCAGCCCAACCAAGCGCCAAGGGCGGCAAAGAGCTTGAAGTCGCCATAGCCCATGCCCTCTTTGCCGGTGGCCAGCTTGAACGCCCAGTAGGTGAGCCAAAGGAAGAGGTAGCCCACCACCGCGCCAACCACCGCAGAAGCCAGGTGCGTGAAGGCACCGGGCAGGTTGACCAGCAAACCGCTCCAAAGCAGCGGTAGGGTGAGTTGGTCGGGCAACAGCCCGGACTCGAGGTCGATGAAGGCCAAGGCGATCAAGACCCACAGACAGGCCGCCGCTGCGGCGGCGGTCCAAGTCATGCCGAAGACCAGCACCGCGGCAACCAGGGCAAGCGCCCCAAGCGCCTCCACGAGCGGATAACGCAGGCTGATGGGCGCGGCGCAGTCCGGGCAGCGGCCCCGCAGACGAATCCAACCAACAATGGGAATGTTGTCGAAGGCCTTGACCGGCTCGCCGCAAGCCGGGCAGTGCGAGCGCGGCACGGCGAGGTTGAAGCGCTCGCCGGACAGGTCATCGCCAGCCTCAGGAACGCCAAGTTCCGCCGCCGCCTCCCGTCGCCAAGTGCGCGTCAACATAATCGGCAGCCGGTGAACTACGACGTTCAGGAAGCTGCCGACGCACAGGCCGACGAAGAGCAACCCAACCGCTAAAGCAAAACCCATGGAATCGAGCAGCGCCATTTCAGCCTCCAACCACCGTGCCGAGTTGGAAGATCGGCAAGTACATGGCGATTACGAGGCCGCCGATGAGCACGCCGAGCACCGACATGATCAACGGCTCCATCAGGGCAGTGAGGTTATCCACCCGGTTGTCCACTTGCTCCTCGTAGTAGCTGGCGGCGCGGGCGAGCAACTCGTCCACCGCGCCCGCCTCCTCGCCGATCATCACCATTTGCACCATCATGGCCGGAAACAGGCCGCTGGCATCCATGGCCTGATGGAGTTGCCGCCCGGTCGATACGTCGTCGCGAACAGTCACGATGGCCTCCTCAAAGAGCCGATTGCCAGCGGCGCCCGCAACCGAATCGAGCGCTTCGATCAGGGGGACGCCGGCCGCAAAGGTGGTGGAAAGCGTCCTCGCGCAACGGGCAACCACCGCCATCTTGATGATGCCGCCCGCGACCGGCGCCTTCAAGACGCAAGCATCAAAGACACGGCGCACCGCACGGCTGCGACGCAGCGCGAACCAAGCGCCAGCCCCGGCGGTGCCAGCAACGGCCACCATCGGCAGCCACGCATCCCTCGCCCACTCCGAAAGCGCAATGACCCCACGGGTGAAGGCGGGCAACTCCGCGCCGAATCCATTGAAGACCTCTTCAAAGCGCGGCACCACCTCGATCAGCAGGATGCTGGAGACGACCAAGGCCACCGCCACGACGGCCAAGGGATAGGTCATGGCCTTCTTCACCTTGCCCTTGAGGGACTGCGCCTTCTCCTGGTATCCCGCGATCTGCTCGAGCATGGCATCGAGCGCGCCGGCCTGCTCGCCCGCCTCAACCAAGCTGCAAAACAGCGCATCGAAATGCTGCGGATGCCTGCGCAGGGCAGCCGCAAAACTCTCGCCCCCAGCCACTTGGTCGCGAACGGCGCGCACGAGATCCTGCATCCGGCGCTTGCCGGAACCATCGGCGACAATGCCAAAAGCGCGCACCAAGGGCGCTCCCGCACGCAGCATGGTCGCGACCTGACGGGTGAACAGGGCGATGTCCCCGGCATCGGGCCGGCCGCCGCCGCTGAACTTGCTGACCCTTTCAGGCCGCTTGACCCGCACCTGAAATGAGTGGATGCCCCGGCGACGCAAAATCGCCTTGGCGACGGCAGCGCTGCGGCACTGCAGCTCGCCCTGGCTCGGTTGACCGCCCGGCCCCTCGCCCGTCCAAACGTAGGTGGTCTCAGCCGCCATCGCCTGTGCCGGTGATCCGATTGGCTTCGACCACGCTCGTGCATCCTTCGGCCACCTTGGCTAGGCAGGCCGTTCGAAGGTCCATGAAGCCTAGACGGCGAGCCTCTTCGGCAAGCTGCAGGCTGCTGCCCCCTTCCATGACAAGGCTGGCGATGGAAGGCGTGATTTTGACCACTTCGTAGATGCCGATGCGTCCTTTGTAGCCCTTGCGGCAAGCGGGGCAGCCCGCCGTCCGAGCTTGGAACAGTTGTCCGCCACGGTCGATCAACTCAGGGCCGAAGCCTTGCCGCAACAGGGCATCCGTGGTGGCGGCAAACGGCGTCTTGCAGTCTTCGCACAGCCGCCGCGCCAAGCGCTGGGCGATGATGAGCCGCACGGAAGTGGCTAGGTTGAAGGCTGGGACGCCAATGTTGCGCATTCGGGTCAGGGTTTCAGCCGCCGAGTTGGTGTGCAGGGTGGAGAGCACCAAGTGCCCCGTCTGCGCCGCCTTGACGGCGATTTCCGCAGTGGTGAGGTCGCGGATTTCGCCCACCATCAGCACATCGGGGTCTTGGCGCAGGAAGGCGCGCAGGGCAGCAGCGAAATCCAGGCCCACCTTGGGATTGACGTTGACCTGATTGATGCCGGCCAAGTTGATCTCCACCGGATCCTCCGCGGTGGCGATGTTGCGTTCCGGGGTATTGAGCCGGTTGAGCGCCGTGTAGAGGGTCACCGTCTTGCCGCTGCCGGTGGGGCCGGTGACCAGGATCATGCCTTCAGGCCGCTCCAAGGCGTCGGTGAACAGCGCCTTCTGATCCGCTTCAAAGCCGAGCGCATCCAGACCTAAGCTGGCGCTGGCGGGATCCAGGATGCGCAGCACCACCTTTTCGCCCCAGAGGGTGGGCAGGGTGTTCACCCGCAGATCCAAGGTGCGCGACTTCGACAGCCTGATCTTGATGCGCCCATCCTGGGGAACGCGCCGTTCGGCGATGTCAAGCTCGGCCATGACCTTCAGGCGAGCCGCCAATCGGCGGCCAAGGCTGCGCGGCGGCTTGGCCACTTCGGCGAGCAGGCCATCAGTGCGGAAGCGAATCCGGTAGGCGGTTTCGAAGGGCTCAAAGTGAATGTCCGAGACTCCGCCGTCGGCGGCATCGAGCAGCACTTGGTTGACGAAGCGCACGATGGGCGCGTCGTTGGCACCGGACGCATCGAGAGTTTCGTCGGCTTCATCGGCCTCGGGCTCCACGGCCAGAACACCGCTGCCGAGATTCTCCAAACTGCCGCCCAAGGCTGCGCCGAAGCCCTCCAAGCGGCCTTCGGCGCGACGGGACTGGCGCAGCGCTTCGATGACCGCCTTGAGCTTGTCCGCCTCGACCAGCACCGGCTCGACGACTAGGCCGGCAGACTGTTGGAGATCGTCCACTGCCTTGAGGTCGCTAGGGTCCGCTACGGCGGCAAACAGCCGGTTGCCCCGCTGCCGCAGCGGCAGGGCCACCCCACGCCGCAGGATGCCTTCATCAATGAGCGGCTCCGGCAGGACGTCGAGGTCGAAGGCGTCAAGGTCCAGCATCGGCAAGCGCCTAGCGGCCATGGCGGTATGACTTTGATTGAATGTGTCCATGGCCAAGGAGTATCCGGCCTTCAACGCCCGCCCGGAAGTGGAGATCGCCCCTTTCGCCTACCGGAAATCACCGCTTGGAAATGTAAGCCCGTTCCCATTGGCGGTGGGCGCAGGCGCACATCCTGATGTCCATAGGCGCACAAAACCAAACGTCGAAAACTGTAGCGCCAACGGACAATTGACTATTCCCGCGAAGCCAGCTTGAAGGGTAAGGTTCCCTTTCATGAAGCAAGTAGAGACCGCCCACGGGATGCCCGGTTGTTCATTCGACCGCATCGGTGTGCCACTCTGGGGCAAGCTGAAGGCTCTCCAAAGGCATAGCGCCCCACCCCAAAAACCCACAACAACGCCACGGAGGCCCATCGGAAATGAAAGCCAAGCTGCAACGGGGATTCACCCTGATCGAATTGATGATCGTCATCGCCATCATCGGCATCCTGGGCGCGGTCGCGGTGCCTGCCTACCAGGACTACATCGAGAACGCGAACATGTCGAAGATTGCCCACCACTTTGCCGAGGGCGCCCGCTTCGCAGAAAACGAGATGCGCAAAATCCAAGCGGATGCCGCCGTCGGACGCATCGCCAACCTCGCCGAAGCTGACGGCAGCGGGGACTACACCCAAGCCGGACTGGTGAGCTTGCTCAACGCGGAGGGTGGCGCCGCGCCGGGTGGTGGGCCCGCCTACGTCGAGGGCGCCGGCAGCACGGCCACCGGCGCCATCGGCATCAGCGTGACCGGCACCTTCGCCGGCGGCGACTGGAGCGCCACCTTTGAACGGCCAGCGATCTACGGTTTCTCCCAAGCCGACACCAAGGATGCGAATTGGACAGACATTTGATTGGGGGATTGAGCCTGCTGGAACTGCTGGTGGCGTTGGCCATCGTTGCCAGCTTGGCGGCGCTGGCCCTGCCGCTCTATCGAGGCTACGTGGAGACCGCCAAGGAAGGCTCGCTGGTCAGCAACATCGCCACGTTGGCGTTGTTTCAGGAGGACCACAAGCTGCGCCGCGGCACCTATCTGCTGGAAGCGGCCTCCACCGCCGAGATCACTGCCGCCATCAAGTGGCGTCCTGGCGCATCCGACCGGGCCGCCTACCGCATCGCCGACGGCGGCAACGGCACCTATCACGTCACCGCGACGGACGAAGACGGCACGCAAGTGTGCCTGAAGATGCCGCAGCGCGTTCGCTGCTAGGCCCCTTCACGCTCCGGCGTTGTTCGATTCCCGCACGGTCGAGTAAACTAGCGCCCCCGCCCTGCCAAGCGAGGGCGCTGGAGCATCACAGCCTCCCCAGCCGATGCCGGAATAGCTCAGTCGGTAGAGCGACTGATTCGTAATCAGTAGGTCCGCGGTTCGATTCCGCGTTCCGGCACCATACAAATCAATAGGTTATGCGGAATCAGGGGAGACTCTGGTGACAGTGTCACATGGATGTCCGATCGGTTTGGGAAGGAACGGATTACCATCTGGGCTTGAACATTTGAGACATTTGATCTTGAGACCGTAATGGTCTCGCATTATGCTGAGGCTCGAATGAGGATTATTGCCCGCCGCACCTTGCGGGAGTTTGTCGAGAGTCTCGCAGGGCGAAAGGATCAGCCGGCGGTGAAGGCTGCGCTCGATGCTTGGTTCGATGAAGTCGGCAAGGCGGAGTGGGCGAGTTCCGCCGATGTGAAGCGACACTACGCCACGGCCAGCATCGTCAACGCCGAGCGGATTGTCTTCAACATCAAGGGCAATGATTATCGTTTGGTGGTGGCGGTCGATTTCGAGAAGGGCATCGTCTGGATCAAGTGGATTGGCACCCACAAGGCATATGACAGGATAGACGCAGCCGAGGTGAGACATGGCGACTGAACTGAGACCCATCCGTTCCGAAGCGGACTACGAGGCGGCGCTCGAAGAGGCGGAACGCCTTTGGGGCGCTAGGAGCGGTACGCCGGAAGGCGACCGCCTCGACGTGCTCGCCACGCTGATCGAAGTCTATGAAGCGAAGCACTGTCCCATGGATCCGCCCGATCCGGTCGAGGCGATCCGGTTCCGTATGGAGCAACAGGGGCTGACGCGCAAGGATCTGGAGCCGATGATTGGTCCCCGCAACCGGGTGGCGGACGTTCTCAATCGCAAGCGTGGCTTGTCTATCGAAATGATCCGGCAATTGCATGAGCATCTCGGGATTTCCGCCGAAGTGCTGATCCGGCCGAGCCGCTTCGACAAGGTTGCATGACCGAGGCGGGGCGGGTCACGATACAGCACCCGAGCAAGGACATTCCGCGCGGAACGGTGGCGTCGATCTACCGGCAGGCGGGATGGAGCGCGTAAGGAGGAAGAGACGATGCGCTACGTATCCTTCATCCACCGGGGCGAGTCTGGCTACGGCGTCAGCTTCCCTGACCTTCCGGGCTGCGTGTCGGTCGGGGACACCGTCGATGACGCCATTCGCCACGGCAGCGAAGCCTTGGCCTTCCACGTCGAGGGCCTTGCGGAGGACGGCGAGGCGATTCCGGAGCCGCGCTCGATCGACGCCATCAAGGCCGATCCGGAACTGACGGACTGGCGCCGGGAGGCCGACCTCGTGCTGATCCCGCTCCTGCTCGACCGGGGCTCGTCGCGACGGGTCAACATCTCCCTCGACCGCGGCTTGCTGCAGGCCATCGACGACGAAGCCAGACTGCGACGAATGACCCGTTCGGCGTTCCTAGCGACAGCCGCCCGGCGCGAGATCGAGGCCACGTAGTCCAGGGACGGAGATGCGGCAGGCGAGCGCCGTGCACTCGGCTTGGCGGTCCAGCATGCGCCACGACTAGCCACAGACCGCCTCCCCTTGGGTCGGGCAAAGCCACCTGAACCGCGCCCCAATCTCTCCATTGCCGCCTTAAAGCGGGTGGATCACATGAGGTTTTCCAAGGATTGCCAATCGAGCCAGTAGCGCGTGTGCCGCAGGCTTCCGGTGCGGCGCAGGATGCCGATTTCAACCAAGGCGTTTAAATCGCGGGTTGCGTTGCGGTACAAGTCAACCATCATGGCGGCGATGCCTTCCTCGGCGTTGTCGTGTCGCCGGGCATTGGGTCGCAGCCCCATCCGGCGCATCAGCGACTCCTGCACCGAATCGCGCCTGAGCATTTCGCCCTCGATGGCGCTTGTTTGAACCGCCTCGTCGGTCAACCATTCGATCTGCAAGGCCAATTGGTCATCAGGATTGGCTTCGGCCAAGCGCAGCGATTGGCTTTCCATGCGGGCGGCGAATTCAATCTCTTCGGATTCCAACGCGCCGGGGTCGATGGTGTAGTTTGGCCAATCGTCGTGCTGCCAAGCCCACTGCTTAATCATAGTGTTTGTTCTGAAATGGGTTATAGCTTTCGACCGTATAGCCCAAAATCGGCACATTTTCCATGCGTCTGGGACAAATATGGGTTATAGGGGGTGGCTGGAGTGTCGTTTATGGCCCATTGAGGGCGACGGGACTTCGCCGCGCACAGTACCCTGAAGTCGAAATCGCGGCAGGAATTGTTCTGACATGCCCGTAGGTGGGTGCGCCGGTCGGTTTGACGGTTGGTGGTGAACCCTATCTGTCTGAAGTTAGGCCAAGGGTTTCTGATTCTTCAAGCTTGTCAATCGTGCCTTGGATGTCCGCGACCAGCGCGTCAACGGCTTCTTCCCTCTGAAGTTGGCGGATTACTTCGGGGGCAAGCCAATTCCCATTCGTCTTCTGCAAAGCTATGGTCGTGGAAGGCCATCCCCATGCGGGCCACCACTTGGCATTTGTTCGCCACCCATCTTCCAACCGGGACAGGCGTTCGCCCCACTCGGCGAAGAGCCCGCACATGTCGTCGTCACGCGACAGCCAACGCATGCCGTCGGACAGTCGCTCGACCGCTATGAATCCG
>JAPPIX010000182.1 GCA_028820495.1 Gammaproteobacteria bacterium
GCCGCCCGGGAAGCCGCCGAACGCGCTCTGTCCGAACAGGCCGCAGATTTCGATTTCTCCCTGGCCGCCGCCCAGTTGGCGGAAGCCATGGCCCAACAGCGCACGCTGGAGAAACTGCGTAAACGTCGGCGTTGACCGCGGAGCGGATTGATGGCCCGGATGACAGGTGGCGAAGCGATGGCCCGAGCCGCGCTCGCCAACGGCATCGACACCGTCTTTGGCCTCCCCGGCGCCCAGATCTATCCGCTTTTTGACGCTTTCAAGCGCCTCGGCACGCAACTAGTCTTTCCCCGCCACGAGCAAGCGGCCGCCTACATGGCCTATGGCGCCGCCAAATCGACCGGTCGGCCAGCGGCCTTCGCGGTCGTTCCGGGGCCCGGCATCTTGAACACGGCCACGGCGCTGCTGACGGCCATGGGTGGCTGCGCGCCAGTGATCGGCTTGACCGGCCAGGTGCCTTCGCAGTTCCTCGGCAAGGGCCGAGGCCACTTGCACGAGTTGCCCGATCAGCCGGCCACCTTGCGGACCTTCATCAAGGATGCCTTGCACATCGGCCAGCCAGCCGATGCGCCGGCCATCATCAACCGTGCCTTCCAAACCGCGCGCAGCGGTCGTCCCGGGCCGGTGACCGTGGAAATGTGCTGGGACACCATGGCCGAACACGGCGAGGTCACTTTCGACGACGGCCATCCAGCCATCGTCAATCCGCAACTCGACACCGACGCCATCCAAGCCGCCGCCCGCACCATCGTTGCCGCCAAGAAGCCGATGATCATGTGCGGCGCCGGGGCGCAACATGCGGCCGATGAAGTACTGGCCTTGGCGGAACTGCTGAACGCGCCGGTCACCGCGTTCCGCAGCGGCCGCGGCATCGTTCCCGAAGATCATGCGCTGGGCGTCCGGTCAGTGGCCGCCCGGGAACTGTACGATGAAGTGGACGTGCTGATCGGTATCGGCAGCCGCCTGGAAATGCCGTACATGCGGTGGCGGGACATGAACCGTTACGAGCAAAAGCCCGCCGGCGGCCCCACGATCATTCGCATCGACATCGACCCTCAGGAAATGGACCGGCTGCGCCCGGACATCGGGGTGGTTGCGGATTCCGCCGAAGCCTGCCAAGCGCTGCTGCGCGAGCTCGAGACCTCGTCTTCGCCGAATCCAGACCGGCTCGATGAGATTCGTGCCGCCAAGGCCCGCGCCGATGCGGCAGTGGAGAGGATTCAGCCGCAAGTGGACTACCTGCGCGCCATTCGCGATGTCCTGCCCCGCGACGGCTTCTTCGTGCCCGAACTCTCGCAAGTGGGCTTTGCGACCTACTTCGCATGGCCGGTCCTTGCGCCCAGAACCTATGTCACCGAGGGCTTTCAGGGGACTCTGGGATTTGGCTTCCCCACTGCATTGGGCGTCAAGGTGGCCAATCCGGACCGGGCGGTGGTCTCCGTGACCGGTGACGGCGGCTTTCTCTTCGGCCTGCAGGAACTGGCGACGGCCGCAGCGCACCGGATCGGCTTGGTGACGCTGGTGTTCAACAACAGCGCCTACGTCAACGTGCGCCGCGACCAGCAACGACTGTTCGACGGCCGCCTAGCCGGCGCGGACCTGCGCAACCCGGACTTCGTGCGCCTTGCCGAGAGCTTCGGCGTCGAGGCCCACCGGACCGGCAGTCCCCAATCTCTCCGCCTCTTGCTGGAACGCGCCTTAGGAAGGGACGAGCCGACGCTGATTGAAGTGGTTCTTGGCAATGAAGCCGAAGCCTCGCCTTGGGAGTTCATCATGATGCCGAAGCCCCTGGCTCGCCCAGCAGGGGAAGCTTCTTGCGGCGGTGATAGGTGAGCGCCAACGAAATGCAATGTTGCAACGGGGCAATCGGGAGATCGGCGGTCCTGTGCAACACGATTGCCCGATTGCCCTCAAACTTGAGCGCATCGCGGTAGAGTTCTTTGAACGTGGCTACCAGCTTGGTGCGGCAGTGAAACAAGACCAGGCATTCATCGGGTCGTGATGCCTTCCAGCCCAGCCGGATGGCGCTGCCGGTTTTCGTCACGTAGCTCGGCTCGCCCCACTTCAGGGTTTCCTCCACTTCACCAACCTCATCCAACCCCGCGGCCGTATCCAGCACAAGCTGGCGCAACCGCATGACCTGGTTGCAGATTTCCGGAGGGTAGGCCGCAAAGACTGCTGAAACGTCTGTCCGGATGTTTGGAGCGGATGGCACGGCTTCGGCTCACCGACTTTTCGTCATGTTATGCCTAGGATTCAAGCGATTTACTTTGGCGCCCGCCGCCCGCGAGTGGTGGTTCGGGGGAATGAGAGGTGGTCATGACTGGTGTGTTGATCTCGACTGGTGATGTTTGAACGAGAGCCCGGCACGTACTAGCCATCATTAGAGGTCAGCCGATCATTGACACCGCTAAGTAGCCGGTCCACATCGACTTTCACATCGTTAGGCGCTTTTTCGAGCAAAACCCGGACTTGAAACTTGAGCCCGTAGCCGGCGCTGGCGCTCATAAGGTCTGGAATCAATTCAGCGAGTTCCTGAATCTCGTGGCCTTCCAAGGTGACGCTTTGGCGCGGGGAGGGCCCGGTCGACGGCGGCGTTGTCGCTTGTTCCGGCTTCTCAAGAACCACCTTGCCAGCGTCTCGCCACGCGCAATTCAAAGATTCACTGTCCTCGGCCAATTGCAGCCAGCGACTGTCCACAGCCGTTTGGATGCCCTCGCGGAGCAAGCCCCACGGCATGGCTTCGCCCTGAGCCTGGGAGACGGCGCGCTCAAGATCGACGCCGCTTGTCTTACCGTCGCGCCAAGCGCCGGGCAGAGCTTCCTCCGTGAGGTCTTGAATGGCGATGGAATCGGGTCTCGCCCGCAAGCGCGCATCATCCTGCAGCACGTCACCGGGCACCGGGTCGCGCCAAATCGACGTTGGGCCGCTGGTCAGCCAGAGCAGGCCTGATTCCACGGCTTCGCTAATTGATCGAATCACTACTTCCCTTGGACAGAGAGGGATGGCTTCGACATCGTCGTAGCCATCATGTTGCACAGTCACGGTGCGCCCGGTCGCAAAGTAGGCAACCACCTCGCCCAAGGTCAAACTCTCGGTGGCCCATAAACTCGGCAAAGTACCGGGAGCGAGTAGCGAATGAGTCAACTCCACCAATTCGGCTTTTTCCGGCAACACCACCTGCAATTGAGGATCCTCGGCCACGGTTTGGGGCAACGCTTCCCGCCACCAGGTGCGCACACTGCCGTCAGGCCGGGATAACCGGGCGACGAACAAACCCCTTTCGATGCCTTGAACGATGGTGTCCAGAACGATGCGTGGCTTCAGCATCTTCGGCAGATGCGGATATCGGGCGAAAGCACTGGCTAATTCACTAACGTACCGGGCATCGTCCTCTTCCCGCCACAGTTCATAGGGGCCTTCCGGCAGAAGGGCCTGCGCATCCACAGCGGTTTCCTTGATGCGGGAGCGTTCATCGGCCTTGATCTGAGTGAACAGCGCCTCTCCGCTCGCGGGAAGCTTGAAGGCTTGAATCTGATCCTCTGCATTGACCGTCACCACGATGTTCCAGGCAGCTCGAATGGTGTCGGGCACCGCCCGTTCAGCTTCTTGCCGACGGCGGCGGAGGCGTTCCTCCTGCAATGCATCAACCGCATGGTCCGTCAACTGACTGCGCACATCCTCCCAACCGAGCAGTGAGCGCACCGCCTCCCGCGCCGCAGCGAGGCCGTCTCTGGACGGCACTGCCAAAACCACCATGTTGCGGTGAACGCGGGGTCGGTTGGAGCCGGTGGTTTCGTTGATGAACCGTTGCGCCACAGCGCTTGGCCTGCCGGCATCGGACGCGGCATCGGCGCCCAGAATGGCGTAGCAAAAGACGCCGTTGTCGCTGAGATGATGCGGCGAAAGCGGCAGCGTGTAGGTCTTGGCCCCCGCTCCCTTGGCACCCTCCGTTAGTGGGCGAGTCTTGCCCACCGCTTCCGCAAGCCTTTCGTCCACCATGATGTCCGTCACCCGTTGGGCGCAGGCTTCATCGTGCATCTGCTTGAGGTTGGGGCGATTGCCCAGCCGCCAGGACTTCGGGAGGGTGCCAACCGGGGCATCCTCGGTGCCTGTATCCGCATCGTCCAGAAACCAGGATCGATCGCGCCAGCGGCCCAACCCTTTATCCAATTCAATGGCGTCCGGCCCGTTGGCGCCAATCATGCGGATCAATTCCGGTGTATTGGCCTTGTGGCCGATGGGCTGGGAGTAGAGAAACACCGTGATCACGGCCTGTTCCATTTCGCGGCTGGCCAATGCAGGAGTCTCCTCTTGAATCCGTCGCGCTATCCCCAACTCCGCCTCAAGCAGGGTGCGCCATTCCGTTCGCCGTCCCTCGATCTTCTCGGAGGTGGCGATGCCACCCAGATCAATCACGGCGTCGGAGGCGCCCGGCTCGTCCGGCGGGGCGAGCAAGGCGGCGGGACCAATCAGCGGGCAGAGATCCCAACCCTCCGCTTCGCGCAGCGCGGTGGCTAGGGTGCGCAGAATGCCCCGAGTGTGCTGAAAGCCCTCCAACTGCGTCCACCGGCTGTAGAACACATCGGTCAGGTCTGGATGGAAGGGAAAGCTCTTCAGAAACCGCGCTTCCTCCTCCGCCCGGTTCTTGCCGATGGTCTCATCCAGCTTCGCCAAAGCCCCTACGATGCCGACGACGGCACTTTGGTAGGTACTGGGATCCCCGATGGAGCTCAGATCAAAGAACCTCCGGCGCAGCACTTCAGCCACGTCTTCGCGGCCCACGGGCAGAACGCCTTCCTCCCGCTGGCGACGAAAAACGTCAAAAAGGTCGGATTGCAGCGCCTTACCGAGGTCGTCGCTTTGCTTGCGCGGGTCGGTAGCCAGCAGCGAAGCCACCAACGCGGCGCGGTCGACCTTGGTGACCGCCTGAACCAGGTACTGGAAGAAATCCACGATCCGATTGCGCCAATTCGGATCGACCCCCACCTTACCCCGGGCGTACATCAGCACTTCGTCCACGAGGATAAGGGTGGCCAGCCCTTCCTGCTGCGGCTTTTCCAGCAATTTCACCAGCAGGGGTTCGGCAGGCGGTGTTTCGCGTTCCACGTCTTCACCATCCGCATGAATCGCCCGCAAACCGTCGGCACCCGCCAATTGAAAAGCCAGCACGCTCCACGGGTGCTTCAGGGTGCGCGTCTCGCCGTCAGGGGAGCGAACGCCCTCAATGCCCCGGTCCACGTCAATCTTGTCGAAGCAAAGAGAGGCGGTGAACGCTTGCGGCAATTCCCGCCCGATGTGCTGGCGAAACTCCTGCACGGCGGGCACATCGAGCAAGGCGTTCGGGTTTTGGAACAGATGGTGCAGGGTGATCAGCGTATGGGTTTTGCCGCCCCCATAGGTCAACTCCAGTTGGCGCACCGCCTTGGCGCTTTGCCCTGCCAAGCGCTCCGCCACGTCCTTGACGAGCTCCCGCAAGGCCAAGGTCGGATAGGTGAGTGCGAAGAATTTGGCCGGGTCTTCGTAGATGGGCCTTTTGCCGAGGCCAGCGGTCACCTCATGTAGGTCCGCGGCGAATTCGGCCAATGTGAGCTCGCCGGTGCGCAGTTCGTCCTTAAGGCGGAACACCGTGTGCCAAGGTTGGTTCAATGGCTTTGGAAACCTCTTTCGGCTGGGCATGATTAACGTAGCCTGCTATGCGTTTGAAGTTAACTCAAGGTTGCCCTGCGGTCGCGCCGGCGGTTCCGCGCTTCCCCTGAGGTGGTTCTGTATGGATTCGAGGGTCGCCCGTTCCTCAGAACCCCTTTCGCTGAGTTCGATGACGGCCTGGGTAACGTGAGCAAAAAGTTCGTGTCGCCAGAGGCCGCGCTGCTCCAGATAGCGGTCCACATAGGCTTGTTCGCCGGTTTTCCACAGATGCATCAGCTTGTGCAGGCAGTCGATTAGCGCGGGCGGTGAGCCGTCGCTAGACGGTTCCCCTAGGTCGCGATTGCGGCGCCTGTTCCAGCGCTTCAACCGCACTTCGCTGCCACTGCTGCTCTCGGGGTTTTCCTCCGCATCGCTGGAAGCCGATTTCCGGCCGCCGCGCACCAAGAGGTCCAAGCGTCCGGCTAAGTCGGCATCGGCGATGTTGCAGGACAGGGCGTAGAGGATGCAGGCTCCCGCAGGGGCTGGTTCCAAGCCGAAGTCGTTGCGGTGCAGCAGGTAGTAGGTGGTCAGGTCGTCGAGTTCTTCCGTGTCGCTACCTTCCGGGTCCACCAACCGGCTGACCACAAAGCCCACCACCATGCGCCGCACCCGGCGCAGGAAGTCCGATACTGTCATCTGCCGACCCGCTTGGTCGGTGATCTTCACGACGGGATGCCGGCTGAATGCCTCCAAGGCTGGGCCGGTTGCCGCCCAGACGAAGTCTGGGCCACGAATGCCGGCATCCCAGAAGTCTCGCAGGCGCTGGGTGATGTTGTCGCGCATCTCGGCAAGGACGCGGCTATCCCAGCCCGCACGGGCTGTTGCCGGGCGCTTACGGCACACCAGCCAAATGGAAGAGGACAGGGCGGCGGAGGACAGCGAACGCTGGCGGTTCTGCATTTCCGTCTGGATGGGCCAAGAACCCGTGACTACAAAACCGGCCCGGATCAGGGCCGAGACGAGCGTTTCCCAAGCGTCCGGCTGCTTGTTGGCGAACACGATGACGAGCCTGCCCTGGTCGCGGAGGGCGGTGTGGAATTGCCCGAAGGCCCGTGCCATGCCGTCTTCGTAGTTCTGTTTCGAGGCCTGCTGGTCGCCGTCGAAGCGGCTAGCGTCATCAATGAGCTCGCCATCGTTGGCCTCGACGTCCCATTTCGGACCCAGCGGGGTGGCAAAGGCGGCATCGGTTTCCGAGGAAAGGCCGTGCAGGGTGCGGCGCAGCCAGACGTAGAAGAAGTCCATCAAGTCAGAATAGGGGATAGCGTCGTAGTAGGGGGGATCGGTGCAGATTAGATCGAACCCCTCGCCGGATACGTTTGTAGCACTATGCCTTGTAACAGCGGGGAAAGGTGATGAACCTGTTGCGTCCAAAGCATGATCAAAGTACCTCGCCACCCAATCCAACATTCCGCTGAAACTACCCGTGGTGTCAGAGATCGGATTGGCTTCGCAATAGTCCCAAACCATCGGAAGCGCAAAACGGGCAAACGTGTGCCCAATTGTTTCACGTCCTTTGTGCCAGGCGCACGCAGCGCTGCTGTAGTCTGTCAGCTTGTTAAAGCCGCAACACAGACCAGCTATCAAAGAGTGTTGCCAGTCCTCCGAATAGCCGCTAATTTGGCTGCTCGAACTACGTATTTCTTGCGCAATCGTCCCCAGCGCGAAAAGTTGACGTGGTGTATATAGTTGATTCCATTTACTTATCCCGTATCCATCGACAGAAAAGGCGCGGGATGCGCCGATTCCGGCTTTTGGAGTCGGCTCGTCAATTGACCCGAAGGGAATGCTGCCGAAAAGCGCATCCAAATCAGCCGACCCTATGGCCGCTGCATCGATCTCTTCTTGCCTTGGAGTGCGGTACTCCTTTCCTCTTTGGCCTTCCACAACAACGGCGATCATCTGCGATCCAAGCCGCCCGCCCAAACCTTGACTGCGCAAGTCCTCCATCTTGGCTTGTCCGTCACAGCAAGGGCACTTCACCCCGCTTTTGCTCATTGTCCCGGCACCTAGGGCATCGTCGGCTCCATCGGGAATGTCGGTCTCAACGCCGAACTCCACACCAAGATGAGCTTTGTGCATGGACAGCAATACCTGCTTGCCGTCTCGTTTGCACAGCCAGCGGGTTTTCAGCAGCGGAATCTCCGCCCGGCAATTGCCGCATTGCGCCGTGCGAGCCCACAGATAGGCCACCGTTGGCTTGGCGATCCAACGGGGATTGCGGTCATCCTCCAGATAGAGCGAATCAAATTCCGAGTTGAGTGAGGCGGTGGACACTCGCCCCTCCGCATCAGGCACCAGCATCTGCGCCGGACGCGGCTTGAAACGGCGTGGAGGCAGCGTCTCTCCGCCCCGTCGCCCCTTGCGCTTGACAGGCTCAAACTCCGCGTAGGTCGGATACTTGGACGCCAGTTCCCGCCGTGCCCTGTCCAGCACACGCCGTCCCCAAGCCCGCAGGTGCCAAGAGAAGGACGCTTGCTGCTCGGGCTCGTCCGTGTCCAAAGACGATACTTGCACGGCCCGGCCGTCCCCATGCCCGAGCCGAGCCATGTGGCTGCGCAGCACTTGGGCCTTGGAACAATTGTGCGCCTTGAAGAACGCCTGCATGAAGTCCCTATCCCGCAGGGCGAAATCCGGCAAGGGCAACGTCTGCCCCGCCATCAAACGCGGATAGTGCAACGTGCAGCGCAGGATGAACCAAGCAACGGGGTTGAGATCAGATGCCGTCACCTCACAGCCCAACCGCATCGCCTCCAAGGGAATAGCCCCGCCACCAGCAAAGGGATCAAGCACCCGCGGTGCCCGCCCCCCAAATGCCTCACGAATCTCCTTCCGCAGGGCAGTCAAGTCCGGCGAGGACTCCCGCCCCCAATGCAGAACACCGTCTTCCGTCTCTTCCTTCTCGCCCTTCGCCGTGTTCCTCTTCACCACGGTGCCGCCAATTCGCTGCAACAGCGCTTCCCTATCCCTCTGATTGCCGGGGTCCGGAAACAACGTAGCTAGCAGAACCGCCCGACTCGCCGCCAACGGACGCCGAGCTGGCCAAATATGCAACGTGGAGATATGCCCATGCCGAACATTCTTCTCATGGACGGAGTCCAAGGACGCCTGCCGCAGCGGAAAGGCGGATTCAATTAGGCGGGGACTCATGGCCCTAATCCGACCAGCCGGACGAGCAGGGGCCAGACCGATTGTATCCAAACTGAGATCTACTATTGTCAGGGTACTGTTCTCTCCGAAGAAACGCTTGATGGATCCACCTTCGGACCTTGGTCGAATCCCAAGGTTTGGGCCAATCATAGATTTGGGCAAACGCACCATTGAAACCAGAGTTGTCCGCCAATCTCGGCGGTACAAGGCGACCACTGTATTGGGGCCTTCCAAAATCAGCGTGATCGGGCAACAGTATGCCCAACAAGCCACATCTTGAGTTTCTTGTGGTATCTCGCAAGCTCGATCCAATCTCCCAATCCACGTGCTTTCGTTGCCAAGTGCATCGACCCACTAGAACCACAGTAACGGTTGCATCCGCTATAAACTCGTCACGGATCTTCTGGCGAGTGGTTTCTGTCTTTATGTTCAGGTCTATGTCCCCGTCTTCCACCGACTTATCTACGATATCTCCAAACATATGGTCGCAGAAGAAATCCTTGTAGTATTGGTCTTCGTGATGAAAGCTAACGAAAACCTTATGCCGCTGAGTTTCAGCCATCACTGTCCTCCTTGATGTTCTCAAGCTCAGTTAGATCCTCAACCTCCGCAATCTTTGCCAGCAGTCGGTTGTAGTTGCGCAAATCCACTTGCAGAGCGTCCAATTCTTGCCTGAAGCGCTTCTGTTCCTCTGGATCATCAAAGGCACCCGATAGACTGCCCTTGTGCCATTTCGCGGTGAATGGCCGCACCACTTGGTTTAGAACCGGAATGGCGATCTTGGTGAACTGCACGGCTTCGCGCCCCTGTCGGCGCAAAATCTCCCGCACCGTGGGAAATAGCGAATAGACGCTGTTCAGCGCCGTTTTTTCGTCGCCCACCTCATCCGATAGCGGTTGGGTGACGATCCTCGTCAGCATCTCGATGTACAATTCCCACGCCGCGTTCTTGTCCGCATCGCTAAACTCAATCTCCAAACTAGCGATGCCGACGTTCAACCTCACCTTTTCCAAGTTGACACTTTTCAGCAAGCCCGCAATGTTCATGTTGCTTCTCCGATCTGGAAGTCACTGTCCGCTTCTCGGGCTCGGGCGTAGATGGTCAATGCCGTCCCTTGGCGAATCTGCTCCAACAGCGGCCTGCGCCCAGACAATTCGGTGCTCTTTCGCACCAAGGTCAAAAATCCGTCTTGCCAATCCGCCCAAGTTCGAAAACCGGTATCGTGGCGGGCGTAGTGATGCAGATATCCCGTCAACATCTCATTGCGCCTATACGGTTGACAGCCAACATAGAGGTTTTCTGGGGTTAACGACCCGCACAACGAGCCGGGGTTTTCGAACAAGATGCGGTCGGGGTGCCTGTGAATGCGGACACTCGATTGACGAATCTCGTAGTCTCGATGCGCGAGCGCATTTAGGACAGCCTCATAAAGGGCGCCCTGAGAGTAAAGCTGCTGTGGACCGCCTCCATCCCGCCGTTCCGACAGCGGTTGGTCAGGGTGAGGATCTCGAAGCCATGCGGCAGCCATTGCAACCTGTTCGGGCAGAGGCCCCGTGAAGCAACGGTTCTTCGTTGATCCGTTGTTTGGCGTGGCGGGCATATGATCGGTTGCTACAATGTGCGCATCGGGGATGAAGCGACTGGGCTTTTCGGAAAACAGCAGCACTCCGATCTGGGTCGGTACAATGCGCCCATTCCATTCAACCGCCAACTTGTGATCGGTAAGAGTGGTGTGCCAACGCTCGGGTTGTTTCCAACCTGGGAAGCGGCTACGGAAATACTGGACGAGGCGGACTTTGTCCAAGTCATCCAGAGTTGCAGATGGCACTGGCCACTGCTCTGCATAGTGGGACGAATAGCGTTCGGTCAATGGACGGCCCCTCCGTTTACCGACGGTAAGCGTAGGTTGGACTTTGGCTGCTGGTTGGCCCGGCGCGGTGCAGTCAACTGCATTGAACACAACAGCACAGCGGGCAATCGATTCAACTTCTCTGCGCGGGGATCCACTTCGAACCCACCGGATTCCAACGCCGTGACGCCAAGCAGGGGCACAGAGCCATCTTCCCCATAGACGATAGTGCCCCCTACCAGCTCGCCTTCGAACTCGATGTCCGCGGTCGTGATTTCGTAGGCCGTCCTCTTGCCGTCAGCTAGCCGGTACTCCCGTTGCCCTTTCGGCTTAAGCCCAATTGCCTCCAAGTGCTCTCTGGGCACAAGCGAATCGAACGCGCCGGTATCCACTAAGAAGGAGCCAGTCCAGCTTTTGGTGGCGTCGGCGGGATTGCGGATGGTCACGTCAACGTAGGTTGCTCCCACGGTACTTCTCGTTATTTGTCGATTTCCGCCGCCGACACTATAGCGCCGACAGGCAGGGAAAATGTTGAGCTGCTGCGTTCTGCTGCCAGCAGGTTCTTGAATGGGTCCCGCACTCGATAGAGGCGCGGTTTGGACGTTGCGCAGTCGAAAACCACGTAGAGCCAGTAGCGCTTGCCGAGGTGGCAGGCTTGCTTCCACTCGTTGGCTTCCATCTGCACGCTGGTCCGGCCAGCCCGGCCCTTAACTTCTATGTTGCGCACTTCCCCTGAGGCGCGGGTGGAAAGCAAGTCAAAACCGGGGTAGTCAGGCAAACCGGCTTGTCGTGCCAGTGCTGGACGAGAGACGTCCTGAACGGTTGCGTTCCGTTCCGCCTCCGCTTGGCTGGCTATGCGCACGGCGAGTTCTTCAACCCGTGGCTCTTGGCGCTCTTGCTCGCCGCCATCCGACAGGGGGATGACCAGGGCGTGGGCAAGGAAACGAACCGGACCAGCCAGAATCTCATTGGGAGTGCGGTCGAGTTCCGCAAGCGCTTGCTGGCGCTCGCTGGAAATCGCTTTTTGATCGTCTTTCAATGCAGCAAGCGCTTCGGCATCGGCCTCTCCGCTGTGAGCGAGGATGCTGCGCCGCTTCGCCAGTTCTGCGGATTGCAGATCGAAGTTGACGTTGATTCGCTTGCGGCGTTCCGGGAGTTCCGCGCTGCAAGCCTGTCGTTGCTGTTCGACTAGGTCGTTGAGCGGACGTTGTTTGATGAACTCCAACGCTTGCGCCCGTAACCCAAGGGCGCGCGTGGCCAACGGCACGGCACCGGGGGCGCTCTGTGGAGCGCCATGGAGCAGGAGCAGAGCATCTACGGGCTGTTCCGCCACAGCATCCTCGTCTTGGCGCACCGCCAGCAAGCGCCGTTCCAATGCAGTGGCGTCTGCGGGCTCTTCGGCAGTCATGCGCTGATCCACTGAGACCGAAGCCAGATGGCAGAGATAAGGCGCATCGGCCCTTGGGTCGATGAAGATGGCCCCACGTGCAGCCTCATGGGAGAAGGCGTCGATCACGTGGGAACAGAGCGCATCGAACACGGCTTCGCCGGGGTGCAGCCAAACGCAGGCGGCTTCCGCTTCGGGCCGACGGATGCTCAGGCGCTCGCGAACCGGAGCCGGATATTGCTCCAATGCGGATAGGAGAGGATCGAGCGCACCCTCCTTGGCGGGAACGAGCGTGAACAGACCATCCAAGTCGCCCTGAATTTCGATGCCTAGCTGATCGGCGGCACCCTCAACAAAGCGGCGCACATAGGCAGGCAGTAGGTGCAGGTAGCGTTCCCGATCCAGTTCCCGCCGCAGCCCGTCCAAGCGCGGGGTCACGTCACCCCCGGAACCGTAAACGCGGGCGTCGCGCTCGGAAATGCCGGATACACCGGACTCTGTGACTTGCCTGTTGATACGCTCCACCACTCGACGCTCGCCATCGTCAGTGAGCGCTTCCATCATGTATTCGCGCAAGGACTTGTTCTCCATGAGTTGGCCGATCACGTCGAACACCTTGTCGGAACTCAAGGCTTGGCGGATGGTGTCAAGCTTGTCGAGCAGCACCTTGAGCACACGGCCTTCGTGGGTGGCCCCGGCTACCAAGTTGATGATGCGCACATCGTGCTTCTGTTTGTAGCGATGGATGCGACCCATCCGTTGCTCAAGGCGTGCGGGGTTCCAAGGGATGTCGTAGTTCACCATCAAACGGCAGAATTGCAGGTTGATGCCCTCGCCAGCGGCGTCGGTAGCGACCAGGAAGCGGGCGCCTTCGGGGCTGCGAAAGCGCTCCACCTCTTGCTCACGTTCCGGCCAGGCCATGCCGCCGTGGATGGTGGCCACCTGGTCGGTGTAGCCAAGACCTTCAATGCGCCGGACAAGGAAATCCACGGTGTCCCGGTGTTCGGAGAAGATCAGCCACTTCTCAGCTTCGGCGCGGGTTGCGAAGGCGCTGTCACCGTCCTTGGCGTATTGGGGGTCTTCCAGCACTTCGCGCAACTTTTCGAACTTGGATTCCGCGCCTGCATCAATCAGGCGTCGGGCGCGGTCGCGCAAGCCCTGCAACACCTCGATTTCGCCGCGCAGTTCCTCAACGGTGACGGCAGCGACTGCGCCGAGTACCGCTTCCTCGTAGTCTTGGGCGCCCTCCCCCGTATCGTCATCAGCACTGTTCAGATCCAGGTAGTCTGCGCGGTGCTGGCGATCGAGGCTCCGTTGGCGATTCAGCATTGTCCCCGCGTCCAAGGTGCCGGACTTCAGTTCTTCGATATGGCCTTCGAGCTTGCGGATGCGCCGCTCAAATGACCGCAGCAGCGCCCAAGTGGAGCTGGCAAGACGGCGTTGGAAAACACTCATCGCCAGTTGCACGGCGGGACGATTGTTGAGAGCACGGTTGTAGTGGCGGCGCAGATAGGCCGTGGTGCGATCGTATAGCGCCTGTTCGCCGTGCTCGCCTTGAGTCAGGTCGTAGCTGAAGGTGGCGCAGACGCGCTTCTTGTAGAGCGGTTGTCCTTCAAGATCGACCATTTCCTCCTTGGTGCGCCGGATGAAGTGGCGCTGGCGGGCCTCAGGCGGATAGCGGCGAAACGCTTCCGCTGCACCGAAGACTTGGGCGTCAAGCAGCCGCCAAAGGTAGTGATAGGGCGCGTCCCGCCCTTGGTGGGGCGTGGCGGTGAGCAGCAAGAGGTGACGCGCCGCCCATTTGAGGCCCTTGAAGGGCGTTTCTGCTGGCGCGGCACCCGCCAAGGCTTCAGCCAGTTGGTAGCGCCGAGTTTTGTCGATGCGCCGCTGCGAGACGTTGACGCTGAGTTTGTGGGCTTCGTCGAAAACAACCAGATCGTAGGGTTCAACGTCTTCCTTCGCCAAGGCGGCGAACAGGTTGCCCGCGCTCAAGGTGTCGAGGGAGACGATCACCCGGTCGCCCTGCGGCCCGGCAAACGGATTGCCTCTGCGGGCGTCAGCTCCCTCAACGATACGGCATTGCAGGCGAAACAACGTTCGCAACTCTCGTTCCCAGTTGCCCACCAGCCCGGCGGGAGGGACAATCAACACTCGGCGGATGCGGCGGCGGGAGAGCATTTCGCGAATGTAGAGGCCCGACATGATGGTTTTGCCCGCCCCGGCGTCATCCGCAAGTAGGAAGCGCAAGGGCTCCTGAAGCAACATCCGCTCGTAAACAGCAATGCGCTGGTGGGGCAGCGGGTCAATGCGCGCCGTTTCGCTGGCGAAGGCGGGATTGAATTGGTGGCCATAAGCCAGCCGATGGGCTTCGCAAACCAACATTGCGGCTTGGGGTTCGCCTGCGAAATCCAAGGCCGTGGCTGGAGCGGATATGGGCGACATAGTCGCTAACGGCGGCGCTTTACCAGAAGAAGTGGCTGAGGCCTCCTCAAGCTGCTGCAATCGCTCTAGGGCCAAGCGCCTTGGATGGGACTGGCCGGATTCCCAACGGTGGATTGTGAGCGGCGTGACGGACAGGCGCTCAGCGAACTGGGCCTGCGTCAAGCCCATGCGAGAGCGGGCGTCGCGGACGAGGGCAGCAAGGTTGTCGCTGGGCTTGATTTGAACGGCCATGGCGGCAGGGTAAACCACAAGCTTTGGAATAGTCAAGATCGGTTTGAAAAAAATATTTCAACCTATCAAATGATAATAGATTGCTAAATCGCGAAAAAATGCAGCACCGATCAACTTCGTGCGCCTTTCTCAACTTTTTCTATCCTCAGCGGTGGACTGACTACATCACTCGGGGTTCAATCTCTTCGGACACTGCGCCGTGAATCACGATCATGGATGCGGCCGGCAGGTGGTGGCTCAGCGACACAAGCGGTCTAGGAGTATGTCATGAAGTGCCGCAAAACTGTGGTGGCGTGCCTATTCTGCACGGCGCCATCTGTTGTTTTCCCCACTGATGGTTCAGCGGACAACCCGCTGGTCATGCTCCACGTCTTCGACTGCGGCGAGCTCTCGTTTCCCGACATATCAGCATTTGGCCTCAAGAATGCCGACACGGACGTACGCCGAATGTTCGTGCCCTGCTACCTAATCCGGCACCCCCGAGGTGATCTCTTGTGGGATGCGGGGCTTGATCCGGCAATCGCCGGCAAGGGTGTGATCGACGGGGGTGGGTTCACCATGACCTATGCGCGATCCCTGCTCGACCAGATGGATGACATGGGGCTGAGCCCTGACGACGTCGATTTCATGGCGCTGTCGCATATGCACTTCGACCACGTGGACGCCGCAACGCAGTTCCCTAAAGCCAGGTTGCTGATCCAAGCCGCCGAATACGAAGCGGCCTTCCTGCGCCCCGGGGACTATGGCGGCGTCTATGACCTCGAATGGTATGGCAACCTTGCCGAAAATCCGAGGCAACTTCTCACCGGCGACCATGACGTCTTCGGCGACGGCAGCGTGATGATCGTCAGCACCCCCGGCCACACGCCGGGTCACCAAGCACTGCTGGTCCATCTCAGCAACACCGGCCCCGTTCTTCTATCGGGCGACCTCTATCACTTCCGGGCAACACGCAGGCTGCGGGCCGTTCCGACATTCAACAGCGATGCAAATCAGACCTTGGCGTCGATGGACAAGGTCGAGCGATTGATCGAGGAGACAGGCGCTGCGCTATGGATCGAGCACGACCGGGCGCTGGCCCAAGCCCTGGAACTCGCACCCGCAGCCTACGACTGAAGGCACGGACGGAAATCCGCTACGGAAACGCCGCTAGCTGGCGACTGCTTTGGCGACTCGCTTCGCGACCTCGCGCGCCACGCGAAAGAGTGCGGCAAGAAGGTGCTCATCCACGTCCATATCGCCTTCGTACTCGGCAAGGTTGCGCTTTCGGTGCGCTTGGTCGAGTACGCGCCACTGTGCTTGCGGCAGATCGAGCGTGTGCTGCAGGCATTGGAACACCAAGTAGCGCGATTCGGATCGGTAGCCCTTGGCCCTGAGCGCGGCAAGGGCCAAGGCGTGCGCCGCATTGTAGGCAAGATCGAAACGGCTTTCTTGACTCAATTCAGGGCGTTCTGCGTCTTCCAGCCGCCGGATGCCAGATTGCACCAGCCCTTGAATCTCGCTTGGCGCCGAGGGCTCCATCTTGAGCCGACCGATCCTGACTAGGTTGTCGAGCTCAAGCTCTGCCATTGGCGTCTCCCACCAAGATGAGGTGTTCGCCCTCCAGTACGCGTGTCAGAAAGGGATTGCCAGCTGCCCGTCGCGTTGCAAACTCCTGAGGTGTGTAGAGCACGGGGCTGACTTCCCGATCCAAGCTCGCCTCCACGGGTGCGAGCGCTGTAAAGAGCGCTTCCAGCGTGAGGTCGTCCGCCACTACAAGGAGATCGATATCGCTAGCCGCAGTATCGGTGCCCTTTACCACGGAGCCGTAAAGCAACGCGCATTCGATGCAGTCAGCGATGGGCTCCAACGCCTCCCGAATCGGTTCAACCATGGCCATTGTTTTGCGCGCCAGTGCACAAAGCTCTTCGAACACCGGGCACTCGGGGTTCGCTTTGTAGTGTTTCTGTTTGCCGATGCGGGTGACGGTGACCAGCCCGCTGGAGGCGAGGCGCTTTAGTTCCCGCTGCACGGCACCGGATCCGGAACCGGTTTGTGCGATGAGCTGGCTGGCGAAAAAGCTGCGTGAGGGATCGCCGAACAGCAATGCCAGCACACGTTGCTGAGTTGTGGTGAACAGCGCATCCGCGATGCTAGTGGGCGCATCAATGCGTACGGACTTAGCCGGGCTGCCGGTTGGGCGGGATGAGGGAGCTGACATCATGTTTCCCATTCCGGGCATGTTACTGCCCAATTTAGGCATCATGCAAACTGGCCATTCAACCCGTTTAGAGCGGCTGCCCACTAGAAAGGCAACTTGTCGCGTCGGGAAGCACCCTGTCCCAAAGCTGGGCCTACCTCAATAGCCTTTCCGCCAGCTCATCGTGGGAGCCCGGCGCGAGTTCGGTGAGCTGGACGCGGTCGATCCCCAAGGTGGCCAGATTCTCGAGCGAGCGCGCCACTTCGTCCGCATGGCCGACGAATTGGCCCAAGTAACCGTTTCCGAACAAGCCCTTCAGGGCCATGACTTCTGGGGCTTCCCCAGCGGCCACCAGCAGGAAGATGCCCAAGGGCTTGGCCGCGTCGATGGCCTTGACGCGCTCGACGTTG
>JAPPIX010000292.1:0-1542 GCA_028820495.1 Gammaproteobacteria bacterium
AGATGTAGGACTCGATGTCGCACTGGGCGCCGGGATAGCGGTTCCAGTACCAGGTGCCGCCGAAGTCGCCGCCCTTCTCGATGATGCGCAGGTCCTCCACCCCGGCTTCCCGCAGCCGCGCCCCGGCCAGCAGCCCGCCGAAGCCGCCGCCGATGATGAGGATCTCCACGCTGTCGCTCAGCGGCGCCCGCTCAAAGCCGGGCTCGACGTAA
Source organism: Gammaproteobacteria bacterium (assembly GCA_028820495.1). GTDB lineage: Bacteria > Pseudomonadota > Gammaproteobacteria > Pseudomonadales > Azotimanducaceae > Azophilus. The sequence goes on from JAPPIX010000292.1 coordinate 213, forward strand.
GGGTCATCCAAGAAGTGCGCGAACTTGCCGGTGACCTCGACGTACTGCTCGTTGCCGTCCTGCCGCACCCGCTTGTCGCGCTCCGTGCGATAACGGTCGCGCAGGGCATCCGGGTCGAACCCTAGGTCGGAATGTGCGTGTGCCGCTTCGGCCATCTCGCCCCCAAACTGATTTCAGCCGTGCAAGAGGGCAATTTAAGGCGGGAGTGGCTACTGATTTCAAGTCCTAGCGTTGTTCTAGCGCTTAACGCACTGCCCACGTCGGCCAATTCGTCCTGTCGGACAGGCCAATGTCCGCACGCAAACCGCCCGAAAGTCTCAAGTCACGCGGGGGCGATCTCGCACATCAGATCGGGCGGATCTCGCTTTCCAGCGGGTGCCCCAAGCCCCTATCGTTTCCCTACCGACAACCACCGGCAACACCCTGCGCCCTTTGAGTCCATCATGAAACAAATTGGAAATTCATCGACGTTCACGGCCTACGGCGTTGGCGGGTGCAAGGCGGGCTGGTTCCACATCGCGTTTGGTCCTGCCGAGAGAATCCGCTGGGGCATCGAGCCGACCATCGACGCGCTGGTGGCGAAGGCCACCCTTGACGACCGCATCTTCATCGACATTCCCATTGGGCTGCCAAGTGATCGGTTGGGGCGGGTTTGCGATGCGGAAGCTCGGAACAAGCTCCAAACCCAACGGCTGTCCAGCGTCCTCTCCGCGCCCGTTCGCGCCGTGCTCCACCACACCAACAACTACGCCCGCGCCAATCGAATCAGCAGGGAACTGACGGGCAAGGGGCTGGGAAAGCCGACATTCAACATCCTGCCCAAGATCAAGGAGGTCAACGATCTGCTCGGAAGTTGTGGCAAGGCGCGCCAGATCATCCGCGAGGTCCATCCGGAAGTTTGCTTCTGGGCGCTCGCGGGGAACAGGCCCATGCAATACAAAAAGAACCTCCTCAAGGGCTTTTTTGAGCGGCTGGCGGTGCTGAGGGAGCTATGGCCATCCATTTCGGAAACGATTGAGGCCATTTTTGAGGATGACGCAGTCCTGAAGACGCACAGCCGGGGAAGCCTTGATGGAGACGACATACTCAATGCCGCCGCTGCGGCCATCACGGCTTGGGCGGAACCCCAGGCGCTAAGGACGTTGCCTGAGCACCCGCTTAAGGACCAGCGCGGTCTGCCCATGGAGATGGTCTATGTGCCCTGTGGCACGGCTCGGCTGAAACACTAGCCGGGGTCTTTGGATGGTGTCGAGGGCCGACCAAACAGTCACGCAAGCCTCCGCATTGTTCCGCGCACATCCCCTTGGTGGCAAGGAGTTCAGTCGCTGGG
>JAPPIX010000292.1:1642-11467 GCA_028820495.1 Gammaproteobacteria bacterium
GTTCAGTCGCTGGGCAGTGAGTGTTGACATCATTTGGCCATGTTCCTATGGTGCGTTGAGCTATCCAATGTTGATCGCTCTCGGAGCGGCATCCGCCGCTGATGGCGGCCAAGGTGGCGTATGGGTTCGACCATCGCAGAGAAGATTCTGGCCCGGACGGCGGGCGTCGCTTCCGTGGCGGCCGGCGACGAGATTCGCGCCAAGCCAGACTTCGTCATCGCCTACGATTTCCCCGGCTACACCAATGTCATCTTCAAGCAGATGGAGGAGGACTTCGGCATTGAAAAGGTGGCCGAACCGGAGCGCTTTGCACTGTTCATCGACCACATGGTTCCCGCCGTTTCGCCCGAGGAGGAAGACTTGCATCGAAACACCCGGGACTGGGGTGCGAAGAACGGCGTCCCGGTTTACGAGCGCCTAGGGATTGGCCACCACGTTGCGTCGGAGCTGGGTTATTCGACACCGGGGGCCTTTGTGGTGCATTTCGATGGCCATGTGTCGCAGATGGGCACCTTCGGTACGCTCGCCATGGGCATTCGCCGCCATCTGCTCGAGGCCTTTGTCAATGAGCGCATACAGATGCAGGTGCCTGCAACCGTGCGCGTGAACCTGCACGGCGAGGCAGGCCGGGGTGTCATGGCCCGAGACATCTTTCACCACATCGTGCGGGAACTCGGTCCCGCCGCCTGCCGATTCCAGGTGCTTGAGATCGGCGGCGAGGCACTGGAGCGCCTTTCGATCGACGGTCGGCAGACCATCAACTGCCTGGCCATGTTCACCGGTGCGGTCACCGCCATCATGAACCCGGACGCCGTCACGCTGCCAGTGGCCTTGGAAAGGGCCCGGCTGGACATCGAGCCGGTCCGTTCCGATGCGGACGCGCGCTACTCGGCGGTTCACGACATCGACATCGATGCGTTGGAACCTGTCGTGGTCGTGCCGCCGAGTCCACGCAACACCCAGAACCTGAGGGACTACGTCGGCACGGAAGTGCAGGTCGGCTACTTGGGCTCCTGCGCTTCCGGACGCTTGGAAGATCTGGAAATTGCTGCCAGAGTGCTTAGCGGCCAGCGCATCAAGCCGGGCTTTCAACTGCATGTGGTCCCAACCAGCCAAGCGATCATGGAGGAGGCTTCCCGGCGCGGCTACCTGACCGATTTGATCGCCGCAGGGGCTTACGTGACGTCTTCCTCATGCGACTACTGCTTCGGTCGTGCCGGCGTGATGACCGCGGGCCAGCGGGCCGTGTCAACGGGCACCCTGAACGTCCGGGGCCGGATGGGCAGCCCAGACTCCGAGATCTACATCGTCAACGCCGCGGCCGTTGCGGCATCGGCGATAACCGGCGAAATCACCGATCCGAGACACTATCTGTAAGGCGGTTCGCATGGGTCTTGAAAATCTCAATGGCCGCGTGGCGTGGATATTCGAAGACGTCGACTTCGATGTCGATGAGATCGTTGGCGTCAAGAACATCAAGATTCAGGATGTCGAAAAGCTCGCGGACATTGCGATGCGGGCGTTCGATCCAAGGTTCCATGACCAAGTGCAAGCCGGGGATCTGCTGGTTGGCAATCACAACTTCGGCTACGGACACCCGCACTATCCACCGATGATTGCCATGCGGCGCCTCGGCATTTCCGGGGTGATCGCCGAAAGCTTCTCGCCGGGTTATTGGCGGGGTGAGATCGCCATGGGCTTTCCCCAGGTTTCGTGCCCCGGAATACTTGCGGCCGTGAAGCGCTGGGACCGGATCGAAGTGGACTGGGCGGCTTGCGTTGTGCGCAACCTCACCCAAGGCTCAAGTCTTGGCTTCGAACCGCTCGCGATTGCCGACCGCCAGATGCTGGAGGCGGGCGGATTGATTGGCTACCTGCACGCCCGGAGTCAAGCGGAAGGCGAGGTGGGAGAGCGGGTGGTGGCTGCGAATCGATAGCATGGTTTGCGATGCGGAACTGACTTGGAGGAATTGAGGGTCATTGCCATGAACCAGGGGAACAGCGGAATTTCAGCAGCCGCCAAGGCCAGTCAGACCGTCTGGGCGGCCGGAGCTTACGATGCGCTGTCGGCGCAGCTCATTGAGGAGGCGGGCTTTGCTGCGGCGATGACAACGGGATTTGGCATCTCCGCGTCGCATCTAGGCCAACCGGACTTGGAGTTGTACACGATGTCCGAGAACCTCAGCGTGGTGGGCAAGATCGTCGATTCCATCGGGATTCCGGTGATTGCGGACACCGACACCGGCTATGGCAATGCCATCAACGTCATGCGCACCGTGCGGGAATTCGAACGGGCCGGCGTTGCTGGGATGATCTTCGAGGACCAGGAATCGCCGAAGCGCTGCCCGGCCGTGGCGAACCGGGTGGAACTGCTGCCGTTGCAGGAGGGCGCCGCAAAGATTCGGGCAGCCGCCCACGCCAGAAGCAACGAAGATACGCTGATCATCGCCCGCACCGATGCCATGGATGAGGCGGAGGCGGCGGACCGCGGCCAAGCCTACGTCGAGGCGGGGGCCGACTTGGTGCAGCCCATATCGAAGTGCTTTAACGACTTCGATGGCTTGGCCCGGTTTCGGGAAGCGGTGCGGGTGCCGCTTTCGCTGCAATTGCTTGGCTGGCTGGAAAACGACCTGACGCCCGGCCAAGTGGAGGAGGTGGCGGGTCTGGCCGTGTTCCCGCTGGTGGCGCTGATGACCGCGACCGCGGCGCTTAGGGCCAACCTAGGTGCGCTCGCCAGGCGGCACTCCTCCGCGCAACTGCCCAACGAAGTGACGACGATGGGCGAATTCAAGTCGATCGTCGGCTTTGAGGAACTCGAGGCGATGCAAAGCCGCTTTCTGATTGGTCGTTAAACTGCACAGGGGGCAGCGAGCCATCGCGCCCAGCCGATCTTCGCCGCTCGCGTGGCCGGGATGCGCCGCTTCAGGACGCTGAGTCCAAGGTCTCCCAGAGCCCGGCCACCAATTTCTGAAACCCGTCGGTCGCATGCAGGGCGCGAACGTTGCGCGGCCTCGGCAAGCCAATGGCAATGTCGGCGACGATTCGGCCAGGACGCGGCGACATGACGATCACCCGGTCGGATAGCGCTGCCGCCTCCGCCAGGTCATGGGTGACCAACACCACTGTGCTGGCGGAGACCTGCTCCCAGAGTTCGACCAGGCGGTCCTGCAGGTTGATCTTGGTCAGCGCATCGAGTGCGCCAAAGGGTTCGTCGAGCATGATAAAACGGCTGCGCAGCGAAAAGGTGCGCGCCAGCGCGACCCGTTGCCGCATGCCTTGGGACAGTTCGGAGGGCAACGCTTGCTTGAATTCGCCAAGGCCAACCGATTCCAGAAGACGCTCGACTTGGGAAGCGCGCTCGGCGGCATCTCCGATGCGGGTCGCCAAGGCGAAATCGACGTTGGCAAAGGCCGACTTCCAAGGCAAGAGCGCGTCTCTGGCGAACATGCGGGCGGTATCGCGCCGGCCCGCTCGGGGCGGGCGGCCCGCCAGCCGCACAGCGCCGGTCTGCACGTCCAGCAATCCGCTTAGGATGTCGAGCAGCGTCGTCTTGCCGCAGCCGCTCGCGCCGACCAAGGAGACGAACTGTCCGGCGGGAATCTCCAGAGCCACGTCTCGGAGCGCCTCGACCGACTCATCACCGCGAACGTACTCATGGCTGAGGCCGCGAACGTGAATGCCTTCCGGCGTTGGCTCGGACCCCATCGGGGAAGTTTCCACTGCTTGAAACACTGCGGCTGTCGTTAGCCTACTGGCAGGTGCCAGTGCAGGTGGGCGCCTTGGCGTAGACCACGTCCGCGAAGGGAATGCGTTCGCCGATCAGGTTGAATCGCAGTGCGTAGGCATTCCAGAGGTCAATGGCGTCAGGGCTGATCCGGTAGCCCCAATAGCGCCGGTAGTTGCGCACCATCCGGTCCATCACCTGCCTGTTCTGGGCTTCGGACAACGCGGCGACCGGCGCGTAGCGCCTTGCTAGCTCAAGCATCTCCGCATGGTTGGCGGGCTCGCGAATCCAGTCGATGGCATCGCGCATTGCGGCGATGAAGGCGTCGGCGCGAGCGGGTTGGTTGCCGATCAATTCTCCGTTGGCGACCCATCCGGCGTACAGCCCCCGGTACTGTAGGGCTGGCGGGCCGTCGTCGGCAAGGACCAGGGCCGAGCGGGCGAGGCCGAGGGTTTCCAGGAGTTCTGGCACTGGGGCGAAGGTCATTTGCGCGTCCACGGCACCCGTCTGCCAAGACGACAGGGTGGTCGCCGCACTGCCGGTGGCGACGAAATCGACGTCTTCCACGGCGAGGCCCGCTTCCTCGAGGATCAGCACCGCCGCCAAGTAGACCGTGCTGCCAATGGCGTTGACGCCGATGCGGCGTCCCGCCAACTGCCGAACGATTCCGTCGCGGCCGTGCTCCGACAGGGGCACATGATTGCCGACCACCAGCGTAACGTAGTTGGTGCTTTCGTTGCCGACCAGGTACTTGAGATCGATGCCCTTGTCGATGTTGGCCAAGACCAAATCCGGTGCGCTTTCGACCACGTCCATGCTGCCGCCGATGAGCGCCGCGATGGCCGCCGACGAAGAATTGGCGGGCAAGCGCTCCACCTCCAGCCCCTGCTGCTGAAAGAAGCCCTTCTCCACCGCCACATGCACGGGCATCGAGCTGTAGGCGCCAGTGAACACCTGAACCCGCAGCGGCCGGTTCTCGTCGACGTCCTCGGAGCCGCAGCCGCTGGCTAGGAGAAGGGCGGTCGCGGCCAGCCAGAACAGCGGTCGGCAGGTTGGAAATTTGCAGCCAAAAATCAGGTGGCTCGTTCGGGGGTGGGCGGCCTTGGGCTTTCTCATACTGCGACCGGGGCGTGCCATTTGGCGATGGACCGTTCTATTCTGGACATGGTCGCCGTCAAGGCGGTGGTGATGAGGACCAGGGCGATCAGGGTGGCGAAGACGCCATTCGGATTGAAGGTGTTCGAATAGTAGCTGACCAGCGTGCCAAGGCCCTTGCCGCCGGCGATGAGTTCCGCGGTGATGACGCCGAGCACCGTGTAAATCATGCCCAGGCGCAGTCCCGCGAAGATGGCTGGCAGGGCGCTCGGCACGATGATCTCCAGGAACGTTCGCCAACCCGGAATGGCTAGGCTTCGGGCCAATCGCAGGTGGTCCGGATCGGTCGATTTGGCGCCCGCCATGGTGTAGGACAGCAACACGAAGTACATGATGGAGACACCCGAAGCGACTTTCTGCTCCGTTCCGATGCCGAACCACAGAATGAACAGCGGTATCAGCGCCACGCGGGGCAACGCGTTGAGGGCGTCGATGATGGGCGCGGCCAGTCGCTCCGCCATCGGGAACGCTGTCATGAGCAGCGCAGTCAGCAACGCGAGAATCGCGCCCAGCACGAAGGCGATGAAAACCGCTTGCAAAGTGATCAAGGCCGCAGTGGGAAAGGTGCCATCGACGACCAGCTTGAAGAAGTCCAATAGGAACTCGGAAGGCTGGCCGATCAAGCCGCGAGGCAGGGCCCCGCTCGCCGCTGCCACCTCCCAAGCGGCGCCCCAGAGCGCGATCAAAAGCAAGCGCCCGCCTGCCAGGGTGAGTCGTTCCTTCATGGTGAAGCCCCATTATGTGATGAAGCCGCGCGCGATGATGCTTCGCCGAGCAGCGCGTCTGGGCCAGTCGGTGCTTTGCCGTTCACCTCCAGTCCGCTTCCAGTTGCTCAAGCAGCTGCCGCACTTCGCCCGCAGCCGGGTTCGGGGGCAGGCGATCGAGGGTGCGCAGGTAGGCGCGCTCCTGGGCGATTCGTCGGCCGTTGGGCGGAAACTTCAGGCACCAGTCCGCAATGATTGCATAGGCGTCCTGCCAGTCTGCCTGCCATTGCGATCGGCCGGGTCCGAAATCCACCTCGACATGCCGCCCGCTCCGCTTGCGGGTTGAAGCCTGGGGCGACTTGCGGGAATCTCGCAATTGAGTGCGCAATTCGGCGGTTGCGGAGCCATCGATTTGGCTTTCCCTGTTCAGCGCAACGCCGTAGAGCGCGCGTCCGCGCTCGGTTGAGACCAGCCCATCCAGGATATCGTGGCGCACCCGCTCCGGGTCCCGGTCCAGCGGGTCGCCAAAACCGCCGCCGCCGCCGCCGCCAACAATCAGCACGTCCCCCGGGTGCGGCCGATAGACGGCCTGCTTGCCGATGTTGTCCTCCGTTCCGTCCGCTTTGCGGACCAGACTGAAGCTCGGTGCCGCGGCCTTGCCGCCGTCCACGCCCCAGGCTGCGAACTTGTGGCGGTCCTTGCCGCGGGTGACCACGGTCGCTCGGTGGTCGGTCAACTCGAAGGCGTACTCGACGCCGAACCCGCCCCGCAGCCGTCCTGCGCCTTCCGAATCGGTGCGTAGCGCGAACCGATGCACCCGCACCGGCGCCTCGGCCTCCAGCACTTCGGTGGGAATGTTGCGCAGCGCCGCGGTCGGGAAGTCGGTTGCGGAAATGCCATCGAGGCCGAGGCCGCCGCCGGAACCGCCGACCACCGCATTGGCCGCCACAACCCGGGTGGCGCCGCTCAGGTCCGCGGTGGATACCGAGATGACGGCGAGCTGTCCCGCCCCGCCGGCTGGCAGGCCGCCGGGAATCGCGCTCGCCAGCGCGCCGAGGGTCATGTCGTGGACCCGCATGGAGGTCACTACCCGCATGCCGCAGGCGGCGGGAAAGGAAGCGTTGACAAAGGAGTGTTCGGGCAGCGTTAAGTCGATGCAGCGCAGCATGCCAGCGTTGAAGATCTGGCCTTCGGTGGCAGTGACCACGAAGTTCATGATGGCGAGCGACAGCATGGGGTGGTGCTTCTGGCCGCCTGCGGGCATGTTGATGGCCGAGGCCACCTGGGGGTCCGAACCGGAGAAATCCAGCTCCACGGTGCCGTCTCCCTTGGCGGTGACCACCAGCTTGGCCCGAATGGGCACGGGGCTCACGTAGTTGTCCTCCAGGTACTCGACGAACTCGTAGGAACCGGCAGGAATCTCCTTGAGCACCGCCCGGGTGAGGGCCTCCGCCCGGTCTAGGTTCCGGTACATGGCGTTGCGCACGGTTGCCGGATCGTAGCGGGTGATGAGTTGCTCGAGCCGTTCCTCGGCTCGGTTCAATCCGGCCACCGCGGCGCCCAGGTCGCCCCAGTTCATTTCCGGGCTGCGGCAGTTGCTGGAAATCATGGCCACCACGTCCTCGTTGAGCGTCCCCTCCCGGTACAGCTTGGTGGACCGGATGCGCAGCCCCTCCTGGAAGACTTCCCCGTTGGTGCCGTCGATGCTGCCCGGCACCTTGCCGCCGATGTCGCTGCAGTGGATGAACGCCCAGGCGAAGCACAGGAGTTCGCCGTCAGCGAAAATAGGCTTCAGGAAATACATGTCGTTCAAGTGGGTGACCATGCCGGCGGTGGTGTAGGGATCGTTGGTGATGGCGACGTCGCCGGGAGCCCAATCCGCAAACGCTTCGATGCCGGGCGCCATGGGGACGCCCACCAGAGCGGTGACGCCGGTGGCATCCACCACCGCGAACTGCTCGCCTTCGGGAGTCACCAGGGCGGTCCCGAAGTCCAAGGTTTCCTTGACGAAGGTGGTGTGCGCCGAACGTTGAATGATCCAGCCCATTTCATTGACGATTGCCCGGAACAGGTTGGCGAAGATTTCGGTGTTGATCGCGGCTGAAGTCGCCTGCTGTGCCGTGGCATTCATTGGGTTGGCTTTCGGGTGATGATTAAGGCGCCGTTGCGGGCGAGCCTGAGCTCCCAGCCGTCGGGCACCAGTGTGGTCGAGTCCATCTGCTCTATGATGGCGGGGCCCTCGATGCGGCTATTCGCCGCAATGCCTTCGCGCTCGAACACCCGTGCCTCAACTGGATTGCCGCGCAGCCGAATGATGCGGGTGGATGGCGGCGTGGCATTCTCCGCCGTCGCAGCCACCGCCGGGGCCGGCTTCGGCAAGTGGCCGGTCAAGTGGGCGCGCAGTTCCTGAAGCCAAACCCCGGCGTCGTCGTGCCGATGGCCGAATGCCCGCTCATGGGCGTCGTGAAACGCTCCGCGAATCGCTTCGGCGACGCCGTTCGCCAACCAATCCTCCTCGATGGGCACGGTAACGTCGTACCCTTGGCCTTCGTAGCGCATTTCCGCGGTGTACTCGATGATGGCGTGCTGCACCGCCAGGCCGGTGGCTTCCCGTTCGAGCCAAGCTGCGGATTGGCTGCGGATGGCATTGAATGCTTCGGCCAGCGCCGGTGCGTCCAGATTGGCGAGATCCCGGTACACGGGCTGCACAAAATCCCCCTCCAAATCGGCTTGCGCCGCGCCCAATGCGCTCAACGTGCCCGGTACCGGCGGAATCAGCACGCAATCCATATACGCAGCTTCGGCGACCAGCGCTGCCACCAGCGGCCCGGCGCCTCCGTAGGCCAGCATTCGGAAGCGGGACAGATCCACGTCGCGGCGCGCCAGGACGCTGGTGGATTCCGCCGCCAACATGGCGGTTGCAACCTGTATGGCACCGTCCGCCACTTGCTCAGCCGACAAGCCAACTTTTCGGCCAACCGCCTCCAGGGCGCGGCGACCCAGCTCCGACACTAGCTTGAGGCGACCGCCGAGTGGGCGTTGGGGATTCAGGAACCCCGCAATCAGAAAGGCATCCGTCATGGCGGCAACGTTGCCGTCGCCCAAGCCGTAGCAGGCTGGGCCAGGATCCGCGCCGGTGCTCTTCGGGCCGATCTTCAAAGCCCCGGTCGCGTCCGCATCGATGATCGAACCGCCGCCGGCGCCGATGGCCGAGACGGCCACTGTGGGCACCAGTATCGGGAAGTCGGCAACCCGCTCCTGGGCGCTCAACACCGGGCGTCCGCGCCGGACCACACCGATGTCGGCGCTGGTGCCGCCCACGTCCAAGGTCATGAGATCCGCCGTCGGCCAACCGGTATCCGCGGCGGCCGCGGCGGCGCCGGCCACGCCGGCGGCTGGCCCGGACAGCAGCGAGGTCACCGGACGCTCGGCCATGGTGGCGAGCAGTTCCATCCCGCCGTTCGAGCGCGAGCCACGGGCCGGGGTGCGCACTCCCCGCTCCGCCATGCCGTTGACCAACAGCGTCACTTGACGTTCCACCGCGGGGCGAATGTGGGCGTTGACGAGCGCCAAGGTGGCGCGCTCAAACTCCCGAGCCTGCGGCCACACGTCCGAGGAAAGCTCCACCGCCAATCCCGGAAGCGCACTTTGGATGGCGGTTCGGGCGGCTCGTTCGTGAGCTGGATTCTTGTAGCTGTGCAGGAAGCAGGCCACCAGGATTTCGCAACCCTGCGCTTGCAGGCGCCGGGCGGCGCTGACCGCCGAATCCGCATCCAGGGCCTCGACGGGTTGCCCATCGGCGTCGATGCGCTCGCGCACCTCGGCAACCCGCCGTCGCGGCACCAAGGGCAGCGGACGGCGGGAATCGTAGCGGGCTGGCTGCGGGACGGTCAGGCGGGCGATCTCGAGAATGTCGCGAAAGCCAGCCGTCACCAGCAAGCCAAGCCTCGCCCCGGATCGTTCGATTAGGCAATTGACCGCCACCGTATTGCTGTGGGTGTGGCTCATGGATGCCCAGGCCTCGTCGGAGCAGCCCGAACGGCGCTTGAGTTCATCGACCCCCTGCAAGGTGCTTAAGCCCGGCTGGGCCGGTGTGCTGGCCACCTTGATGCAGTGCAGTTCGCCGTTCTCGCCGTAGAACGCCAAGTCGGTGAAGGTGCCTCCAACGTCAACGCCGAGGCAGGGTTTGGCGCACATCGATCAATGGCCTCCGGGGCGGTCGTCCATGCCGTTCCACGGCCCG
>JAPPIX010000292.1:11567-17054 GCA_028820495.1 Gammaproteobacteria bacterium
CACATCTCGATGAACGCCTTCACTCAGGAGGACATCGACGACCTCGGCTGGACGGACATCACCCAGGTGGCCAGCCAATCGCCGAACCTCGATATCAAGTACGTGTGGGGCAATTCCATGCCCGTTTACACGATCCGCGGCGTCGGCATGCAGAGCTTCCAGGCCAGCGACACGCCGAGCGTCGGCCTGTTCATCGATGAGGTGTTTCAGACCTCGATGGCCGTCATGGGCGCTCACCTGTTCGACATCGAGCGCGTGGAAGTGATCAAGGGGCCGCAAGGGGACGTTTTCGGACGCAACACCAATGGCGGCGCGGTCAGCTACTTCACCCGCAAGCCCAGCCGGGAGGCGAACGGCTACGTGCGCGGCAGCTATGGCAAGTGGGACCGTTACGAAGTGCAGGCCGCTTTCGGCGGCCCGCTGAGCGACACCGTCTCCGGGCGCGTCAGCCTGATGTCCATTCAGCAGGGGGACGGCTGGGTCTACAACCGGACCACCGGCAATGACGTGGGTGAGGTGGACATCCTCTCGGGCCGGGTGCAGCTGCTGTGGGAACCCGCCGATGACTTGAGCGTCAACCTCAAGGCGTTCGGCAGCCGGGACCGATCGCAGCCGGTTTACTTTCAGCACATCGGCTATCGGGAAAAGGGCAATATAGGCGCACTGTGCCAAGCCTACCTCGATAACCAACTAGATCCGCATACCTGCGTCGATTACGCCGGATACAGCGATACTGACGGCGATCCCTACGCTGGCGACTACACCAACGACCTCTCGACCTTCATCAACGAGGACGAGACCCTGAAGAACGACAATCTCGGCGGCACCCTGACCGTCGAGAAGGACTTTGGCGACCTCACCCTGCTGTCCGTCACCAGCTACCAGACCTACGACCGTTGGCAGCCCAAGGAGTCCGACGGCAATCCCGGCTTGTATGTGGATTTTCTCTTCACCAGTGAAATCTGGGCCTTTTCGCAGGAGTTGCGGCTGACCTCCAACTACGAAGGTCCATTCAACTGGATATTGGGCGCCAACTATGGCAGGGACGAAGTCGCCGAGCGGCCGGGCCGAATCGGCTACCTCGGTGCCTATCTCGGTGCACTTGGTTCGCCGATCGACACCGTCAACCTGACCTACGAGCAGGATCGGGAGAACATCGCAGGCTACGGCCAGATTACGCTGGACCTAAGCGAGAACTGGCGGGTGAGCGCCGGAGCCCGTGTGCTGAAGGATGACCTGACGTTCAAGCAGAAGGTTGACATCTTCGCGGCGGGGGGCGTCTATTTGTTTGGCAACCAGTTGCCGCAATCCTTCGTCAATCCAGACGGCAGCGTGACGGAGCTTGATGGCAAGCTCGATGACACCGCCGTGACTTGGCGCGTAGCGGTTGACTTCATTCCCAACGACAACGTATTGATCTATGGCAGCGTCGCCACGGGATACAAGCCGGGCGGATTCAACGCCGGCTTCAATTTCAACCCTCGCCAGTACTTGCCATTCTTTCATGAGGAAGTCACTGCATTCGAGGTCGGCCTGAAGTCCACCCTTGCCAACGGCCGCGCCGTCTTCAATGCGGCCGCCTTCACCTACAACTACGACGATATGCAGGCGACCACCGCACGGGTGTTCAACGACGTTGTCTTCACGTCTTTGGACAACTTGGCGAAGGCCGATGTCGATGGGTTCGAGGCCGACCTGCATCTGCGCCCCGTGGATGCGTTGGACATAAAGCTCGGCGTCAGCTTCCTGGACACCAAGAACAACGACCCCAGAGCCAACTTCGACGGGCCAACAGGCACCTCGCCCCGCAAACTCGCAAACTCCCCGGAACAGACCTTCAACGCAGCGGTCTCCTACACGATTCCGCTTGCCAACGGTGGTTCGGTACGGCTGTTCGGGGACTACTACTATCAGGGGGATCATTTCAAGGAGATCGTCAACATCATCCCGCTGGAGATTGACCAGGAGCAGTTGAACGCTCGGTTGACCTATGTTGCGCCGAGCGGGAACTGGGATGTCGCAGTCTGGGGCAAGAACCTCACCGATGAAGTTTGGGTGGCCGACACGTTGAACGGTCCCGTGTCGTTGGGCTGGGGCGTCTGGGTGTACGGGCCGCCGCGCAGCTTCGGCGCAACCGTTAACTGGCGCTTTGGCCAGTAGGCATCAGTCAACGAGTTGCTCAGCCTTCGCGAATAGCAGCCAGACCGCCACGGCAACGAGGTTCACGCAGGCGACCATCACGAACACCGAGTCGTAGGAGCCGGTGGTCTCCACCAGCCAGCCGGTCAGCGCCACGCCCACAATGCCGGGGATGGTGGCAACCGTATTGGTGATGCCGAGCAGCACGCCCGCGTACTTGGGCGCGATGTCCAAGTGATTGGTCCCGTATCCGGAAACGCAGAACGAGGCCAACCCCAGCGCGCCGCACATCAGCAGCACGGCGACATTCGCTGAATCCACGTCCTGGAGCATGAGCAGGAAAGTGGCGCCGCCAACCAATCCGGTGGTTTGCATCGTCTTGCGCACAACGACGGTTCTCCAACCCCGGCGCTGCAGATGGTCAGCCAGCCAGCCGGCGAGGTTGGTGAGCGCAAACATGCTTAGCCAGGGCGCGGCGGAGTAGAGGCCCGCTCCGGTCAGGCTTAAGCCTTGGGCATCTCGGAAGTAACTGGGCAGCCAGGCAAGGGCCACGTAAAGCAGGACATTGCAGCAAAAGTGATTGATCAACAGGGCCCAGAAGGCCGGCAGCTTCAGGAACGCCCGCCAGGGAAACACCAAGGGCTGGCCGGGCGCATCTGCCTTGGCGCCGATGCGGTCGAGCTCAGCCCGTGACATGCCCGGATGGGAAGTTGGTTCATCGTGGACCAAGAGGAACCATCCTGCGGCCCAGAATATGCCCGCAATGCCGAACCAATAGAACACCGTCGGCCAGCCGTAGTTGGCAACGATCCAGCCCGTGCTGATCAACGCAAACAGGGTGCCTATGGGTATGCCGCTGGCCAGGAGTGAGATGGAGCGCGCTCTTTCGCCCTCGGGCACCCAGCGGCTGAACATGCCGTAACTGGCCGGGAAGGTGGCTGCTTCGCCGAGCCCCAGCGCGATGCGCGCGGCAATGAGCAGGGCGAAGGAGCTGTAGGCCGCCCAAGGCGTGAGCACCGTGAACAGCGACCACCAGACAACGGCGACGCCCAGCACCAACTTGCCGCCAAAGCGATCGGCGAGCCAGCCCGCCAGCGCCTGGGTGAGCATGTAGCCGACAAAGAAGGACGAAAGCACCAGCCCCTTGGTCGTCTCCGACCAGCCGAACTCCGATTGCATGGCGATGGCTGCGACCGATATGTTCACTCGGTCGATGTAGCAGACGAACACCGCTGCAAAGCACATGCCCACGACGGTGTAGCGCTTGGATGTCTCGGCTTCGATTGCGTTGCTCAACGCCAGCAACCCCTCCGCCCCCTTGGTGAATCAGATTGTTCCGACGCGCTTGCGGGCCTCGGCAAACGCCTTCGGGGCGTCAAACTCGGTACCCTCGGGACCCCACCCATAGAAGATGTCAGAGCCGACCAAGCGGGCGAACTGTTCGTCATTGCGGTCGAGAACCTCCTGGGGCAGGCACTCCCGATAGGCCTCCTGGGGGCGCAGCCACTTGTTGCAGAAGTACAGGATGAGATTGACGCGCAAGCCCGGCTTGGAGCGGGGCACCGCGCCGTGCCAGGTGTTTCCCGGCCAGACCGCCAGCGATCCGGCTGGGGCTTCGACGACGGCCAAGTCCGGCGGATTGCGAATCCTTAGCTGCCGGCCTTGAGCCACGGCCGCTACCGCTTGGACCCGGTCCAAGCCGTCCAAGTGGAAGTTCTCCTCGGGCAGGGGATGCCGTTGCAGCCGGTGGCTGCCGGGGATGAAGCACAGCGCCCCGTTTTCCAGGGTGTAGTCCGTCAGCAGGTAGGTGGCATTGCAGACCAGCGGCAGGGGCGCGGGGTGAAAGGTCTGGTCGGTATGCAGCATCAGCGGCAAGGCGCCAGGGCCCTTGATGCGACCGCCGCAGGTGGACAGCACGGCGTCCTTGCCCAACAGGTAGGCCACCATGGCCTGCACGACGGGATTCATCAGCGCCTGTTCGAACACCCTGCCCTTGGCGAGCAGAAACGATTGACGCTCGATCGGATCCGCTGCGTCGGCGTGGGTGGTGCCGTTTTGCAGGTCTGGCCATTGCCCGCGCGCCTCCTTCGAGATTTCGCACATGCGGCGCAGAAGTTCTGGGACCAGCTTGGGCGCCCCAACCCGTTCCGGCGGAATGACAGTGTAGCCAAGGGATTCGATCTCCGCGACATGGGGTTCGAGTCCCAGCGCCTTGATCTCGGCGAAGGCCTTCTCCGCCGCAGCCGCCGATGGCGCCCGGCCCATGTCCAAGGCCGCCTGGGTCACTTTGTTGCGTTGATTCAACGCGCTTTGATTCACCGCACCTGCCCACTCATGCGCCGGGACTCAAGCGGAAGTTCCCTAGAGAACCGCCACCGGGCTGGTCAGCGACCCCGTCGCCCGCTCCATGTGCAGGGCGGTAACGACGAACAGAAAATGGTGCCGTTGCTGTTCGGTGCAGACTTCGCTCAGCGATTCCAAGTCCATGTTGTGCAGCAGGTGGATGCCATAGTAGGCGAGGCAAAGCGTATGCACTGGCGAGCGTACGATGTGTCCGTAGGGCGACGGAAACACATCGCCGCCGGAGTCGGTGGCCAGCACGCTGACGTCAAGGCCGCCGAGCACCTCCACGCATTCAGGGTGCAGCCCTTGCCAGGTGCCGTGCCGGCAACTGTCGTCGGTGGGCGGCAAGCCGTCCTCGAGGGTGGCGCCCGTGCGGATCAGGGCTGCGTCCCCAGGCTCGATCTCGGCGGCCGCCGCTTCGATCTCCTCCGGCCTGACAAACTCGCCCGGATGCAGGTGCGACACTCCGCGGCTGCGGGCCACATCGATCAGCACGCCGCGGGTCACGATGGCGCGCGCATTGCTGATGCTGGCGCGTTTCACCCCGTCCTCCTTGGTCACTAGGTCGCCAAAGTCGATGCCATTGAAGCCCTTGCCGTCGTGACCGACGTGCGCGAGCGCGTCAAGGTGCGTGTTCACCATGCCATGTGTGCGGTAGGCGACTTGATCCGCGGAGTTCAGGGATTCCGGCCGGTCCGGCTCAAGGTCCCATGCGCCGGCACTGAGCATGGTGTGCTCGAAACACACATCTCCCCGGATCGGCTCCCGGTCAGTCACGGGGCGGCTCAGCGGCACCACCTGCCCGGTGGCGACCGAGCCGATGCCCCGGCGCGTGACTTCGGGCGTTACGAGGTTGAGCGTACCGAGATCATTCGGCCAGCGATTCCAATTGCCCGTGTGTCCGGGCCAGGTTGCGGGATCGGGAAGGCGCTCGTCGCTCATGGCAATGCCCCAAGTTGGTCAAGCACTTGTTTACCATGAAGCGCCGCGCCGCGCCAACCAAAC
>JAPPIX010000348.1 GCA_028820495.1 Gammaproteobacteria bacterium
GACCTCAAGATCAAAAACGGCACCATCATCGATGGCACCGGAGCGCCGGCGGCGACCGGCGACATCGGCATTCGCAACGGCCGCATCGCGGCAGTGGGGGAGGTTGGCGAGTCGGCGCGGGAGACGCTGGATGCTGAGGGCAGCGCCGTGACGCCCGGCTTTGTGGATGTGCACACCCACTACGATGCCCAGGTATTTTGGGATCCTAAGCTAAGTCCCTCCTGCTACCACGGCGTGACCACCGTTTTCGGGGGCCATTGCGGGTTCAGCATCGCCCCCTTGAGCCCGGAAGCCGCGCCTTACCTGTTGCGCATGCTGGCCCGAGTGGAAGGCATGCCGGAGGCCTGCTTGGAGGCCGGCGTGGCTTGGAACTGGCGCAGTTTTGGCGAGTACCTTGGTCAACTCGATGGCAATTTAGGCCTCAACGCGGGCTTCCTGGCCGGGCACTGTGCCCTGCGGCGCGTGGTCATGGGCGAGCGGGCAGTGGGCGAGCGGGCCAATGCCAGCGACGTCCGGGCCATGCAGGAGTTGCTGTCGCAGAGCCTGGAGGAGGGGGCCATCGGCTTTTCCTCCACCCTGTCCACCACCCATAACGACGCTGACGGCCAGCCGGTGCCCTCGCGCCATGCGTCGGTTGACGAAATTCTCGACTTGGCGCGGGTGGTGGGACGTCACGAGGGCACCTCCATCGAGTTTCTGCCAGGCGTTGGCCTGTTCAGCGACGAGGTGCGCCAACTCATGTCGGAAATTTCCACGGAGTCCCAGCGGCCAGTGAATTGGAACGTTCTCAATCCGGGGCCGCCGGAATTGATGGACAACCAACTCGGCATCAGCGACATCGCCCGCCGCAACGGCGGCAAGGTGGTCGCGCTGACCATGCCCCAACCGATCGTGCTGCGGCTCAACTTGCACGGCGGCATGGTGTTTGACGCCATGCAGGGTTGGGCGGACCTCTTCAAGCTGACGGTGCCGGAACGCATGGCATGGCTCGCCTCGCCAGCGCACCGTCAGGCGTTGGATCGGAGCGCCCGTTCCGGAGGGCCGTTCCAGTCCATATCGGACTGGCGGCGCTGGCAGGTCCATGCGGTTTTCGATGCAGCCAACAAGGGCTTCGAAGGCCGCACCATCGGGGACATCGCCGCCGAGCAGGGCAAGGCGCCCTTCGACGCCATGCTGGACTTGGCCTTGACCGAGGGGTTGCGCACCTCTTTCATACCGCTTGACTTCGGCGGTGGCACCGATGAGGGCCTGTGGCGGCGGCGCGGCCAGCTTTGGGCTGATGAGCGCACGGTGATTGGCGCATCCGACGCGGGCGCCCATCTCGACATGATCGACACCTTCACCTACGCCACCGCGCTGTTGCGCCACGGCGTTTGCGAGCAGGGCGTGATCACCCTTGAGGAAGCCGTCCGCCAGCTAACCCAAGTGCCGGCGGCGCTCTTTGGCCTGCGCGAGCGGGGCGTTTTGCGTCCTGGCTGGCATGCGGACCTTGTCGTGTTTGATCCTGATGCGGTCGCCCCCGGCACCGTGGGCATTCGGCAGGATTTGCCGGCGGGCGAACCCCGCGTGTATGCCGAGGCGGAGGGCATCCATCAGGTTTTCGTGAACGGTGTGCGCATCCTCGATCAAGGACGGCACACCGGCTCTCTGCCCGGCAAGGTGATGCGCTCTGGGATCGACACTCGGACGCCGACGCTGGACTGATTGGCTTTCTGCGGGCAAAAACCTTGCAAAGCCCTGATGTTGGTGTGAATCAGCACTAGGATTCTGGATTCCTTATGCGTTAAACTAGCCTTCCAACGAGTGGCAAGGCGTGTTTGACGTTGCGTTGCTGCTCTTGGGCTCGCGTCTGCAAGCGTGTTGGGGTGCTTCCCGTAAAGGCGGTTGCGGATGCGAGATAGTGTTGTTGAATGAGCGGTCGTCGGCGTAGCCGGGTCGCTCGTGGAATGCAATGCGACTTAAGCAGATCAAGCTGGCTGGCTTCAAGTCCTTTGTCGATTCGACAACGGTTCGCTTTCCCGGCAATCGCTGCGCCGTGGTCGGTCCCAACGGCTGCGGCAAATCCAACATCATCGACGCCGTGCGTTGGGTCATGGGCGAGTCCTCCGCCCGCCAACTGCGTGGCGAGGAGCAAGGCGATCTCATTTTCGATGGCGCGGCGAACCGCAAAGCTGCGGGAATCGCCATCGTCGAACTGGTGTTCGACAATTCCGACGGCCGCATTGGCGGCGAGTTCGCATCCTATGCGGAGATTGCGATTCGCCGGGAGGTCACCCGGGAGTCCGGCTCCCAGTACTACCTGAATGGCACCCGCTGTCGGCGGCGCGACATCCAGGGTATTTTCCATGGCACCGGGTTCGGGCCGCGCAGCTACTCGATTATCGGGCAGGGCATGATAAGCGACTTGGTGAAGGCTCGCCCGGAGGAGTTGCGCGTCTATCTCGAGGAGGCCGCCGGCATCTCCAAGTACAAGGAGCGGCGCCGGGAAACCGAGAACCGAATCAAGCACACCCAAGAGAATCTTGACCGGGTGCAGGACATCCGCGAGGAGTTGGCCGGGCAGTTGGCCCGGCTGCAGCGCCAAGCCAAGGCGGCGGAACGATATCGAACGCTGAAGGCTGAGGAGCGGCAATTGGCAGCCGAGCTGCGCGCCATCCAGAGCCGCAGCCTCTCGAACCGCTTGGATGCCATGGATGGCGACATTAGCCGCCGGGATGTGGCGCTTGAGGGCAAACGCGCCGAACAGCGGCGCATCGAGGCGGAAGTTGAGCGGCTTCGCGCTGATCAGGCCAAGGCGGGGGATGCGCTCGCCCAGACGCAGGGGCGCTATTACAAGCTCGGCGCCGACATCGAGCGGGATGAGGAGAGCATCCGCTTCCATCGGGAGCGCCTTGAGCAATTGCGCGCCGAGCTTGCCAAGGTGCTGCAGCGTGGCGAGGAGGCGGCCCATCAATTGGGCCTTGACCAGTCGGAAATCGAGGCGCTCGACCAAGCCATCGCCGAGTTGGGGCCGGTCGTTGAAAAGGCCGAAGCGGCTGACAACCAAGCGCTGACCACTTTGCGGACCATGGAGGAAGGCTACCGGCAGTGGGAGGCGGACTGGGATGCATTCAATCAGCAGGCGGCCCGCCATGAGCGTGATGCCGGCATTCAGGCGGCGCGCATCGATCAATTCAGCCAAGGCATCGAGCGAATCGAGGCCCGCATGGCCCAAGTTGAAGAGGAGGGGCTGGCGCCGGCGGACGGCGGCGAGGTCGATGGTCTGGCTCAGCGGATCGATGGCCTCGAGCGGCAGCGCAGTGAGCTCGACGACGCCACTGGGCGCTGTCTCGCCGAGCACGTCGCCGCGAAGGAGGCGCTCGCGGAACGCCAAGAGGGTCTGGAGGGCGCGCGCGCTGATGTGCAGCGCCTGCGCCATGATCTCGCTCGTTTGCAGGCTGTGCAGGAGGCCGCCTTGGGGCGTTCCGATGCGGGCGTTCAGGCATGGCTTCAGGAAAAGGGGCTCGATGGTTCGGAGCGGCTCGGCGAGACGCTCAGCGTGGCGCCGGGATGGGAGCACGCGGTGGAAGTGGTTTTGGGCGACTTCGTGCAGGCCTTGCGGGTCAACGAATTGGACCGCTACACCACCGGGCTGGACGCCCTTGGGGATGCTCGGCTGGCCTTGGTTGAGGGCCGGTTGGAGGCTGAGAGAGAGAGTGAGCTGCCCAGCTTGGTTTCCTTGGTGCGGCGCTCGGACTTCAAGCTCGACTCCCTTCTGTATGGCGTTTTTGCCGCCGAATCCAACGCCGTCGCCCTGCAACACCGGGCTCGCCTCAAGCCTGGTGAAAGCATCGTCACCCGTGATGGCCTTTGGGTGGGCCAGGACTGGCTGCGCCACATGCCGAGCGTCGAGCAGGATGCGGGCATCATCGAAAGGGCTCAGGACATGGAAGCCCTGGAACTGCATTTGGCCCAGGCCGAGCAGGCGCTCGAAGCCTGCAAACGGCTGGCGGACGAAGCTTCCGAGCGCGTTCGGGAATTGGAAGCGGAGCGTGAACACTTGCGCCGCCAGACCGATGAGGTGAAGGGTCAGCTTGGCGAACTGAAGGCCGATCACGGCGTTCGGCGGGTGCGGCTGGAGGAGGCGTTGGCCCGCCGCAACCGATTGCAGCAGGAACGGCAGGAGGCTGCGGACCAACTCGACCAGGAGCGCGAACAGCTCGAGCAGGCGCAAGCCGCGCTGCGGGGCATTGAGCAGGCCCGCACAGGCGAAGGCGAAGCAAGGCGCGCCTTGGCTGCCGACAAATCGCGCCTTACCGCTAGTTTGGAGCAGGCACGGGCGGCGGCCCGGACTGCCCATGATCGCTTCCATGCCCGCCAAGCGGAGCACCAGGGTCTGCTGTCGCGCTTGGAGGCCAGCCAAACCGCCCGTCAGCGCCTTAAGGCTCAAGCTGAGGAGTTGGCGGAGCGCCGCCGCCAAATCGAAGCGGACCAAGTAGCCAGCGAGGGCCCGCTGCCCGATTTGGAGCGCAACTTGCAGGGGAATCTCGAAGCCCGGGTGGCCGTGGAGGCGGAGCTCGGTGAGTTGCGGCAGCGCAGCGATGCCGTCGATGCCCGCTTGCGCGAGCTTCAGGCGGAGCGGAACCGCGCTGAGCAGGCGGTCAACGACGTTCGCGAAGGCCTCCAGAAGCTTCGCGTGGAGCGCGAGGGATTGCGGGTGCAGGCCGCGCACTTAGCCGAGCAGGTCGCTGCCGCCGGCTTCGAGTTGCAGTCAGTTTTGGCGGAACTACCGGAAGAAGCGGCCGAATCGAGATGGTCGGAGCGCCTTGAGGGGGTGGACCGGCGCATTCGCAGGCTCGGTCCCATCAACTTGGCCGCCATCGACGAATACGATGCGCAATCGGAGCGCAAGGCCCATCTCGATGCTCAGCACGAGGACTTGAGCAAAGCGCTGGAGACGCTGTTTCAGGCCATCCACAAGATCGACCGGGTCACCCGGGAGCGGTTCAAGGACACCTTCGAGCGGGTCAACGCCCACTTCGGCGAACTGTTCCCGAAAGTGTTCGGTGGTGGGCACGCTTATCTTGAGCTGACGGGCAAGGATCTCTTGGACACTGGGGTTTCGGTCATGGCGCGGCCGCTTGGAAAACGCAATGCGAGCGTTAATCTGCTGTCGGGTGGCGAGAAGGCCTTGACCGCGATCGCGCTCATCTTCTCGATCTTCCAACTCAACCCCAGTCCCGTGTGCCTGCTCGACGAGGTGGATGCGCCGTTGGACGATGCCAATGTGGCCCGTTTCGCCGAGTTGATCAGCGACATGTCCCGTGACGTGCAATTTGTGGTGGTGACCCACAACAAGCTCACAATGGAAATGGCCGACTACCTCATGGGCGTCACCATGGGCGAACCGGGCGTGTCGCGAATCGTGTCTGTGGACGTGGTTGAGGCGGCGGCGATGGCGGCGGCTTAAAGGAGTCTTGTATGAGGATGCTCATATGGATATGAAAGAGTGGATCATCATTGGCGGCGGGGCATTGATCGGGCTGATCGTGCTGCACGGCCTGTTCATGGCGTGGTGGCGCAGCCGCGACCCGCTGCGCATGAAGATTCAACCGGGATTGCTGCCGGAGGATGTGGATGACGACGCTTGGCTGTCAGCCGAACTCCCCAACGGGGGCGCCCGGGTAGTCGCTGTCGATTCGTCGGATGCGGGCACGGCGGACGCCGACGATGGCATCCCGGTGCTGCTTGAGACCGCCGATCCTGGTGGCGTCGATTTGGCTCCCATCGTGCCTGAACGTCGGCTGCGTCCCGTGCGTGAGGACGCGCCAATGCCCTCGATTCAGGTCGAAGTGGACCAGGATTCGGGCTCCGAAGACGTGGACCGCGCCGGTCTTGAGGCGGATGAGCCGTCCTTGGAGGAAGCGGCGTTTGTGGATTCGGAGTTCGAGGCGATGCGGGAGGGGGCAGCGCAGATGCCCGAATCCTTGGCATCGTTTGATGATTCGGAACAGGGCGCCGAAGCCGAGGTGGATTCCCCCATTGGGGATGCCGCCGATGATCTGCTGGTCATTCATCTCCTCGCGCCCCGAGGTGAAGCCTTCAGTGGCGATGAATTGATCGGGGCTCTGCGCGCCCAGGATTTGAGTTTTGGAGAAATGGACATCTTCCATCGCATCGATGCCGTCACGGGGGAGACCGTCTTTAGCGTGGTCCGTGCCGTCGAACCGGGAAGCTTCGACTTGACCCGCATCGAGGACTGTGCCGCGCCGGGCGTCATTGCGTTTCTCCGATTGTCCAACCAAGGTGATGTGCAAGAAGCGCTTGAGGACATGATGCACACCGCCGAGGCGATGGCGGACGATTTGGGCGGTGAGCTGCTCGACGAACACCGCAAACCCTTCACCGCGCTGTCTGCCGAAGGCTACCGCAGCCGCGCCTTGGGCTTCGCCGACCGGCAGCTGCTGCGCGGAGCACGGTAGATTGGCGTGAGCGAAGGGGTTCAAGCCCGCTTGGAGGCGTTGCGCACCCAGCTCGACCACCACAATTACTGCTACCATGTGCTCGACGCGCCGGAAATTGCCGATGCCGAGTTCGATGCCCTCTTTGATGAGCTAATAGCCCTTGAGGCGGCGCACCCGGAGTTCATCACCCCGGATTCGCCTTCGCAGCGGGTCGGCGCCGCGCCGCTGGCCGAGTTTGCCGCCGTCACCCATGAAGTGGCGATGCTGTCCCTTGAGAAGACCGCCACTCCCACCGAGTTGGAGGATTGGGCGAATCGCTGCCGCACCCGACTTGGCGAAGAGTCCATGGCGTTCTGTTGCGAACCCAAGATCGACGGCGTGGCGGTGGCGTTGGTCTATGCGGATGGTCAACTCGCCTTGGCGGCAACGCGGGGTGACGGCCAGACTGGGGAGGACATCACCGCCAACGTGCGCACTATCGGGGCCGTACCCTTGCGGCTGCGCGGCGACGGCATATCGCCCCGATTCGAGGTGCGCGGCGAGATTTACATCGCCAAGCGGGACTTCGCCGCCTTCAACGAGCGGGCACGGGAGCGGGGCGAACGCACCTTGGTCAATCCCCGCAATGGGGCAGCGGGCAGCCTGCGGCAGCTTGACCCCAAGCTCACGGCCAGCCGCCCGCTGACGATGTACTGCTACAGCTTGGGCTGGATCGAGGGCGACTGGCGTCCGCAAACGCAGATGGAAGCCCTCGAACGCTTGGCGGCTTGGGGCTTGCGCACCAACCCGGAGGCCAAGCTGGCCGCAGACCTCGATGCCTGCCAAGCCTACATCGATGACATCGCCCGCCGCCGCGAATCCCTCGCCTACGACATCGACGGCGTGGTGGTGAAGGTGAACGCTCTCGACCAGCAACGGCGGCTCGGCGCGATGACCCGCAAGCCGCGTTGGGCAGTGGCCTACAAGTATCCGGCGGAGGAGGCCACCACCGAGGTGCTGGGCGTTGAGTTCCAAGTGGGCCGCACCGGGGCGATTACCCCGGTCGCCAAGCT
Source organism: Gammaproteobacteria bacterium (assembly GCA_028820495.1). GTDB lineage: Bacteria > Pseudomonadota > Gammaproteobacteria > Pseudomonadales > Azotimanducaceae > Azophilus. The sequence goes on from JAPPIX010000348.1 coordinate 7,496, forward strand.
TGAACCGGTCTTTGTCGGCGGCGTCACGGTCAGCAACGCGACGCTGCACAACATGGATGAGGTCGCTCGCTTGGGCCTGCGCATCGGCGACCGGGTGATGGTCCGCCGCGCCGGGGACGTGATTCCGCAAGTTGCTTCGGTGATTGTGGAGCAGCGCCCCGAGGGTGCGCCAGCCATTGAGTTGCCCGAGTCCTGCCCGGCCTGCGGCAGCCCGGTGGCACGTCCGGAGGGAGAGGCCGTGGCCCGCTGCAGCGCGGCGCCGACCCTTTGTCCGGCACAGCGCAAGGAGGGGCTGCGCCACTTCGCCTCCCGCCTGGCCATGGACATCGAGGGCTTGGGTGAAAAACTGATCGACCAATTCGTGGAGAACGGCTTGGTGCGCGCACCGGCGGATCTGTATCGGCTTGAGGGCGAGTGCTTGAGCGAGTTGCCGCGCATGGGGGAGAAATCGGCGCGGAACCTGCTCGACGCCTTGCAGGCGAGCAAGTCAACCACCCTGGCCCGTTTCATCTATGCCTTGGGCATCCGCGAAGTGGGCGAGGCAACCGCCCAGAGCCTGGCCAACCATTTCGGCGGCTTGGACACCCTGCGTGATGCGACGCCGGAGGTCTTGGAAGTAGTTCCCGACGTCGGCCCCATCGTTGCCGAGAAGATCGCGGCCTACTTCGACAATCCAGACAATGCCAAAGCAGTGGACGAGCTGGTTGAGGTGGGGATTGCTTGGCCGGCCATCGAGGCGGTTGCGGACAGCCTGCCGCTGGCTGGCCAGACTTGGGTGCTGACCGGCTCCCTGGAGCAAATGTCCCGCAACGAAGCCAAGCAGAAGCTTACCGACCTGGGCGCCAAGGTGGCCGGTTCGGTGTCGGGCAAGACCGCGCAAGTGGTGGCGGGACCCGGCGCCGGCAGCAAGCTCGCCAAGGCCGAACAGCTCGAGGTGCCGGTCATGGATGAAGCCGAGTTCATGGAGGTGTTGAGCAGCTATGATGCGCTTTAGTCTTGGTGGGATCGCTCTCGCAACGGTGCTGTTGGCGGGATGTGCCACCGCGCCGCCGCAGCGGCCGGACAATCTGTGCGCGATCTTTCAGGAGAAAGGTTCTTGGTACAAGGCGGCTAGAAAGGCGCGCAAGAAGTGGGACTTGCCGGTGCCCTTGGGGATGGCCTTCATCCACCGCGAATCCAGTTTCCGTTCCGACGCGCGGCCCAAGCGTCAACGCCTGTTCGGCATACTGCCGTGGCGGCGGCCCTCCGACGCCTTCGGCTACGCCCAAGCCACCGACGCGGCCTGGGCCGACTACAAGAAGGCCACCGGCGCCCGCTTCGCCGAGCGCGACGAAATCGACGACGCCCTGGACTTCATCGGCTGGTACAACGACCGCTCCCACCGCCAGCTCGGGATCGCCAAGTCAGATGCCTACCGCCTCTACCTTGCCTACTACTCCGGCCCCACCGGCTACGCCAAGGGCACTTGGCGCAACAACGGCGCCGTGCAGTCGTATGCGCGAAAGGCCGCCGACCGCACAGCCCGCTACGGTGAGCAGCTCAAACGCTGCGAAAAACGGCTCAACAAGAAGTGGTGGTGGTTCTAGCGCGAGGGATTCCAAGTCACTTGGTAGATCGCCCCCTGTTGGTCGTCTGATACCAGCAAGCTGCCGTCCGGGGCGGCAAGCACGTCCACGGGCCGTCCCCATTGGCGCTCGCCTTCCAGCCAGCCGGTGATAAAGGGCGCGTAGCGGGGTTCGCCATCCTCGAAGGTCACCACGCTGACTTGGTAGCCCACCTTGGCGGGACGGTTCCACGAGCCGTGTTCGGCGATGAACAGCGCGCCGCGATAACGGGGCGGGAACTGATCGTGGGTGTGGAAGTCCAGGCCGAGCGCGGCCGCGTGAGCTTGGATTTCCAACCGTGGGGGCGTGAATTCCAAGTTCGGCGCATCGTCGCCGAACCTTGGGTCCAAGATGCCGCTGCCGTGCAGGAACGGGTAGCCGAAGTGCTGGCCCGGCCTGCTGGCAACATTGATTTCCTCGGGCGGGACGTCATCGCCCATGCGGTCCCTGCCGTTGTCGCTGAACCACAGTTCCTCGGTAGCCGGGTGCCAAGCGAAGCCGACCGTGTTGCGGATGCCGCTGGCGTAGATGGCAGCGCCCCCGGTTTTGGGATCCATGCGCATCAGCGCGGCAAATCGGGGATCTTCAGAGAGGCAGATGTTGCAGGGCGCGCCCACCGGAACGTAGAGCTGCCCATCCGGGCCGAACTTGATGTACTTCCAGCCGTGATGGGTCTTGTCCGGCAACTGGTCGGTTACCAACTCGTAGCGGGCTTGGGATTTGCCGCCGGCGTCCACCCAAACCTGGATGTCGGGAAATCGGAGTATTCGGTTCACCTCGGCGACATAGAGGTCAACGCCGTCGAGCGCCACTCCGTTCGGCAGCTTCAGTCCGCTGGCCAAGGTCAGTACCTTGGACGGTTTGGCGGTCAGGGCGTTGGGAATGGCGTACACGTCGCCTTGGCGGCGTGTGCCGACGAAGAGCGTACCGTCGGCGGAAAGGGCCATCTGCCGGGCCTCTGGCGCGTCGGCGGTGAGGGTGCGAATCGAAAACCCTTCCGGCAGCCGCAGCCTGGACAGGTCGGCGAAGGCGGGTGGCATCAACGTGGCGAGCAGTAGACCCACTAACGTGAAGGCCGCTAGCGGTGGGGCGTGATTGGCGCGTAACATTTGTTGTGTGAGTGTCTTGACTGACGAAGTGAAATCGCGGATTCAGGAAGCCTACCGTGCTTGGCTGGGGGCTCGGGGCTTCCGTGCCCGGCGCGGACAGCGGGAGATGATAGCCCACATCGCCCGCACCTGCGTGGGCGAGCCGCCGCGCTTGGCTGCCATTGAAGCGGGCACGGGCACCGGCAAGACGGTCGCCTACTGCCTGGCTGCCATCCCCATCGCCCAAGCGCTGGAGAAGACCTTGGTGATTGCCAGCGCCACCGTGGCGCTGCAGGAGCAAATCGTGGAACGGGACCTGCCGGACCTGGCCGAGGGCTCCGGCCTCGATTTCAACTTCGTCTTGGCCAAGGGCCGCGGCCGCTACCTGTGCGTGAAGCGCCTGGACCAGATCCTGAACGGCGGCAAGCAGCAGGAGCTTGGGCTGTCCGACGCCTCGGTGGTCGATCACAGCTTGGTGTGGCGGCAAATGATGCGCGACTTTGGCGCTGGAAGCTGGAACGGCGAACTCGACACCTGGGAGGCCGGGGTCGAGGATGTGGCTTGGCGCAGCGTGACCACGGACCACCGGGGCTGCGCCAACCGCAAGTGCGGATTTTACGCCCAGTGCCCTTTCTTCAAGGCCCGCCATGCCTTGGGCGACGCCGACGTGATCGTCGCCAACCACGACCTGCTGTTGACTGACTACGCTTTCGGCGGGGGCGTGGTGCTGCCCGCTCCGGAGTCGTCCATCCTGGTCATCGATGAGGCCCATCACCTGCCGGACAAGACCCAGCGCCACTTCGCCCTCAGTGCGCGCCTCGCTGCCACGGCTGTTTGGGGGGATCAAGTGAATGCCTTGGCGGGGACTTTGGCGCAGCGGATGGGGCGTCCGGCGGTGCTGGAGCGCATGGCCAAGGGCTTGGTTGCGGAGTGCGATGCGCTCAAGGCGGGGATGGAGACGCTGGGGGTGGTGGCGGCGCAGTTGCCCTTCGCCGAGCGATTCCGGGGCGGGGACTCGCCTACGGAAGTCTGCCGCTTTCCCCACGGCCAAGTCGATCCAGGATTGGTCGAAGCGGCGGGACTGGCGGCCGCCCCGTTGGCACGAATCAATGCCGCCTTGGTCGAGATGCAGGAATTGTTGCGCAAGGCCATGGACGGCGGCTTGGATTGGCCAAACCCGATCGAAGCTGAGGATTGGTTGGCGCCGGTCGGCCAAGCGGAGGCCCGGGCGGCGGCGGTGCGGGCCTTGCTCGAAGACTATGCGCAAGCCTCCGACGGGGCGGCTGCCCAAGGCCGAATGGCGCGCTGGGCGAGCCGCTCGGAACAGGATTTGGAGTTGGTGAGCGCCCCCATCGAGCCGGGCCAACTGCTCGGCGAACACCTTTGGTCGCGGTGCCACGCCGCCGTAGCCACTTCCGCGACCCTGACGGCCCTCGGCCGCTTCGACCGCTTTTTTGAACGTGCTGGCTTAGACGAGGCGCAGGGCGTCAGCATTTCCAGCCCCTTCGACTACCCAAGCATCGCTGTACTGTCGGTACCGCAGATGGATGCCGACCCCAAGGATGTGGCCGGGCACACGGCCGAGGTCGCCGACTTGCTGCCGGAACTGCTGACCCTGGAGCCGAGCGCCTTGGTGCTGTTCACGTCCTGGCGGCAAATGAACCAGGTGCGTGATGCTCTAACGGGCCATACGGTCATGGATGCGGCGCAGTTTCAGGGCGAGCGCTCCAAACAGGCGATGCTCAAGCGACATCTGCGGCGGGTTGATGCGGGTGAGCCCAGCTACCTGATGGGCCTCGCCAGCTTCGCGGAGGGCGTGGACCTGCCGGGCGACTACTGCCGTCACGTCATCGTCGTCAAGCTGCCGTTCGCAGTGCCCGACGACCCCGTGGACCAAGCCATCGCTGAATTGGCGCAGTCCCGAGGCCGCAATCCCTTCATGGAGATCACCGTTCCCGACGCCGCCCTGAAGCTCGTTCAGGCCTGCGGACGCTTGATCCGCGACGACAGTGACCATGGCCGCATCACCCTGCTTGACAAGCGGGTGCTCACCAAGCGCTACGGCCGAGCCCTGCTGGACTCCCTGCCGCCGTTTCGACGGGAGTTTGGAGGCCGTGCTGCCTTGAGCCAAGTCAGGTCCTCGATCAATTCCCCTTGAGTGGGCGGCTCCTTGAACTTGCCCATACCGTAGATGATGAGCCTGTGGCTTCGTGCCCGTTGCCGCAGCCCTTCCATGAAATCCGCCATCGCAGCCTTGCTGAAGTCCGCGACTGCGTCAGCGAGCTGTTGGTTGGCGTCGAATTTGAGATAGCCGAGATCGAGGTTGCGCCACAGGCGTTGGCTGCGCTGGCTAAGGTTCTTGTCCCGCTCGGTCAGGTCGCTGATGAGGCCCGCCTTGTGTTGGGCGAAGGCCTCATCGGACAGGCTTCGCACGGCGTTCGGGCGTGCGTCCAGGAAGGTCAGGATGGCCTGTTCCAAAGCGGCGGGGGAGGCCACCGGGCTCTGCACGATGAAGCTTAGCCCGCCCTGGTCGCGAAAGGGCGTGTCTTGCGCGAAGACCGCGTAGCCGAGTTGCTGCTCGGTGCGCAACTCAGTGAAGAACGCCTGCTTCATCAATTGAGCGGCCAACGCGCTTTGCGCACGGGCGTTGACCCCCGGCTGCTCATCCTGAACGTAGAGCACCACGGCGGCGTCCGCGTGGTCGATGGCCAACGGCACTCGGAAGCTGTCCGCCACCTTGGCGACTTCGACCCTGAAGGGAGACACCGCTTCCACTGGCAGCCGTTCCCGCACGGATTCGACGATGGCGATGGCCTGGGCCTCATCCAAGTTGCCGTGCAGCAGGGCGACCAGGCCGAACTGGGTCAGCCGCTCGCTGCGCCAGGCCCGCAACGCTTCAACGGTCAGTTGCTTGGCCGCCTCGGCCAGCATCTCGGCTGGCCAAGCGCTGTTGTAGAGCGCCTTCCGGAGCGCGGTGTAGGCTTGGGAATAGGGCCGCTCCAATGCCTCGTTGCGCCAATTGCGCACCTGTTCGTCGCGGAAGCGTTCAAAAGCTCCCGGTTCGACTTCGGCGTTTGACAGAGCCTCGATAACCCTTGGCAGCAAAACGTCCTGCTTGTCGGTGTAGCCGCCGATTTCGACCAGATAGCCCCTTGCCGTCAAGCCGATGTTGAAGGAAAGCCCAGCCAGCCAGGCGGGATAGGCGTAGGCGTTGAGTTGGTCCACCACCAGGTCGCGGTAGATGCTGGCGGCCACCTCGTCATCAACGGACGCCAAGCCGCCGTCGGGCACCGTCAACAGCAGGCGCAGATTGGCTCGGGGCGCGCCGAATTCCAAATCGCGGTCCAACCAGACCTCAATCCCCTCGGCGGCTTCGAGGCGTCTCGGTGGCACACGGTCATCGGGCAATGCTGTCAGGCTGTCTGGGATGAAGGGGTTTTCTGCGGGCAAATGGAACTCGAATTGGGATTTGCCGCCCGTGGGGTCCATGGCGACGGGCCCACGCTCCAAGGCGTAGGGGACTTTGAACCAAGGCTCAACCCGGTCGGTGGCCGCGTCGGGCCGGATGACGGTCATGCGGACGTTGTGTGGCGTCAGGTGTGAGAGGTACTGGTTAATCAACTCGGGATCGAAGTCCGCCATCAGATAGGGCGCCCGCAGCAGGTCGGCAGGCGGCAGGTGAGCCAACGTTGGCCCGATCCGGTACACGAAGCCCAAGGCGCTCGATGGCTCCTGAAAGCGGAAGTGCGTCTCGGCAAGCTGGGCCTGCTCCCGATAGCGCCACCTGGACGGCGCCTCGCTGCGCAGCAAGTCAATGTAGGCGAACAGCGCCGCGGTGATGGCTTCGATTTGGCCGCTGCCGAAGGGAGTCAGGCCGATGGTCACGTCGATCGCGCTTACGGCGTCGTCGATGTGGGCGCTCGAGGCATTCAGGGATTCGATCCAGCCCCTGTCCTTCAGCGCAGCGTACAGGCTGCCCTCCCCTTCGTGGCCGAGCAGGTTGTTGATGTAGCTCTCGGGCTTGGTCCGATAGTGGGGGCGCGTGGACGGCACCGGAAACTCGTAGGACACCGAGCGGATTTCCTTTTGCGGTTGAATGCGCAGCGTGGCCGGCAGGCCGTCCGCCGGGTAGGGCGGCACCGTAACCGGCGCCGCGCCCCGCTGCCGGTTGGCAATGCCCTCGAACAGCGGCGCAATCCAAGCCTGCATGTCGCCCAGGCTTTCGTTGCTGAGCGCCACCAAGGCCATCTGGTCAGCGGAGTAGTGGGCCTCGAAAAAGGCCTTGAGCGCATCAAAGGTGCCATGGCCCAGCGTCTCCAGGCTGCCGATGTTGAAGCGGGCGAGGGGGTGGTCCGGGTTCAACGCCATCTTGCTGGCAGCGAAGGCGCGCCAGCCATCGTCCTTGAGCTGCAGTTGGTACTCCGAATGCACGGCGTTTCGCTCTCGCTCCACGTAAGCGGGGTCGAGCAGCGGGGCGATGAAGAACTGCGCAAAGCGGTCCATGCCCGCTTCGAAGTGGGCGGGGTCGATGTCGAAGAAGTAATTGGTGTGGTCGCCGGCGGTGTAGGCGTTGGAACTGCCGCCGTGGGCGGAGATGAAGGCTTGGTAGCCATCCACCTCCGGGTACTTTTCGGTGCCGATGAACAGCATGTGCTCCAGGAAATGGGCAAGGCCGGGACGCTGGGCGGGTTCGTGGAAGGAGCCCCTGAAAACCGTCAGCGAGGCCGCCGCCTTGTCGGCGTTGGGGTCCGACGCGAGCAGCGCCTTGAGGCCGTTGGCCAACTCGATGTAGCGGTACGACCGTTCGTCGTTGGGGCTCTTGACCACCGTTGGCTCCGCTGCCGGAGCAGCCACGGGAGGGGCGGCGCAGCCCCACAGGCCAGCCCAGGCCGAAACGGCCAAAGCGACCGCAAACCCCAAGCGGGCCACCGCCCCATTCGAATTCCAAATCACAAGAGTCTCCTTGCGCTCCGCCGGTGTGGCGCCAGCGCCATCAGGACCGCCTGGCGTCAGGGGCCCTGTCTGCGCAGCGCGAATTTCAGGTAGTAATCGAGGCTGAAGTAGCGCCCGCCGCCGATGATGACGAGGGCGATCAGCATGGCCATGTAGATGGCCGCAAACTCGATGCCGTTGTTCAGCTTGACCAGTGCGCCGCTGCCGTTGAGGTAGCGGTAGTCGCCGTGCTCGCGCAGGATGGCCTTGGCTTTGGCCAGCCGCTTGGAGGCTTCGATGGTCCGGTCGTTGACCTTCTGGCACTTGATGGCGCGTTCGAAGATCCCCGCCTCGGAGCCTTCGAGACAGGCCACCGCCGGCCTTGAGGGCGCGATCGCCGCCCAGCCATTGTCCAGGTGCACCGCGTAGGCGGCGACGAACATGGTCACTGCCAGCGGAATGGCCACGATGCGGGTGCCGAGCCCGAGCAGCAGCGCGATGCCGCCGCCGAATTCGGTGACCGCTGCCAGCCACCAAGACAGATCCGCCGGCAGGACGTTAAAGGGAAAGGGGAAGTCGTCCAACCGGGAAGCGAACCAATTGGTGCCGTTGATCTTCGTCCAACCCGCTGCGATCAGCACCGGAGCCAGAATGAGGCGCAGCAGCAGCGATGCGACGCCATCGAGATGCTCGACGCGGGAAAACACCTGATGGTAAAGCCATTGGGCGGATTGCAGGATGTGGACCATCTTCTTTTGGGCTCCTTGATCGGTCGACTCATGTGTGCGGGCGGGGAAAGCGCCGCCGTTGAAGCCATTGTACAAATGCCCGTTCGGCAGCGCACTTCAACTGGGGCGCCAACTGGCGCCATTGCGCGCTCGGTGTTACAACTTGATGAATGACCTCGGGAACCTTGACCCTCCACGCCATTGCCGATCAACTTGCGCCCGAGCTCGACCGGCGCCGATTGGCGGACTTGCACGGGCGCCTGCCAGCGGATGCGCCGATCGATTGGCGGGCGGTTGCCGCCATAGCCGCACTCGCGCTGCGGAACAAGCGCTGCGTCGGCCTCAGCGGCGGGCAGGGCGCCGGCAAGTCCACGCTGGCTGCCCTCATCGCCCAAGCTGCCGCCTTGGCGGGGCGCACCGCCGCCGTCTGCTCCCTGGACGACTTCTATCTGGCCAAGGGCGTGCGCTTGCAACTGGCGCGGACGGTTCATCCGCTGCTGGCCACCACCCATGACCTGGCGTTGGCGCTGGCCGTGCTCGACGACGTGCTGGCTGGCCGGAGCACCCGCTTGCCGCGATTTGACAAGGGCCGCGATGAGCCCTGTCCAAGAAGCCATTGGCCGGTGGCGGAATCGGTTGACACGCTGATCTTCGAGGGTTGGTGCCTGGGTGTTGAGCCCCAGCCGGAGGCCATGCTGCGCTCGCCCGTGAATCAGCTGGAGGCGGAGGAGGATCGCGACGGACGCTGGCGCGCCTATGTGAACGCCGCCTGCGCCCGCTACGTGCGGCTCTGGCAGCGGGTGGATTGGTGGATCTACATCGAAGTGCCCGACATGGGCGCGGTTCGGCGTTGGCGAATGGCGCAGGAGCGCAGCAATGTGCCGGAGGCGGCGCCGCACTTGCGCATGTCCGAGGCGCAGCTCGATCGCTTCATCGCCCACTACGAGCGCCTCACCCAATGGCAGCAATCGAACTTCGCCACGCGAGCCGATTGGCGGCTGCGCTTGGGGCACGATCATCGTCTCATCGGATTTTGAGTCATTCATGCAGCGTTCAGGCGCCTTGGGCTAGCCTCACTGTCATCCATACCGGAACGGAGCGCAGAT
>JAPPIX010000231.1 GCA_028820495.1 Gammaproteobacteria bacterium
GACCACTATGCCGAATTGGACGACGACAGCCAGGGAGTATCTACCGAGACATGCCGAAGCCCGAATCAGTACAGCTCTACGGGACACTCGTATCGTCGCACTCGTAGGCCCGCGGCAATCCGGGAAGACCACACTCGCCCGCCGGTTCGCCGACGACGAGAAACGCCCGTTCATCACTTTGGACGATGAACAGTTCAGGCGATTCGCCCAGGACGACCCCATCGGTTTCATGCGCGGTCGGCATGGCGCGGTCATTGATGAAATTCAACGGGCACCCGGACTCATCCTCGAACTCAAGAAGCAAGTTGATGACGATCCCACGCCCGGACGCTACCTAATCACCGGCTCAGTGGAACTGTTCAGAAGCGCAATTTCGCCCGATTCGCTTGCAGGGCGCATTGAGACCATCGAACTCCTGCCATTTTCTCAAGCCGAGGCGACCGTCGCCGCTGTTCCGAACTTCCTGGAACGGGCCTTTGCGGCGGACTTTCCCCACTTAGCCACCACCGGCCCGACGGCTAATCTGGTTGAACGGGTGGTCTCGGGCGGATTCCCGGAAGTCCTCGCACGACCGGACCCCGTGCGACGCCAAGGTTGGCTACGAGCCTACGCCCGCTCGCTCGCTGAGAGGGACATTTCCGACATGGCGGCTATCAGCAAGCTCGACCAGGTGACGGCACTGATCGACCATGCTGCAGTTTCCGCCAGCCAACTGGTCAACCTGTCGGACTTGGGTTCCAAGCTGCGCGTCGATGGCAAGACGGTGGAGCGCTGGCTGACCCTGCTTGAGCGGATGTATCTGGTCCGCCGAATCGGGGCTTGGCATCGCAATGAGCGCAAACGGCTGATCAAAACGCCAAAGCTACAGTTTCTGGACTCAGGCTTGCTCGCCGCCCTTCGGCGGATCGACCAAACAGCGATAGAACGAAACCGGAGAAGTCTTGGCCCCCTGCTCGAGTGCTTCGCTTACACCGAGGTCGCCAAGGCCGTCGCGCTGCACGGCGAATCGATCGCCATCAGCCACTATCGCGACAAGGATGGCGCTGAAGTCGATCTGGTTCTGGAGCGGTCGCCGGGCGAGGTTGTGGGGATCGAAGTCAAGGCGGGAGCGACCGTGCGCCCCGACGACTTCAAGGCGCTGGCGCGTCTGGAAGCTGCGGCGGGCGATCAATTCGTCTGCGGAGTCCTCCTTCACGACGGCGAGCGGATTCAGCAAACGGCCTCCAAAATGTTCGCCATGCCGATCAACATGCTGTGGGAGAGTGCGTCGCACGCAGTAGGCACAACTCAGGAGTTTCAGGGCGATTCAGGATAGCTGTGGCAGTCCTTCGACTTTACGCCTAAACGCATGTGTTGGCTGCCTGCTCAAAGACCGTACTTTTCGCGCAGGTACTCCCTTAACTGGGCGGGGCAGGTCTCCGCCACCTCCTGCCAGAGCAGAAAGCGGGAGTGAGCCCTAACATCGGGATGCCGGATGGCTGCATGTGCCGTCCACCAATGGTGGAGTAGATCGGGCCGACGACCATCGCAGAGAAGCACGAAGTCATACCCGTGTGCAACGGCTGCCAATACGTTGCGAATCAACTGGTAGTTTTGGTAATTGCCTTCTACTCTCGGGAGCAGGTTGGCATCAAACACGTCTCGGAAGTCGCGGTACGCCTCCACGACGGCGGCGCGTTTGCTCGTGAAGTCTGATTCCGTGAGCTTTGCCTCTAGGATGACGTTGCCAACGCGCATGTCCAACTCGGTCGTGTCAGGTTTGCCGTTGCACAGGGGCACTTTCCCGGCAACGCCGAACTCCACCGGTTCGGTCGGCATCGTTTGCAGACAACCTTGGAGTATCCGTTCAGCGGCCCCGGGGTAGCAGAAGCAGTTCATCAGCAGCGCGTCCGAGCTGTTGCTCGAATCCAGTTCCATCGCACTCGCCCGGTGGTCCTTCGGCAATGCGTTCCGCCGAGGATGGCATTTTTTCAGCCGCTCACCCCATGACGGATTCGCCAAGATCGCCCTATAGCTCTCGTCGTTGAAGTTGCCGTGCCTTCTTGTTGCGCACTCTGCCGGAAACAGGATCGTCGGAGGGTGACCGAGACTTTCGTAGTGAGTGAGACCCTTGGCCATCGCAAAGCTCTTCGCTCTCTCTGCCAGTTCTTTCCGAAGCCGCGATCCCCAGTTTGGTGCCATCACCCCCACCCAGTCTCGAACGAGACGATGTTCCGGGATGCGCTGCTGAACTCCACGCCCACTAGGCGGACTGGCCCGCTGGCGCGGTACTTGTCCGCATAGCGTCGCGCCTTCAATTGGGCCATGGCCGGTCCCTCGCCGGCTTGCTCCACCACCTTGAACTCGAACAGGTACACCCGGCCTTCAAAGCGCAGGGCCATGTACAGCCGTCCTAGGCTGGTGCTGTCCTCCACGGTGACATCCAGCCCCAAGCCCGCGAAGTAGGAATAGAACACGCTGGCGTAGTAGCCTTCGTAGTTGGCGATGTCGTTGTTGGTGTACCACTCGTGGGGAATGCTGGCGTAGAAGGCGTGGAAGAGTTCCCGCAAGCCATCCAAGTCGTCGGCCTCCAGCAGCCTGTAGAGGCGTATGCTGTTCGCCATCTGACGGGTGCCGTCCCGCACGAGGTGGCGCAGCAGGCTGCCGTTCAGTCCCTCCCGGACTTCGCGGTTCGGATATCCGAGCGTATAGAGGGTTCTCCCGGCCAACTCCTCCTGTTTCAATATCGTCAAGTAGCCAGTCTGGAACAGCAGTGCCTCGGGTGAGATGTCATCCACGTCAAAGGCGGAGAGCAGTTCGTCGCTGGCCACCATGCCGTCGAGGTCCACCGACCGCACTTGACGCCTCAGCAGCGTTTCGATCAGGAACGCGGGGGTACCGGTCTCGAACCAATGCGCCTTGAAAGTCCGGTTTCGGAACAGCAGGAGGATGTCGAAGGGATTGTAAACCCGTTCCGCGCCCAGCCACGAATAGCCGTTGTACCACTCTCGGATGGCCTGCCGGTCCAACCCTGCCAGCTCCGACGCGAAAACCTCGTCCAGATCGCCTTCGGTATAGCCGCAGATTGCCGAATACGCGGGTTCCATCGTGATGTCGATGAGGTTGTTCAACCCAGAAAAAAGACTCACCTTGCTGAATTTGCTCACCCCAGTAATGAAACTCAGCCGGATGTGGGCATCAGCGAACTTCAAAGTGGAATACAGGCCGCGCAGGTAGTCGCGGTGGGCGCACGCGACTTCCGGGTTTCCCAACGCATCCAGGATGGGCTTGTCGTATTCGTCCACCAGCACCACCACCCGCTCGCCGCTGCGCCCGTGCAGCGTCTCCAGCAGGTAGCTCAGGCGTTCCGGCGCGGTGTCGTAGTCGCAGGCGACCTCCGCCCGGCGCCCGATGTCGTCCAGCTGGGCCATGGTGTTGCGGTGCAGGTAATCGGGGGCCGTGAAGTCCCCCTTGCTGAAATCCAAGCGCACCACCGGGTTGCGCACGGACCAGTCCCAGCGATCGTGTATCGCCAAGCCCTTGAACAGCGCCTCGCTGCCCTCGAACAGTTCCTTCAGCGTGTCGAGGAACAGGCTCTTGCCGAATCGTCGCGGACGGGAGAGGAAGTAATGCCCGCTGGTGCCGACCAAACTCTCCAGATAGGGCGTCTTGTCCACATAATAGCAGCCATCCTCCCGTACCGTGCGGAAGGTCTGGATACCGATGGGCAATTCGCGCTGGCTCATGGCCACATGCTAGCAGAGCATCCGGTTGGCGTCCCTGTCGAAGAACGCCAGCGCGGTTCGTCAGGACGTTGCGTAAGCTTTGCGTAAGCGCTCCATTGCGGCTTCGGCCTCGGTTGCCGACACGCCGTCCACGGAAACCACGGGCATAGCGGCGAAGAGCCGCCCAAGTGCGCAGTAGTTGCCGGGGCGCTCGACGGAACTCAGCAGTTCCTCGATTACCGCGTTGTCCTGGCTGTATTCGGTGTTGCTCATGGAAGTCTCCGCGCCGAAGGCCAACCCTTCAAGTTCAAGCCCGCAGACGCTCGTTGCCGGGGTCGTAAGGGCTTTCCGGCACCACGGTGGCGGGGCGGCGCTCGCCGAGGATTTCGATTTCCAGCGCGGTGCCGGGAGCGCTGAGTTGGGGCTTCACCATGCCCAAGGCCAAGGATTGGCCGAGCCGGTATCCGTAGCCGCCGCTGGTGGCCCGGCCCACCAATTCGCCGTTGTGGAACAAGGGGTTGTTGCCCAAGGCGTCCGCATCCCCCGCCCCGCCCACCTCCAGGGTGACCAAGGCGTTGGCGAAGCCCCGGTCACGCCAGGCGAGCAGCGCGTCGCGGCCGATGAAGTCGCCCTTGTCCAAGCGGACGAAGCGGTCGAGGCCGGACTCCAGGGCGGCGTACTCGATGGACAGCTCGGTGCCGACCATGCGGTAGGACTTCTCTAGGCGCAGCGAATCCATGGCGCGAATGCCGAAGGGCTTCAGGTCGAGGTCCGCGCCCGCCTCGAACAACGCATCGAAAATAAGGTTTTGGCACTCCATCGGGTGATGCAGCTCCCAGCCGAGTTCGCCGACGAAGTTGACCCGCATGGCCACGGCTTGCGCCAGCCCAATGTTGATCGGGCGCGCCGACAGCCAAGGGAAGGCGGCGCTTCCGAAGTCGGCGTCCGAGACGCGCTGCAACAGGGTGCGAGACTTCGGTCCGGCCACCACCAAGACCCCGGTGGCGTTGGTCAGCGGCTCGAAGCGCACCGAGCCATCGTCGGGCAAGCCTTTGCTGAGGGTGTCGTGGTCGAGCCGCTGCCAAGCGCCGGCGGAGACCAGATAGAACGAGTCGGCGGCCTCCCGCAGGATAGTGAATTCCGAGTGGACGCCGCCGCGGCTGTTGAGGGCGTGGCATAGCGCGATGCGGCCGTCACGGGTTGGCAACCGGTTGGCGACCAAACAGTCGAGGAAGGCCGCGGCGCCGGGGCCGGACACCCGGCACTTGGCGAAGGCGGTCATGTCGAGCACGCCGACGTGCTCCTGCACATGGCGGCATTCCGCACCCACCGGTTCGAACCACCGGGAGCGGCGGAACGACCAGTGATCCTCGGCGGCCATGCCCTCGGGGGCAAACCAATTGGCCCGCTCCCAACCGAACTTCTGGCCGAACACGGCACGCTTGGCCTTGAGGCGCTCGTAGCAGGGTGCGGTGCGCAGCGGACGGGCGGCGGAACGCTCCTCGTCGGGGAAATGGATGGTGAAGACGTTGGCGTAGGCCTCCTCGTTCTTCGCCTTGAGGTAGCCCTTGGTGGCGTAGTCGCCGAAGCGGCGCGGCTCCACGCCCAGCATGTCGATGGTCGGCTCGCCCTCCACGATCCACTCCGCCAACTGCCACCCCGCGCCACCGGCAGCGGTGATGCCGAAGCTGTGGCCCTCGTTGAGCCAGAAGTTCGGCAGCCCCCAGGCGGGACCGATGATGGGGCTGCCGTCCGGCGTGTAGGGGATGGCGCCGTTGTAGACTTCCTTGACGCCCACTTCGGCGAAGGCCGGCACCCGGTTCATGGCGGCCTTGATGTGCGGCGTCAAGCGCTCGAGGTCCTCGGCAAAGAGTTCGTACTCCACGTCGTCGGCAGGCCCGTCCAAGTAGCAGCAGGGCGCGCCCTGCTCATAAGGGCCGAGGATGAAGCCGCCGCGTTCCTCACGCAGGTACCAGGAGCCGTCGGACTCGCGCAGCACGCCCATTTCCGGCAGCCCCGCGTCATGCCGGGCCACCACCTCCGGATGCGGCTCAGTGACGATGAACTGATGCTCCACCGGCAGCACCGGCACGTCCAGGCCCACCATCGCGCCCGTGGCGCGAGCGTAGCTGCCAGTGGCCGAGACCACATGCTCGCAGCGGATGTCGCCAGCCGTGGTCTTGACCAGCCAATCGCCGCCTTGGCGCTCAATGGCCGTCACCCGGGTCTTGCGCACGATTTCCGCCCCCTTGGCGCGGGCGCCCCGGGCCAAGGCCTGGGTGAGGTCGGCCGGTTGAATGTAGCCGTCGTCGGGGTGGCGGATGGCGCCCACCAGGCCGTCGATGTTGCACAGCGGCCAGAGGCCGCGCACCTCGTCGGGTTGAAGAAACTCGACCCGCACGCCGATGGTGCGGGCGGTGGCCGCGTACTGACGGTACTCGTCCATGCGCTCCGAACTCATCGCCAAACGGATGTTGCCAACCTGCCTGAAGCCGACGTCCTGGCCGGTTTCCGCCTCAAGCTGCTGATACAGGTTGACCGAGTGCTTGTGGATCTGGCCGACGCTGTAGCTCATGTTGAACAGCGGCAGCAGCCCCGCCGCATGCCAAGTGGAGCCGCAGGTGAGCTCGCCCTTCTCAATCAGCAGAGCATCGGCGCCCCAGCCCTTCCTGGCCAAGTGGTAGAGGGTGCTGACGCCGACCACCCCGCCACCGATCACCACCACCCGCGCCTGGGACCTCATCCGGGCTCCTTGAAAGTTGGTGATTCACATCGACGCCAGAACGCTGTCAAGCCAAGCACTGGGAGCACTTGTCCGCCATCCTCGCAACTTTGGAAATTTGGGCTATTCCACTCTGAGCATGGAGCCTCAGCTGCTAACTTAAGACCGGCTCCGCCGGATAGCCTCGCTGTTCCGCCTATGGCGAAGGGCCAGATGGTCGATGGGACTTACCCCTAGCAACCCTTCGCTTTTCTTGGCGAACCAGTTTTGGCTTAACGAGTTTGGCGTTTTCCCAGAACGACTCGTCAAGCTCCGGGATATCGCTCACGTCGATGTCTTCATCGGCGAGATTAGCCAGTTGTCTAGCGGTAAGCGGAGCCGAATACTCTCTCTTCATAGATTCGCCTTTCTCTGCGCCTGGCGGGTCTGGCTGAAATGATGCGGACCCTACCGTTCCTGTCCGTGCGCACCACTACGAGCGCAACCGCCCCTGCGGCCAAGCCGATACTAACACAGCGATCTTCGCCGTAGTCATCCCGCTCATCGAGACTGGTTAGAACCGGAACCGGCCCTTGGAATATCGTCTTCGCCAGATCGAAGCTCACGCCATGCTTGCGGACATTCGCTTGGTTTTTCGTGTCGTCCCATTCAAATCGCATTGGTGGAACCCATTGCTAGGCTCAAAGCCAAGGTTCACTGAGATGTTACCCCGCGCCTTGACCAGACGCTCAGTGTTCAGCGACGAGAGGCTTGAAGAAGGCTTTCACGACAGCATAGCTTGACCAAGCGCGGAGCACCGCCATAATTCAGGCTATACCTATCGGGGAGATGGCACTGTTGGACGCTCCCAACCAACCCCTGCACGTGGGCTTTCTGCTCCTGCCCCGATATACCCTCATGTCCCTGTCCTGCGCCGTTTCGGTGCTGCGCATGGCCAATCGACTCAGCGAGCAGCCGCTCTACAGTTGGTCCCTGCATTCCGTCGATGGCGAACCGGTCGAATCCAGCGATGGCCTGCGCTTGGCAATCGACGGCAAACTGGACGAGACCGTTCGCGCCAAAATGCTGTTCGCGTGCGGCGGCATCGAGGTCGAAAAGGCCTGTGACTCCGAGGTGCTGCACGTTCTGCGCGCCGTCGCCAAGCGCGGCATTCCGTTGGGGGCATTGTGCACGGGAAGCTACGCGCTGGCCGCCGCCGGCCTGCTCAACGGCCGCCGCTGCGCCATTCACTGGGAGAACATCGTCAGCCTCAGGGAGACCTTTCCGCAAGTTCTGGTCCAGCCAAGCCTGTTCGTCATCGACCGCAACCGCTACACCTGCTCCGGAGGGATCAGCTCCCTGGACCTGATGCTCAACCTCGTGGAGGCCCATCACGGACGGCGGCTGGCCAGGGACATCTCCGAACAGTTCATTTGCGAGCGGATTCGCGATCAGCAGGACAGCCAGCGCATCCCCTTACACCACTACCTCGGCGCCAGCCAGCCCCGCGTCGTCGAGGCGGTGGCCTTGATGGAGTCCAATGTCGAGGAGCCCCTGAGCATGGAGGACCTCGCCGCCTACGTGGGCGTCTCCAGGCGCCAGCTCGAACGCCTGTTCCACAAGCACCTCGACTGCACGCCGTCCCGCCACTACCTCGAACTGCGCCTGCAGCGGGCCCGCCTGCTGCTGCTGCAGACCGACATGCCGGTGATCGACATCGCCACCAGTTGCGGATTCTCATCCGCCCCGCACTTCAGCAAGTGCTACCAAGAGCTTTTCGGCCGCTCGCCACGCGAGGAGCGCCGCCAATCAGGCCTCCACGGCCGACCCTTGGAACCCGTGGTTGTGCGGGGCTAAAGACTTCCCAGTTCCGGGTAGGAGATCAGCATCGAGACTTCGTCCTTGCGGCGAGGCGGATGGCGGGGGAGCGCAGGGGCCAGCTTCAACAGGCTGTAGAGCGCCTTGAGGTCCGCGTGGCCCAGTTCGGCGAATCGCCCCCGAGACAGCGTTGCGGGCAGGACGACGGGGCCGAAGCGCACCCGCTTGAGGCGGCTCACCCTGAGACCGGCGCGTTCAAACAGTTTGCGCACGGCCCGGTTCTTGCCGTCCATCAAGGCGACGTGATACCAATGGTTGCGGCCGCTGCCGTCGTAGTAGCGGACGTCGGTGAAGGCGTAGCGCTCGCCGTCGATCACCACTCCGTCGATGAGCCGTTGCATCCAAACGTCATCCAAGCGTCCGTAGGCGCGCACGGCGTACTCACGGTCGAGCCCGGTGGAGGGGTGCATCATGCGGTGGGCCAGCGCGCCATCGTTGGTCAGGACCAGCAGCCCGGTGGTGGCGATGTCCAGGCGGCCCACCGCAATCCAGCGTCCTTGGCGCAGACGGGGCAGGCCGTCGAACACGGTGCGCCGGCCTTCGGGATCCCGGCGGGTGCAAACCAGACCTTCCGGCTTGTTGAGGACCAGCACCCTAGAGGTGCTGGGACGATGACCCGAGAGCGGCTTGCCGTCGAGGGCGATGGCGTCGCCCGGCTCGACGCGCTGGCCCAACTGCGCCGGCTCACCGTTGACGGACACGCGGCCATCCGCGATCCACTGCTCGACTTGGCGTCGCGAGCCGTGGCCCATCTCGGCTAGGGCTTTCTGCAACCTAGGCCCTTGCTGGAGCGGCGCATCGGCCATGGCAACTATCTTGGCTAGTCCCGGGCGGTCGGCAACTGCACCACTTCAGCGAGCGCTGCCGCCTCGGCGGGGCTCGGCTCGGATTCGCCCTCCCCGGACTCCGCTTCCAAGCCGCCATCGCTTGCGTCCGCCGCTTCCTCACTCAGGATGGGCTTGGCCAACTGCCCGAGCTCCTGTTCAATCTTGCGCTCGATTTCCTCAAGCGCGGGCAAGTCGTCGAAGCTCTGCAGATTGAAGTAGTCGAGGAAGCCCCGGGTGGCGCCGTACAGGTTCGGGCGCCCCGGCGTTTCCCGCTGACCGACCACGCGAATCCAGCCGCGCTCCAGCAGCGTGCGCAGAATGTTCTGGCTGACAGCCACCCCCCGGACGGACTCGATGTCGGCGCGGGTGACCGGCTGGCGGTACACGATCAAGGCCAGGGTCTCGAGCAGGGCGCGGCTGTAGCGCGGCGGCTTCTCCTCCCACAGGCGGCTGACCCAAGGGCTTAAGCTCTGGCGAACCTGAAAGCGGTAGCCCGTGGCCACTTGCTTGAGTTCGTAGCCGCGGCCCTCCGCCTCTTCGGCCAAGGCGGCCAAGATGTCCCGGATTTGCTTCCGGCCCTCCTGGCGGTCGAGTTCGCCCGGCCTGAACAGCCCCGCCATGCGGTTCACCGACAGTGGTTCGGCGGCGGCCATCAAAGCCGCCTCGACAATCCGTTTCAACTGGCCCGCGTCGAGTTGCTCGTTCATGGCACCTCGTCGGCGGAGACCGGCTCGCTGGCCGCACGGAGGTAGATGGGCGCAAACGGCCCGCTTTGGGTCAAGTCGGCCATGCCCTCGCGCAGCAGTTCAGTGATGGCCAGAAAAGTGACCACCACCCCTGCCCGGCCTTCCTCGGGCTTGAACAACTGCGTGAACGGCACGAACGCCTTGGCTTGGTCGAGGGTCGCCAGCACGTTGGCCATGCGGTCGCGCACCGACAGCGGCTCCTCGCGCACGGCGTGGTGTTGAAACGCCTCCGAGCGGCGCATGACGTCCGCCAAGGCAACCAGCACTTCCCGAAGGTCCACTTCGGGGTGGGCCCGCTCGCGGACCCGCTCCGGGCGTTCCGGGCTCAAGGGGAAGATGTCCCGCTCCATGCGGGGCAGATCGCCGATTTGGCGCGCCGCCGACTTGATGCGTTCGTATTCCTGCAGGCGCTCGATGAGCGCCATGCGCGGGTCGTCCTCCTCCTCCGCGTCCTCCTGGCGCGGCAGCAGCAGGCGCGACTTGATCTCCGCCAGGGTGGCGGCCATCACCAGGTACTCCCCGGCGAGATCCAGCTTGAGTTCCATCATCAGGTCGATGTAGCTCATGTACTGGTCGGTGATGTCGGCAACGCTGAGTTCGAGCAGGTCGAGGTTGCGGCGCCGAATCAGGTAGAGCAGCAGGTCGAGCGGTCCCTCGAAGGTCTCCAGGAACACCACGAGGGCGTCCGGCGGTATGTAGAGATCCGCGGGCAGCTTGTCGACCGTCTGGCCATCGACGATGGCGAGCGTTTCGGTCGGCTTCGAATCGGCGGTCATTGGTGGGCAATCCGCATGCTGGCGCGCACCTCGTCGAGGGTTTCCCGAGCCGCGCTGCGCGCTTTTTCCGAGCCTTCCTGCAGGACGCAACGCACTAAGTCCGGCTGCTCCTCGAACGGCCGGGCCCTTTCGATCATCACTGCCTGCTCAGCGTTGATGGCGTCGATGAGAGGCAATTTGCAATCCACGCAGCCGATGCCGGCGCTGCGGCAGCCGTCGGCGGCCCACTCCAGGGTGGCGGAATCGGAGTAGATCTCGTGCAGGCTGTACACGGGGCAGTTGCCCGGCTCGCCGGGGTCGCTGCGGCGCACCCGGGCCGGGTCCGTTTTCATGCCCCGCACCTTGTGCGCCACCGCATCGGGCGCTTCGCGCAGGAAGATGGAGTTCCGATAGGATTTCGACATCTTCTCACCGTCGAGCCCGGGCACCTTGGCTTGTTCGTTAAGCAGCGCTGCGGGTTCCGGCAAGATGATGCGGCCGCTGCCTTCAAGGTAGCCGAGCAACCGCTCGCGGTCGCCGTTCGACAGATTCCGCTGCTCGGCAAGCAAGGCGCGTCCGCGCGCCAACGCCTCGCCGTCGCCCTGCTCCAAGAAGGACCTGCGCAGGTCGCGGTACAGGCGCGAAGCCTTGCGCCCCATCTTGCGCACGGCGGCTTCGCAGTGCGCCTCGAAATTGGGCTCCCGGCCATAGAGGTGGTTGAAGCGCCGGGCGATTTCCCGGCAGAGCTCCACGTGGGCGACCTGATCCGCGCCGACCGGCACGCCGCCGGCCCGGTACATCAGGATGTCCGCCGACTGCAGCACCGGGTAGCCCAGAAATCCGTGGGTGGCCAATTCCCGGTCGTTTAGCCGCGCCTGCATGTCTTTGTAGCTCGGTGCCCGCTCCAGCCAACTGACGGGAGTGATCATAGACAGCAGCAGGTGCAGTTCGGCGTGCTCGGGCACCTTGGACTGGATGAAGATGACCGCCACCGCAGGGTCAACTCCGGCGGCCAGCCAATCCACCACCATGTCGAAGGTATGCTGCTCAATCTCGCCGGTGTCGTCGTAGCCGGTGGTGAGCGCATGCCAATCGGCAACGAAAAAGTAACATTGATGCTGGTGCTGCAGCGCGACCCAATTCTTGACCACGCCATGGTATTGGCCGATATGCAGCCGCCCGGTGGGCCGCATGCCGGAAAGAACCCGGCTGCGCGCGCCCTCAGCGCCCATGTGTCGGACCCTTGGCGGAAGGCTTGCCGCCTTGGCTTGGAATTTGGAAACTCAAAGGACTAATCATGGTGTTAGCCAGATCTTCGAATCGAGGGCGGGACGCCCTCGCTCCGAGGATCCTGCTGGAGCGAGGGCATAACGAACCTCCGGTTCGCGACCTCGGACGGCGCGCAGCGCCGTGCCGCACGCAATTCGGAAAGTATGGCCACAGAATGCACTTATTGCAATTTTCCAGCGCCTTCGCGAACGACCGCCGGCGGATCGCTGTTAAGGTCAATCACCGTGGTGGGCTCGATGCCCGCGTGGCCGCCGTCGAGGATCAGGTCCACGCCGTGCTCGAGCGCCTCGCGAATGGCCTCGGCATCCGTAAAGGGCGCCTCCTGCCCCGGCAAGCGCATCGTGGTGGTCATCATGGGTTCGCCGAGCGCTTCAATCAGGCCCAGGGCAACAGGATTGCCGGGCACCCGCAGGCCAATGGTCTTGCGCTTGGGATGCACCAGCCGCCGCGGCGCCTCGCGGGTGGCCGGCAGCAGGAAGGTGAACGGCCCCGGCGTGTGCCGCTTGAGAATTCGATAGTTGCGGTTGTCCACGCGGGCGTACTTGGCAATTTCCGACAGATCGCGGCAGCACAGGGTGAAGAAGTGCCGGTTGCCGAGTTGGCGCAACCGCCGCATGCGGTCGAGCGCGGTCTTGTCGCCGATGTGGCAGCCCAAGGCGTAGGTGGTGTCAGTCGGATAGACCACCAGCCCGCCGGAACGCATGATCTCGGCAGCGCCCTGCAGCAGCCGCCGCTGGGGATGGGAGGGATGCAGGACGAAGTATTGGCTCATCGGCGTTTTATACCGAAACCGTGCGGCAATTGGCACAGCCGCCAAACGCTGCTATAAGGAACCCAACATGCAGCAACTGCTGAACTTCCTGCCGATCGCCGTTTTTGTCGGCGTTTTTTTCGCCGCCGACATCTATTTGGCCACCGCCGCGCTAATGGCTGCGGTGACGCTGCAGATTGCCTTGATGAAGGTCATGGGCCGGCCCATTGGCAGAGAGCTGGTGCTGACCTTCTGGGCCAGCATCCTCTTTGGGGGCTTGACCCTCTTCCTGCGCGACGAGACCTTCATTCAATGGAAGCCAACGGTCGTCAACTGGCTGCTGGCCGCCTCCCTGATCGGCGCCCATTTCATGGGCCGGAATTTAATCGAGAAGCTGCTCGGCGGCCAGCTCAACCTGCCGGAGGCCGTGTGGACGCGCTTGTCGTTCGGCTGGGCAGCCGGCTTCTTTCTCGCTGGCGCCTTGAACCTCGTGGTCGCCTACGGCTTCTCCATGGAATTCTGGGTGACTTACAAACTCGTCGGTGGCTTCGGCCTAACGTTCGCCTACATCGCGCTGACCATCTACTACCTGCACCGGCAGGGGCTGTTGGTGCCCCCGGTTGCCGAGCGGGATGCCGCGGAAGGGGACGGATGAGCCGCATCGCTCTTCTTTGCGGGCTGCTGGTCAGTGCCGTCGCCTACTCGGAAACGCGCTACGTCAGCGATCAGCTCACCTTGAATCTGCGCGACGCGCCTTCGAGCGAGGCCGCCATCCTGCCACCCAGATTGACCAGCGGCGACGTGGTGGAGGTGCTGCGCCGGGACGCGGACAGCGCCTTTCTGGAAGTGGTCACCGAGGACGGGCGACAGGGTTGGGTTCACGGTCAGTACCTGGTCACTACGCCCATTGCCCGCGATCGCTTGCAAGCAGCCGAAGAGCGCATTGCGGTGCTGGAGGGGACCCTTGCGGAACGGCGCGCTGCACTTGAGGCCTGGGCCGGTGGCGAGCCAAGCGATGCGCCTGCCGATGAGGCGCTGAAAGCGCAAATCGACCGGTTGGGGCAGCAAATTGAGGACCTTGAGGGCATTTTGGCCCAGAGTGACCTGCGGCGCACCGATTCGCCGCCAGGAATGATTCGCACCCTGCGGGACTACTGGCCCGTGCTGGGCTTTGGCTTCTTCGTCCTCGGCATAATCATCGGCCTGATCATCAGATTCCGTCCCAAGCACAGCGCTTGGTCTTAGTGTCCTGTCAGCCCACTAATGACCGCCTTGAGCGTAAACCTCAATAAGGTGGCGTTGTTGCGCAATGCCAGGGGTGGCCACGCGCCGAGCGTGACCGACGCCGCCGAAACCGTCCTCGGAGCGGGCGCCGACGGCATCACCGTGCATCCCCGCCCGGACCAGCGTCACATTCGCCCCGACGATGTCCTTGCCCTCGCCCGCCTGCTCGAAAGCCGTTCGGACGTGGAGTTCAATATCGAAGGCAACCCCTTCGCCGGGCCTCGGGACAACGGCTATCCCGGATTCGACGCACTCATCGAGCAGGCTCGGCCCCAGCAAGCCACCTTGGTTCCCGATGGCGACAATCAACTCACCTCCGATCACGGCTTCGACCTGCGCGGCGACAACGAGGCGCTGATTGGCAAGATCAGGCGCTATCAAGGCTTGGGCGCCCGCGTCAGCCTGTTCATGGACCCCGACCTTGAGCAAATCACCCGCGCCCGGGAAATTGGCGCCGACCGGATTGAACTGTTCACCGGCCCCTTTGCGGAAGCCGTCGCCGAATTCGGCATCGACCACCCCCGCAGCCACGCGTCCTTGGCCAGCTACCAGGCGGCGGCTCGGCACGCTGTTGAACTCGGCCTCGGGGTCAACGCGGGACACGATCTCGACGTGGACAACCTGCCCTTGTTCCGCCGCATCGCCGAAGTGAGTGAAGTGTCGATCGGCCACGCGCTGATTGCCCGCGCCCTCGACGATGGCCTCATCGCCACGGTGCGAGCTTTCCGGCGGGCCCTTGACGGCGAATCCTGACCCACAAAACAAACACAAGGAGTGAAGTCATGCGAAACGGCTTGTTGGCCTGTCTGTTGTGCGCCTGCATGAGCGCGGCGGCGGCCGAGGCGCCCGTCGTGCGCTTGGAGACCAGCGCCGGGAACATCGACATCGAGCTCCACTCGACCGAGGCGCCCCAATCGGTTGCGAACTTCCTTGATCTGGTGGACAGCAACTTCTACGACGGCCTGATCTTTCACCGCGTGGTGGCCAACTTCGTCATTCAGGCGGGCGGCTACGACGCCCAGCTCAAGTACCGCGAGCCGCCGCGCCAAGTGCCCAACGAATCCCGCAACGGGCTGGCCAATCGACGCGGCACGGTGGCCATGGCCCGGCTGGCCGATCCCCACTCGGCGGATGCGCAGTTCTACATCAACGTCAACGACAACGCCCATCTCGACCCCCAGGGCGGCGGCTTCGGCTACACCGTGTTCGGCAAGGTGGTGGCCGGCATGGAGGCGGTGGTGGACATCGAGCTCATGGATACCGAAACGCAAAACGGCATGGTCGGGGTGCCGGCCACGCCGGTGGTCATACACCGGGCACGGCGGCTGACGTCGGAGAATTGAGGCCCAGTTCCCGCCCCACGGCCATTGGATGCGCTACAATCACTGCGTCCGGCCCAACGGCGGGGGTGAATCGCCGCTGCATGGTTCGCGCGGGAATAGCTCAGTTGGTAGAGCTCTTGCTTCCCAAGCAAGTTGTCGCGGGTTCGAGTCCCGTTTCCCGCTCCAACGCCTCTTTCCAGGGATTTTCCTAGGGGCCTCAACTCCAATCGCAAACGTCCACAACTGCATGAAAAAACGAGCCCACTCAAGATGGTTGGTCGCTGCCGCCTTGGTCCTTTGGGCGGGGCCAGCGGCCCAATCCGCCCTCCCCGCTCAACTGCCGAACGGCCAACCGTTGCCCAGCCTGGCACCGATGTTGGCGAAGGTGAATCCGGCGGTGGTCAACATCGCCACCCACACCACCACCGCGGTGCGCAATCCGCTGCTGGAAGACCCCTTCTTCCGCCGCTTCTTCAACGTCCCCGACCGGCGGCGCTACCGGCGCACCCGCAGCGCCGGCAGCGGCGTCATCGTCGACGGGCGCGAGGGGCATATCGTCACCAACAACCATGTGGTGGCGCGGGCCGACGAGGTTGACATCACCCTGTCGGATGGGCGGGTGCTCAATGCCGAGCTGATCGGCACCGATCCGGAAGTGGATCTAGCCGTCCTCAAGGTGGATGCCGGGCAGCTTGCGGAGATCGAATTCGGCGACTCCGACGCCTTGCGGGTGGGCGATTTCGTGGTGGCCATCGGCAATCCCTTCGGCCTCAACCAGACCGTGACCAGCGGCATCGTCAGCGCCCTCGGACGCAGCGGCTTGGGGCTGGAGGGCTTCGAGGACTTCATTCAAACCGACGCCTCGATCAACCCCGGCAACTCGGGCGGCGCCTTGGTCGATCTCAGCGGCGCACTGGTCGGCATCAACGCGGCCCTTTACTCCCCGGCGGGCGTCAACGTGGGCATCGGCTTCGCCATACCCGCCAACCTAGTGCGTGCGGTGATGGACCAGATCATCGAATACGGCGAAGTGCGGCGCGGCTACCTGGGCTTGGAAGTGCAGGATCTGAATCCCGACCTAGCCGAGGCCTTCGGCGTTGGCGACAAGGCGGGCGTGGTGGTAGTGGCGGTCGCGCCGAGCGGTGCCGCCGCTGGCGCCATTGAAACCGGCGATGTCATCACCCGCATCGGCGACCGGGAAGTCCGTGAAGTGGGGGACTTCCACAGCCAGACGGCCTCGGTGTTCGTCGGCGACCAATTGGAGGTCGAGATTCTGCGCGCCGGCAGCCGCCGCGAAATCCGCATAGCCGTCGAGGAGGATCTGCTTGAGAAGGTGGCCGGCGAACTTATTGATCCACGCTTGGCAGGCACCGAGCTGCAGAACTTCCGCGACGAGGAGGAAGCCAGCGCCGGGGTGCTGGTCACCGGCATCGAAAACGGCTGCCGCGCCTGGGAAGCGGGCCTGCGCCAAGGCGACGTGTTGGTGGCGGTCAACCGCAAAACGGTGCGCGAACTCAAGGAGCTGCGGGAGAACGTCGGCAGCGGGGCTCAGCAAATCCTGCTGCGGGTGTACCGTTCAGGACGTTTCGGGTA
>JAPPIX010000341.1 GCA_028820495.1 Gammaproteobacteria bacterium
CCCGGCAAGGCGCGACAACGCGGTGTGGCAGGCCCCACACAAGGCGGAGCAACGCAGCCGGGGGCCAAAAGGGCCACGAATAATCACACTTATTTGCGGGACAGCACACTAGTTGAGTGCTCTGTTAGTGGTCCCGCGTTGCGATGTGACTTCGCCGCCTGCGGGATCAGGCGCGACTGCGGCTCATTTCGCGCTCGCGCATCAGCAGGAACAAAGGGAGACCGAGCGAGACGCCAACGGCGCAGGTGCCGGCGATGGGCAGCCAGAGACCGGGAACCGACGCCCGTCGGCCTTCGTGGCGTATGAAGGCGATTAACACGACAGCCGACACGAGGACGTCCGCCCAAGCAAACAGCGACATTCGCGACCCCGCAATCTCCGCCAGCATCGTGGCAACGTCCCAACCGCCATCCTTGACGCTCCAGCCCACCAGCGCACTGTAGGGCATGACGGTGCCGAGGACGCACATGAGAGCGTAGAACTTGACCATTAGGCGCTCCTCTATGGGGGGGGGGGGGGGCCCCCCCCCCCCCCCGGGGGCGGGGTTTTTTTTTGTGGGGGGGGCCCCCCCCCCGCTCCCCGGCTGAGGGCTCCTCAGCCTGCTAACAGGGACTTCAAATCGGTGTTCGGGTCGGCCAATGCTGCTGGGGCGGCCTGTTGGCCCACCAGGCGCCGGCAGAGCATGAACTCCTTGGGGCTGTTGACCGCGTCCGCCGCCACGATCTTGCCGTCGCTTAGGTAAAACACGGCGAATTGATTGGCGGCCATCTCGCCGCGCACCACTTCCGCGTCGCCATCGCCGGAGAAGCCGACCATCTGCAGCTTCAATTCGTACTGGTCCGACCAGAACCAGGGCACGGCGGCGTACTCGCGGTCCTTGCCGCAGAGGTTGGCCGCGGCGACCCGGGCCTGTTCCATGGCGTTGGGCACCGATTCGAGGCGCAGGCGCCGCCCCAACAAGGGGTTGGGGTGGTTGGTGCAGTCGCCCGCCGCGTAGATGTACGGATCCGAAGTGCGGCAGCGCTCGTCCACCAGGATGCCGTCGTCGCACTCAAGACCCGCCTCTTCCGCGAGTTCGACATTGGGCACGATGCCGATGCCCACCACGGCGAAGTCGGCGGCAAAGGATCCATCGCCGCACTGCACCGCCGAGACGCGGCCATGGCCGCTGAAGCCGGTCACCCGCGCCCCCGTGTGAATCCCCACGCCGCGGCCCTCGTGGAGGCGATGGTAGAAGTCGGACATGGCCGGGGTGGTCACCCGCGCCAGGATGCGCTGCTCCATTTCCAGCACGCGCACTTCCAGGCCCGCCTCGACGCACACTGCCGCCACTTCGAGGCCGATGTAGCCGCCGCCGACCACCACCACCCGCTTGCCCGGGGCCATGTCAGCCTTGATGGCGTCCACGTCGGCGATGGTGCGCAGGTAGTGGACGCCTTCGAGCTCGCTGCCGGGCAGGTTCAGCTGCCGCGGGCGGCTGCCCGTGGTCATCAGGAGTTGTTCGTATGCCAGGATTTCGCCGGATGATGTCGTCAGCTTGCGCGCCGCTGGATCGATGCGCTCAACCCGCACGCCGGCGCGGACGGCGATGTCCTTGCCGGCATAGAACTTCTCCGGGCGCAGGTAAACTCGGTCCAGCCCCTGCTCCCCGGCCAGGTACTGCTTGGACAGCGGCGGCCGCTGGTAAGGGATGTGCGGCTCATCGCCAAGGATGGTGATGGCGCCGGCAAAGCCCTCCTGGCGCAGGCTGGCGGCGGCCTGCCCGGCGGCATGGCCAGCGCCGACGATGATGATGTCCGACAATTTAAGCCTCCAAGCTAAAACAGCCATTGTAGCGAAGTGCGGGTAAACTTCCGCGCTTTGGAACCGATTGGGGAGCGTTGCGTAACCACGCAGGCGTCATGGCGTATCTGACCTTGCAGGAACTGGCCGCTGCAGCGCGGCGGAAGCTGGACCGGAACACCTGGGACTACCTGATCGGCGGTTCGGATACCGAGTCCGCCCTGAAGCGAAACCGCTACGGGCTGGACTCCTGGGCGTTCCGGCCACGCATTCTCAACGACGTCTCCGAGGTTCGCACGGAGACGGACCTGTTCGGTTCCAAGCTGCGCATCCCCGTGCTGCTGGCGCCGATCGGCTCCATCCAGGTGTTCAACCCCGAGGGCGCCGCCGCCGTCGCGGCAGCGGTGCGGGACTTCGGCGTATTGCAGATCCTAAGCTCGGTGTGCCTGCCGGACTTCGAGGATCTGGCCGTGCAGGTGCCGGGGCCGCGCATCTACCAGCTCTACCTGATGGGCGACCGCGGCTGGATGGACGACATCATCGCCCGCGCCATCGAAGCGGGCTACACCGGCTTCTGCCTGACCGCCGACACCCAAGTCTATTCGCGGCGCGAAAGGGACATTCTCAAGCGCCACGTGCCCAGCTCCGGGCGGCAGGTGGGCGTCTCCGGGTTCAGCCACCAAGCGTCCATGACTTGGGACACGGTGACGCACATCAAGGACAAGTTCGACATTCCCCTCATCATCAAGGGCGTGGCGGTGGCCGAGGACGCGGCCCGCTGCGCTGAACTGGGCGTGGACTGCGTTTACGTCTCCAACCACGGCGGCCGCCAGTTGGACCACACCCGGGCCTGCATCGACGCCCTGCCGGAGGTGGTCGCCGCGGTCGAAGGCGCGGTGCCCGTGCTGGTCGATGGCGGATTCATGCGCGGCGCCGACGTGGTGAAGGCCCTTTGCCTAGGCGCCACCGCCGTCGGCTTGGGACGCTTGGAGGCCATGGCTCTCACGGCGGATGGCGCGGCGGGGGTACTGCGGATGCTCGAACTGCTGGAGAACGAGATTCAGATCACCTTGGCGCTGCTCGGCGTACGCGACGTCAATGACCTCAACCCCAGTCTGCTGGAGCGGGTGACGCCCCTGGTTGAACCCCACGCCCTGAGCGCGTTTCCCCACTTGGCAGAGGGCTACTGAGGCGGACTCAGAGCGCCGCCGATCAGCCCCGCTGATGCGCACTCAGCTAGTGGCACTGTTCAGTGCTGACAACTAACATGGTGGAAGGGAACGCCCACCTCGGAGGTGGTTAGACGGATGATTAGGCGCATAAAAGCCAGCCAAGTCGGGCCAATCAAGGAAGCGGACATCACATTCGGTGACTTGACGGTGTTCGTTGGGCCGCAGGCAAGCGGAAAGAGCATATTTCTGCAACTCCTCAAGCTGCTTGTGGACAAGCCCGCCATACACCACACGATGAGCCGCTTCGGCTTGGGGAAAAAGGCCAACCTAGACAGCTTCCTGAACCTCTATCTAGGCGAGGGCATGTCGTCCGTCTGGACCGAAGGCACCAGTCGATTGCGCATCGGGCGCAGGCGCGACCCGGTTGATGTAGCAGCCTTCGCTCGCGCTAGCCGGTCCAAGAAGCCGCAGCAGCAAATGTTCTACATTCCAGCGCAACGGGTCATCAGCCTGCGTGACGGCATGACCCGCCCGTTCAACGAGTATCGGGTTGGGGATCCATTTGTGCTGCGAGACTTCAGTGAAAAGCTCCACGACCTTCTGCAAAGCGACATTGGACAAGACACGGAAGTGTTCCCGCGCGGGCGACGCCTAGCCGCGGACCTGCGAGAACCCCTCATCAAACACATTTTTGGCGGCTTTGGGCTTCACACGGACGCGTCCGAGCATCAAGGCCGCTTGGTGTTGAATCGCCGTGACGGCCAACCCCTTTCCTATCTCGTTTGGTCAGCCGGACAGCGGGAGTTCGTGCCCCTGTTGTTGGGGCTCTATTGGCTTCTGCCACCAGCCGCGACGCAGCGTCGCGAACACCTTGAATGGGTGGTCATCGAAGAGCCGGAAATGGGGCTGCATCCAAATGGCATTGGCGCGGTGATCAACCTTGTGATGGAACTGCGCCTGCGCGGATATCGCGTTTGCCTCTCCACGCACTCGCCCCATGTTCTCGACGTCATCTGGGCACTGGGATTCCTCCAGAACAACAACGGTCAGATCAAGGACGCTCTGGACCTTTTGGGCTTGATTTCAACCCAAAAGACCCGTGATTTGGCGAAAGCAGCGCTGGGAAGCGATCTCAAAACGTACTATTTCGCACGCGACGGCGTGGTTAAGGACATATCCACGCTTAACCCCGGGTCGGACGACAGCGCCGAAAGTGGCTGGGGTGGCCTGACCGAGTTTTCCGACAAGGTGGGAGATGTTGTTTCGGTGGTTGCCGGCCGCCTTTCCGGCGAGAGTCAATGACTTTCAAGGAAGCGGTTGAGGCGGCGCCACATCCGGTGAACCAAGCCTATAAGCCCGGCATTCAAGCGTTGGAGGGAGGGCACCGCAGCAAGGTGGACTGCACTGATCGACGGCGGCTGACAGGGAGCCTCGATCTCGACAAGGCACTGGCCAAGGAACCCGGCTATGCCAATCAGCCCCGTTGGGATTACGGCATCGGCTATCGGCCAAAGAATGGCGCGGAACGCGCAGTTTGGGTGGAGGTCCATTCCGCCACAACGAGCGAGGTATCGAAAGTTCTTCGCAAGCTGAAGTGGCTACGCGAATGGCTGACTACGGAAGCTGAGCAGCTAGATAAGCTGACAATGGCCGCAAGCGCCCATCGCTTTGTGTGGGTGGCCAGCGGAGGGATTCACATTACCCCCCACTCGCGCCAAGCTAAGCTAATCAGCCAGAGCGCCCTGAGCAAGCCCCGAAAGCACCTTTCGTTGCCTTGAGCCCAAACTGAAGCTGGAAGGGTCTACAAATAACGCCCGCGCTGCTGCAGGACTTCGATCTTGTAGCCGTCCGGGTCCTGCACGAAGAAAAAGCGCGCCAGCATTTCCCCTTCGCGGAACATTTCCTTGACCGGATTGGGTTCGAAGCCCTCCGCCTCGAAGCGGCCATGCTCCGCGTCGAGATCGTCCACGCTGACCGCCAAGTGCCCGTAGCCGCTGCCGTGGGAATAGGGTTCGGCCTGGTCCTTGTTCCAAGTCAGTTCGATCTCGAAGTCACTTTGGTCGTTGCGCAGATAGGCCAAGATGAAGTCGTCAAAGTCGAAGCGCTCGGCCACCTCAAGGCCAAAGGCCCGCTGGTAGAAGTCGATGGAGCGGTCAAGGTCGAACACCCGGACCATGGTGTGTATCGCTTTGGCCATGGAAAACCCCCGTTCGAGACGTTCTTGGCCAGCCTATAACGCTTCTCCGCTGGCGTCCACTCCGCCCGATCATCGCCAACTTGAGGTTTTTCTTCTAGCTGGCGCCCCAAGCCTGGGCAACCTGTTCGCAGCCAACCAGGGCGATGGTGTTGCCGTCGTCATCGATGAAGTTCAGCGGACCTAGGAAGGTCATGTAAAACTCGCTGTCCACGTCGAACTCCGTGTGGTCGTGCTGGGCATTGCAGGCCTCGTAGCCGTAGCCCGGCGCCACCGCCGTCGCGCCGCCCTCGACGCTGCCGCCGCGCACGTGCATCCTGCCCTTGGTGAGGAAGTACTCCCCAGGTCCCATGTGGATGTGCTTGGCGAACGACGAGCCGGCGGGACAATCAAAGATTGCCGTCCAAGCGCCCGATTCCGGCGACACGTGGAGCAGCTTCCAGCGAATGGCCCCATTGCAGAGCGCCTCCGGGAACGGCACCCAGTCCACCGCGTCCATTTGCACATAGTCTTCCATGGCTGTCGTAGTTTCACTCATGGTCTTCTCCTCCCTTGGCGGCCTCGTGGCCGCCGCTTAGTTCAATTGCCGCTCCCCACCACCAAACACCGAAGCGCGGGATGACAGGTAGTTTCTGCCCACTGCGGCTTGGGGTCAATATCCGAAAAGGGGCAACCGGTGCGGGCGCCACTTTCCCCCGTCCTCAACCTGTGCCTTAATGCGCATCCGCAGCAGGGGCCGCATCAACAACGCTCATGGCAAACAAGCGCTCATCCGACTTGCAACCTACGCCCGCCCGCCGGGCAGTGTTTCCCCAGGACGGCGACGATTGGGCGTCCATCGCAGCACGGGAGCTGCGGGGCACCCGATCGGAAGACGCGGTGAACCTGCTGCAAAGCTGGAATCTGCATGTCTTCATGCGGCCAGCGGCGGCGGATTCGACCGGCCAAGGCAATCCGATCCTGCCGAACGACATCATCTTCGTCGAGCCGCCCATGGCCGAACAGCCGTGAGCACCGCGGTCATCGCCGCCACCCGCGTCGGCGCCGCCCACGACGGCGCGGCGGAGTTAGTGGTGACCCTGCGCCACGCTGGCGGCGGGGAATCGGAGGTGCGTCTCGATGAGCCAGCGGCGGCGGCACTGCTTGATGCCTGCGGCGCCGCCGAAACGGAGGAGCTGGCCGGGGTCGGCTGGGAACGGGTTCGCGACGCCCTGCGGAGCTCCTGGAACCGGCTGGCGGCACCAACCAGCCGCGCTGAACAAGGGCACGGAATGACAGTGCGAAACAACGGCACCGAACCATAGGAGGTCTGAACATCATGCTCGATTTGCTCATCCGAAACGGATTGGTCGTGGACGGAACGGGTCTGCCCGCCTACCGCGCCGACGTGGCGGTCGAAGGGGGCCGCATCCGTCGCATTGGCCAAGTCAGCGAACCGGCGCGCCAGGAAATCGATGCCGCGGGCCTGGCCGTCGCGCCCGGCTTCATCGACCCGCACACCCATTTCGACGCCCAAATCCTGTGGGACGCCCACGCCAAGCCCGCCCTCGCCCACGGCGTCACCACCATCGTTCCCGGCAACTGCTCGCTGTCGCTGGCGCCGCTCAAGGCCAAACACCGGAACAAGCTGGTGGGCATGTTCAACCAGATCGAGGAGATGCCGCTCAAGGCCTTCGAAGTGGGCGTGAAGTGGAACTGGGAGTCCTTCGAAGACTACCTGGCGCGGCTCGCCGAAGACTTGGCCATCAACGTCGCGCCGCTGGTCGGCCACAGCCTGCTGCGCCTGTGGGTGATGGACGATGCCGCCACCCAGCGCAGTGCCACCGACGCCGAAGTAAGCACCATGCAAGCCCTGTTGCGGCGCTGCCTGCAGGCGGGCGCGGTGGGGCTGTCCACCAGCTTCGTCGATATCGATGAGCGGCTGCAGCCGGTGCCGAGCCGCTTCGCCGACATTCGCGAACTCGACGCCTTGGCCTCGGTGCTCAGCGAATTCGGTCGCATGCTGCAGGTGGTGCCCGAGTTCTACGACACCGACCTGAACATCGCCCGCGTGGACCAGTTGGCCGAACTGTCCCTCAAGCACGGCATACCCACCACCTTTTCGCCCCTGTTCGTCGGCACCGACCAAGGCATCGACACGGATCGCGTCATGGCCCGGGTGGGCGAGCAGTTCGCCCGCGGTGCCCGCGTCTGGCCGCAGGTGCAGACTCGGCCGATCGACATCAGCTTCTGCTTCGCCGTGCCAAGCCTGATGTTCATCCGCTTCCCTAGTTGGTACCGAATCATGCGCTTCGGCAGCCATGAGGAGATCGTCGCGGCCTTCCGCAACCCCGACTCGCGCCGCCAGATGGTGGCCGAAGCGGCGTCGATGCCCGATCTGTGGCCGGGGCTGCGGCTGCGCCAAGCGCAATCCGAGGCGAATCAGTCCTTGGTTGGCAAGACCCTCGCCGAAATCGCCGAACTGCGCCAGTCCACGCCGGTCGAGGCGATGATCGACCTCTCCTTGGAGGAGGATCTAGACGCCCACTTCCTATCCGCCGACATGGCCCACAACGACGACGCCCGGGTCGGCGCGCTGCTGGCCCACCCCCAGGTTCATGTCGGTGCCAGCGACGGCGGCGCCCACATCCTGTCGTTCTCCACCTACGGCGACACCGGCTATCTTTTCAGCCGCTTCGTGCGGGAAACCGGCGCGTTGAGCTTGGAGGGCGCGGTGAAGAAGATCACCAGCGACACGGCCAGCATCTGGGGCCTTGGGGACCGCGGCCTGCTGCAAAGCGGCTACGCCGCCGACATCGCCATCTTCGACCCGGCCGCCATCGACCGGGGCGCGGAGTACGCCACCCGCGACGTGCCCGGCGACGGCAGCCGCTACGTGCGCGACGCCGAGGGCATCGACACGGTGATCGTGGGCGGCGCGGTGGCCTGGTCGGCCGCCGAGGGCTACACCGACGCCCGCCGCGGCGCCCTGCTGCCCGGAGCCGCTTCGTGAGCTTGAGCAACATCCGGCAACGCCGGGTTGCCACCAACGGCATTTCGCTCAACATCGCCGAGCAGGGCGAGGGACCCTTGGTGCTCATGCTGCATGGCTTTCCGGAGTCCTGGTACTCCTGGCGTCACCAGTTCGCGCCGCTGGCGGCTGCGGGATTCCATGCCGTGGCCCCGGACATGCGGGGTTACGGCAAGAGCGACAAGCCACATGAAATCAGCGCCTACAACCAAGTCGAAGTGGTCGCCGACATCATCGGGCTGATCCCCGCCTTAGGGGCTGAAACGGCAGTGGTCATCGGCCACGACTGGGGAGCGCCCACGGCCTGGAGCGCCGCTGCCCAGCACCCCGACCAAGTTCGCGCCGTCGGCACCCTCTCGGTGCCCTTCAGCCCGCGCCCCGAAGCGCCGCCGCTGGACATGCTGCGCGAAGCCTTCAAGGGCCAGTTCTTTTACCAGCTCTACTTTCAAGAGCCCGGCGTCGCGGAGGCGGAGTTCGAGGTGGACATCCGCACGGCCCTGCGCAAGTTTCTGTTCCTCGCCTCCGGCCAATCCGATGCCAGCACCTTGGCCACCAAGCAGCCCGATGACGATCTGCTGTCCGGCCTGCCGGACCCAGAGGTCCTGCCACCCTGGCTGACCGAGGCGGATCTGGAGTTCTACACTGGGGAATTCGAGCGGTCCGGCTTCCGCGGCCCCCTGAACTACTATCGCAACCACAACCTCACCTGGCGGCTCACCGAAGGCGCACCCGCCGTCATCGAGCAGCCGGCCCTGTTCGCCGCCGGCGAGAAGGACGGCGTGATACTGATGGCGGCAGAGGCGCTCAAGAGGATGCCGGAGCGGGTGCCCAACTTGCGCACCAACGAACTGCTGCCCGGCATCGGCCATTGGACCCAACAGGAAGCGCCCGAGGCGGTGAACCGGCTGCCGGTCAGCTTCCTGCGCAGCTTAAGTCTCTGACTCCGCGCACCGCGGCGGCTTGCGGGCGGGATGAACGAGCGCGTCCTCATCGTCGGCTGCGGCATCGCCGGCATGGCCGCCGCCTTGGCCCTGGCTCGCCGCGGCATGGCCGTGACGCTGGTGGAGCGCGACCCACCGCCCCCGCCTGGCGATGCCGATGCGGCCTTTTTCGACTGGCCCCGCCAGGGTGCGCTGCAATTCCGCCATCCGCACGCCTTTCTGGGCCTGATGTGCAACCTGCTGGCGGACCACTATCCCGACCTGCTTGATGCCCTCTACGCCGCCGGTGCCCGTCGGCTCGACTTCAAGGCCATGCTGCCGCCCAACTTGGCCCGCCGCTACCGGCCAAAACCAGGCGATGAGGCGATCTGGAGCCTGCTGGCCCGGCGGGCGGTGTTCGAGCCGACCCTGCGCCGCTACGTGCAGGCAGTGGATGACATCGAGATCATCAACAACGTCACCATCGACGGGCTGATCACCGATTCCGCAACCCAACCCATCCAAGTTCAGGGCGTTAAGGTGCGCCGCGACTGCGTGGCGGCACACGGCCCTGAACTGCGCGCCGACCTGGTCATCGACGCCAGTGGCCGCACCAGCAAGTTTCCCCGTTGGCTGGCCACTTCCGGGGCGGCCATGGAGGAGGAGAACGAGGACGCGGAAATCGTTTACTACACGCGCCACTACCGCCGCCGGCCGGGGGTGGAGGAGCCGCCGCGCGGCGGCAAGCATCGCGGCAACGGGGATCTGGGCTACATCAAGTACGGCGTCTTTCCGGGCGACAATCGCCACTTCGCCATCATCGTCTGCCTGCACTACGACGAGGCTCGGTTGCGCGCTGCGGTCAAGGACGGCGCCAAGTTCGATGCCATCTGCCGCAGCATTCCGGGCCTTGCCCCCTGGCTCGCCGACAATCCCGAGGCCACGACGCCGCCCTTCGGAATCGGCGACATCCGGGGCGTGCGCCGGCGCTATCTCAAGCGCGGCAATCCCCAAGCGCTCAATTTCTTCGCGGTGGGCGACGCCGCCCTGCGCACCAATCCGCTCTATGGCCGCGGCTGCTCCACCGGCATCCTGCATGCCGAACTGCTGGCCGGAACCTTGGCGGAAACCGCCGACCCCCGACAGCGGGCGCTGGCCTTCGAGCAACGCACCGAAGCTGAACTCGGCCCCATATTCAAGGCCAGCCGTGCGGAGGACCGCAACGGCATCCGGCGTTCGAAGGCGGCCCTAGAGGACCAATTGCTTGATGAAGCCGATTCAACGGCCAAGCGCTTGCGCCTGGCCTTCGGCGATGCGTTGGCCGCCGCCTCCCGCAACAACCTCCACGTGCTGCGCGGGCTGCTGCGCACCGTCAACCTGTTGGAGGCGCCCGGCCACTTCCTCAAGGACCGCCGCACCCGCCTGATCATCACGCTCTACATGCTGCGCGGACGCCTACGCAACGCAGGCGCCCGTCGGCAGCAAGGGCCGTCGCGGGAGGAGATGCTGGCGCTGGTGGATTGAGCTGCGCGATCAGGCCTTGCGG
Source organism: Gammaproteobacteria bacterium (assembly GCA_028820495.1). Classification (GTDB taxonomy): domain Bacteria; phylum Pseudomonadota; class Gammaproteobacteria; order Pseudomonadales; family Azotimanducaceae; genus Azophilus. The sequence continues at coordinate 10,625 of JAPPIX010000341.1, forward strand.
CCGTCGCCGCCGGGGACTGGCATTGGGAAGGGCGTGACGTTGCCGGTGGTGGTCTCGGTGACCTTGGCGACGCCCTCCTTCTCCACTTCGTCGATGCGGATGACCGCGTGCATGGGGATGAAGCTGCGCTGGACGCTTTCGAACTCGGTCCTAAGCTTATCCTCCGCCGGGTCGATGACCACCTTCGAGCGCTTGCCGAAGATGTAGTCCTCCACCTCGATGAAGCCGTACAGGTCGCTGCTGTAAATGTTGTGGGCATAGACCTCGTAAATCTGCCCCATGCTGTGAAACAGGACCTTGTAGATATGGGATTGTTCGTCGCTCATGGAAATCCAAGCCGATTGGGCACATGCATATTTTCCTTTGTCGCGACCCGCTTTGCCAATAAAATTCCGCACCAGCGTTTCATCTCCAATGTACCGCATGACTGCTGAGCCGAAAATCGCAAGCGAGCCGCCGAAGCTCTTCGTCAAGACCCAAGGCTGCCAGATGAACGAGTACGACTCGTCACGGATGGCGGATGCATTGCGGGAGAGCCACGGCTATCGGCCGGCGGCCTCGGCGGAGGAGGCTGACCTGATCCTGCTCAACACCTGCTCCATTCGGGAGAAGGCCCAGGAAAAGGTGTTCCACCAACTCGGCCGTTGGAAGCGGCTGAAGGCGCGCAATCCGGATTTGCTGATCGGCGTCGGCGGCTGCGTGGCCAGCCAGGAGGGCGCCGCCGTCGCCCGCCGGGCACCCTTCGTGGACATCGTGTTCGGCCCCCAAACCCTGCATCGGTTGCCGCAACTGGTTGAGCAGGCCAAGGCGCGGGTGGCCGGCGCCGTGGTCGATGTCAGTTTCCCCGAAATCGAGAAGTTCGACCACCTGCCCAAGCCGCGCGCGGAAGGCCCCACCGCCTTCGTCTCCGTGATGGAGGGATGCAGCCGCTACTGCACCTTCTGCGTGGTGCCCTACACCCGGGGCGAGGAAGTGAGCCGGCCGGTCGCCGACGTCATGCGCGAAGTTACCGAGTTGGCGCGCCAAGGGGTGCGCGAGGTCAACCTGCTCGGCCAGAACGTCAACGCCTACCGCGGGCCGATTGACGACGACCAAGCGGACCTCGCCGAGCTGATCCACTACGTGGCGGGGGTCGAGGGCATCGACCGCATCCGCTACACCACCTCCCACCCGGTCGAGTTCGGCGACAACCTAGTTGACGCCTACGCCAAAGTGCCGGAACTGGTTGACCATCTGCACTTGCCGGTGCAGTCCGGCTCCGACCGGGTGCTGGCGGCCATGAAGCGCGGCCATACCGCCCTGGAGTACAGGTCAAAGATCCGCAAGCTGCGCGCGGTGCGGCCCAACATTTCCCTGTCGTCGGACTTCATCGTCGGCTTTCCCGGTGAAACCGACGCCGACTTTGACGCCACGCTGCAGTTGCTCGACGAGATCGGTTTCGACACCTCCTTCTCCTTCATCTACAGCGCCCGCCCCGGCACCCCGGCGGCCAGCCTGCCCGACGAGACGCCAATGGAGGTCAAGCAGCACCGCCTCGCCATCCTGCAGGACCGCCTGCGGCAAAGCGCAACCGCCATCGCCGAGCGCATGGTCGGCAGCCGGCAGCGAGTGCTGGTGACCGGCCCCGCCCGCAAGGACCCCAACGAACTGCAAGGCCGAACGGAGAACAACCGGGTGGTGAATTTTGCCCCTGTCTGGAAGGACAGGCCTGTCCGGCAGGACAGGCCCGCACAGCGGGACGGGCTGGTCGGCAAGTTTTCGGAAGTGCGAATCACCGAAGCGCTGCCCAATTCCCTGCGCGGTGAATGGGTGTGCTAATCTCCCGTTTACAAAAGCCAACACACGCGGGGAACGGCACAAGCACTTGAGCGAGGACTTGCCCCAAGCTGCAGCGGCGGCTTGGCAACAGAAGGTGGTGCAGCTCACCACCAATCTAAACCTGGAGCCCGACGACCCTCTCCGCGTGGCGGCGTTGTGCGGGCCATTCGACCAGAACCTGAAGCACCTCGAGGGGCGCCTTGGGGTTCACATCCGCAGCCGTGGCAACCTGTTCCAGGTCAGCGGTCCCGAACGGCGCGTGCATGCCGCGAGCGCCGTGCTCGAACGGCTCTACGAAGAGACCGAGCGGCGCGGGGCCATCGAACCGGAGTTGGTGCACCTGTTCCTGCAGGAATCCGGCGTCGAGACGCTGGTTGCTCGCCGGGCCGGCGAGGGTGCAGGGTCAAGCGAGGCCGACGCGACGGTCATCCGCGCCCGACGCAAGACCATCAAGCCCCGGGGCGGCAACCAAACCGACTACGTGCGCTTGGTGCGCAGCCATGACGTCAACTTCGGCATCGGCCCCGCCGGCACCGGCAAGACCTACTTGGCCGTGGCCTGCGCCGTGGAAGCCTTGGAAAGCAACCGCGTGGCGCGCCTGCTGCTGGTGCGGCCAGCCGTGGAAGCCGGCGAAAAGCTCGGCTTCCTGCCCGGCGACCTGGCGCAGAAGATCGATCCGTACCTGCGCCCCCTCTATGACGCCCTGTATGAAATGATGGGCGTCGAGCGCGTCAACAAGGCCATCGAACGCAACATCATCGAGGTCGCCCCCTTGGCCTACATGCGCGGGCGCACCCTCAACAACGCCTTCATCATTCTTGATGAGAGCCAAAACACCACCGTGGCGCAAATGAAGATGTTCCTGACGCGCATCGGATTCGGCTCCACGGCGGTGATCACCGGCGACATCACGCAGATCGACCTGCCGCCCGGGCAGCAGTCCGGCCTGGTCAACGTGCGCAATGTATTGCGCGACGTCGAAGGCGTGACCTTCGCCCACTTCGGCTCCAAGGACGTGGTTCGCCACCCCTTGGTCAAGAAGATCGTCGACGCCTATGCCGCGCATCAGTCCGAGGCCAAGGACCAGGGCGAGGGCAAGGATAAGCAGCGCAATGTCCGTTGAGGTGCAGTTGGCCGCACCGGCGCGCCGCCTGCCCAAGGTGCGCGACTTTCGCCGTTGGGCCAAGCAGGCCCTGCAGGGCGAGCGCGGCGACCTCTGCGTGCGGGTGGTGGACGCCGATGAATCCCAAGCGCTCAATGGCCGTTACCGGGGCATTGACGCGCCCACCAACGTTCTAAGCTTCCCGGCTGCGGCGAACCAGCCGAGCGAAGCCGGCTTGTTGGGCGACATCGTGGTCTGCGCCCCGGTCGTGGAGGAAGAAGCGGCGCTCCAGGAAAAGGCCCCAGCGGAGCACTTCGCCCACATGGTCGTGCATGGGGTGCTGCACTTGCGCGGCCACGACCACGAGGCGGCAGCGGCTGCGGAGGCCATGGAGAAGCTGGAAACGGCCATCCTCAACGAACTCGGCATGGCGGACCCCCACTCGACCTGAACAGGCGAAGGCGTCCCGCCCTTGGTTCAGCAATCTTGTTTCGAGGCCAACCCTAAGCCGGAGTCCAAGACAGGTGCAGCGCCTTCGGCCCCCGGAAAAACAGGTTGAAGGGATAGTCCAAGCCATCGAGGTTGTCGATCTCGAAGCTTGGGATGCGGGCCAGCAGGCTCCCAAGGGCGATTTCCGTTTCGATGCGGGCCAGTTGGGCGCCTAGGCAGAAGTGCGCGCCGCCGCCGAAGCTCTTGGAGCGCCTAAAGGGGCGTTCGATGTCCAGCTCCTGGGCGTTTTCATAGGCCTCTCCATCTCGATTGGCCGAACCGAGCAACAGCACGACCATCTGCCCAGCGAGAATCTGATGGCCGCCGATTTCCACGTCGGCATGGGCCACCCGCGGTAACTGCTGCACCGAGGAGTCGAAGCGCAGAAACTCCTCGACCGCCTGGGGCATCAGTTCGGGGAACTGACGCAGCTTCTCAAGCTGGGCCGGATGCCGCGCCAGCGCGATCAGCGCGTTGCCGATCAGGTTCACGGTGGTTTCGTGGCCAGCCATGAACAACACCCGCACGTTGTGGGTCAGCTCCACCGGCGAGAGGTTTTCCTCTTCCTCGTTGCGCAGCAACAAGCCGCTGGTCAGGTCATCCCCTGGCGCTTGGCGCTTCTCCTCGAAGAGTTCATTGAGATAGGCGTCAAACAGCGCTGTGACCTCTTCGCTGCGGCGGCGCTTCTCCGCACCGCTGGTGGCGGGGTCGATGCCCGTGCTGGTTTCAATCAGATCGTTGGACATCCGGGCGAATCGGGCGCGGTCAGCCGCCGGGATGCCCAGCATTTCGCTGATGATGGTGGACGGAATCGGATGGGCGTACTCACGCATCGCCTCCATGCGGCCACGCGGCTCGATACGGTCAAGCAGCCCATCCACCAAGGCTTGAATGTGCGGCCGCATCGCCTCGATGCGGCGGGCGTTGAAGGCCTTGGCGAAGCGGCCCCGGATGCGGCCATGATCCGGCGGGTCGATCACCAGCATCGACCGGCGATCGTCAACGTCGGAAACCGAGGCCGGCATCCGATGCTCCGTGCCCGGCAAGGGTTGCTTGCCGAAGCGCTTGTCCTTGAGGATGGCGTCCACATCCTCATAGCGCCCCACGTACCAGATGCCTTGACGATCCTGGATCAGGCGCTGCTGGCGGACCATCTCGTGCAGCGGATAGGGATCCTTCAGGTACTGTTTCAGCAGTTCCGGATTCTTGGCGATGCTGTCCATGGACCTGAGATTACACCCATCGCGCACCGAGTGGAATCAGCGATCCGGGGAACCTCGGTTCAGGGAACCGGTTCGCCCAGCAGAGTGCAATCTTCAAGCCTCGCCACCTTTCGGTCGAACGTGTAAAGACGAGTTGCGCCCGAACGCCTTGCGGCGGCTGCGATCATAAGGTCGGAAAAGCCAATGCCGCCCTGCCGGTATCGAAGGGCCGCGTGAGCAACGTCGTCCGCCGATTCGACCTGCAGGCCCTCCGTTGCAACCAACCCTTCGAGAGCAGTCGCAATCTGGTCTCTGGAAAGCCCGTAGGTTCTTTCCAACACCCAGACCAGTTCGACCACAACCTCCCTGCAGATGAATCCGAGGTGTTCCGGCGTCAACTCTCCCAACAACGCTCGAGCAAACCGAGCCTGATCCTCGTCGTCCTCAACGAGAACTCGCACAAGAACATTGGTGTCAAGCGCGATCACTCGTCGCAGGCTCCATCCGCGATAGCGCGTTCCATGTCCTCCAAGGTCGCCGGCGCACCCTCATGCTTTAACAGTCCGAAAAGGGCGCTAACTGGCAGTAGGGGCAGGATTCGGACCTCGTTACCAAGCACGAGGTAGCGCACCCGATCTCCCGCCCCAACGCCAAGCGCCCTTCGTACCGGTTTGGGGAGCGTGGTCTGCCCTTTTGACGTCACAGTGGATTCAATCACCAACGGCGCTCCGACTATTCCTTAAATATCCGTATTTTCCTTACTTGAGGATGAATGGCAATGGGTTTAGAGCAGATTCATTGCATTGTTTGCGAAGCTGTTCGTTGCGGACCCCGTGGACAAGACTAGGGCTAGGGACCCAACCGACGGTTGCTGGAAGGCCGGTCGAAGCTGCCTTGGCGGAACTTGAGCGCGTCGATTTCCATGGGCGACACCGGGGCGCTGGTGGTGCATTCATGAACGCACACCCGTTCGAGAATGCGCCACTCCCCCGCCCGCTTCTCATAGACGTCCAAGTACCGGCCATGCCAAGTGTCAAGCGCATCGCCTTCGCCGTGCAGCAAGTAGGTGACGTTATAGATTTCACCGCGGGCATGGAGGCCGTCGTCGTCCAGCTCGATGCTGTGGTTGAAGATGCAGTGGCTGGTGAAGCGCCAGCGCCGGTGGGAGACCATGCAGTGTTCAGCGAAGGTCATCGCGTTGCCCACGAAGACGCCGTGATCGTCCGTCGCGTCCGGCCAGTAGGCGGACTTCATCAATTGCTCATCGAGCCGGTCAACCCCCCGGCAGTAGCGCTTGGCTGCATCGCGGATGGCTTCGAGATCCGATAGCTGCTCCAAGGTGTAGGCCATGTTCCCCTTCCTTCCAAGGCTTCAGTGAGTTGGATTATCGCAAACCGAGGCGAGGCACTTGCGCTGTTCTGAGAGCCGTTAGGGGCGGGGGTTTGCGGGCGTTCCA